>CAZTRY010000049.1:0-20763 GCA_964616525.1 uncultured Sphingobacterium sp. | reverse complement strand
AGCTGCCTTTCGGCGGATATCTGATCGATACTCCAGGGATACGTGAACTCGGTGTTTTCGATATTGAGAAGCAGGAACTGGGCCGTTTATTTCCGGAGATCAGGAGGCTGATGGATGATTGCCGCTTTAATAATTGCAGACATATCAATGAGCCGGGATGTGCAGTTTTAGAGGCCCTGGAGGATGGCAAACTCGAACCATCCAGATACGATAGCTATTTAAGTATTTACAACAATAACGACACAAGAGCATAATATGAGAGCAATAATTCAGCGGGTCAGCAAGGCGTCATGTAGTATAGATGGAAAGATCAGTGGAGAAATTGGTTTGGGCTTTATGATTCTGCTGGGCATTGAAGATAGTGATACTGATGAAGATCTCAGCTGGCTGGCGCAGAAGATTAGTAACATGAGGATATTTTCGGATGAGAATGGCCTGATGAATAAAGCATTGACTGATGTTCAGGGCAATATTTTGCTCATCAGTCAGTTTACTCTGTTTGCCTCTACAAAAAAAGGGAATCGCCCCGGATTTACGCGTTCAGCAAAGCCGGATTATGCAATTCCATTATATGAAAAAATGATCGTTGAGTTGTCCCGGCTCACAGGGACAAAAATCCAGACCGGTGTTTTCGGTGCAGATATGCAGATCAGTCTGGTGAATGATGGCCCGGTAACTATCATAATGGATACCAAATCAAGAGAATAAGATAAAAAATAATTCTGATGACTATACAGGAAGCACAGGAAAACGTTGACCAATGGATCAAAACGACCGGGGTTCGCTATTTTAATGAACTAACCAATACCGCTATCCTGATGGAGGAAGTTGGTGAAGTAGCCCGCATCATGGCCAGAAAATATGGAGAACAATCTTTCAAGAAATCAGATGAAGGGCATGATCTGGGGGATGAGCTGGCTGATGTTCTATTTGTTCTGATCTGCCTTGCCAACCAAACAGGTGTAAATCTGACCGAAGCACTCGGGAAAAATATGGAGAAGAAAAATATCAGGGATGCCGACAGGCATAAGAATAATGAGAAGTTGAAGTAACCTTGTCAGCTTTTTGAGTAACCCTGTCAGCTTTTTGAGTAACCCTGTCAGCTTTTAGAAAGCTGACAGGGTTTACAAGGTTCAAAACCCTGTCAGCCTTTTATATAAGCATTTTAACCAATCGCTCACCATCCAGAACCGGTATCCCTTTGGTGATATTCAGGTTGAGGCAAAATTTTATATCTTCTTCTATACCTAGTTTCTTCAACCGCTCACTATGAGAAGTTTTCTTCAGATAGGTATTCAGATCATCCTTTGCCAAAATATACAGGTCTTCGGAAGCAATACCCGCATCATCTAAAGAATAATTCTCCTCCCTGAGGTAATGAACTACTCCCCCCGCAAATAAAGTGTCTTCCAGATTAACCTTATCCTTCCATCCTGAACATAATAGGAGGACATCATGAGGCTGCGTTTTTAGCCAGTCGCAAAGTGAGGCCAGGTTTAAAAAGGAACCTATCACAATTTTATGGGCACCCCGCGACATGTTAATGGCATGTGTACCATTAGTTGTAGTCAATACTATTGTTTTACCGCCTACCTTATCCTCTGTATATGAAAAAGGTGAATTGCCAAAATCGAAACCATCAACTACCTCCCCATTACGCTCTGCAGCAAGCAGGTATTCGGTATGTCTGTAAGATTCACATGCCTCTATCGTCGCGACCGGGATGATTGATTCTGCCCCATTTTCAATACCATAACATATCGAAGAAGTCGCCCTGAAAATATCAATTACTACAACAATACTGTTTGTGAAATCATGAAGGTGAAGCAAGGCAGGGGTGAGACAAACTTCGAGGTTACGTTTTTGCATTCTTTAGAAAGGACTGATTATTATTTAAAAGGCATTTTAACTACCCTTGCTAGGACTTTATTATCTCTGATCTTTATATAAATTTCTGTACCCAGCTTTGCAAAGGATGTTTTAACATAACCCATACCTATGCCCTTTTGCAAGCTTGGTGATTGTGTACCTGAAGTTACTTTACCAATCACATCGCCTGAAGAATCCACGATTTCATAATCATGACGTGGAATACCTCTTTCAATCATTTCAAATCCAACCAGCTTACGCTCAACTCCATTTTCCTTCTGAGCCGCAAGATATTCTGAATTGACAAAACGTTTTGTGAATTTAGTGATCCAACCAAGACCGGCTTCAATCGGAGATGTTGAATCGTCAATATCATTCCCATAAAGGCAGAAACCCATCTCCAGGCGGAGAGTATCCCTTGCTGCAAGTCCGATTGGTTTTATTCCCAAATGCCCGCCTGCTCTGAAAACCTCATTCCATATATGTTCAGAATCTTTTTTATCAAAATATAATTCAAAACCCCCGGCACCTGTATATCCCGTAGCTGATATCAAAACATTTTCAATTCCCGCAAACACGCCTTTTTTAAAGGTATAATAATCCATCTCAGCAAGATTAACATCAGTTAAACTTTGCAATGCCTCAGTAGCTTTAGGACCCTGAACAGCCAGTAATGAAGTCTGATCTGAAATATTCTTCATCTCTACAGCTCCTTTGTTGTATTTTGAGATCCAATCCCAATCCTTATCAATATTTGAAGCGTTTACAACCAGCATATAGGTTTTTTCATCTATGCGATAGACCAGTAAATCGTCAACTATTCCACCCTTCTCATTTGGAAGGCAGGAGTACTGAACTTTCCCGTCAAAAAGCACAGAAGCATCATTTGAACATACACTTTGGATAAGATCCAGGGCTCCCTCACCTTTAAGGATAAATTCACCCATATGGCTCACATCAAATACTCCGACGCCATTTCTGACCGTTTCGTGTTCGATGTTAATGCCACTGTATTGAACAGGCATATTAAATCCGGCAAAAGGCACCATTTTAGCACCAAGTGCGATATGAGTATCATTTAAAGCAACACTTTTCATTCTTAAGGGGGGTATTATTGATTGCGCCAAAAGTAATTAAAAACGATTAAAAGCTATGCGATAATTTCATGATTATCAATTCTGTTCAGAAAATAAGTCAAGTGTAAGCTGGGGATCACTGACGCGGAAGGTTTTGCGATGAAAAGGAGAAAGTCCATGAGCAATAACAGCATTCCTATGCTTAATAGTTGGATAACCTTTATTGCTTTGCCAGTCATATTGCGGATATTCTGCTGCCAGATTTAGCATATATTCATCCCGGTAGGTTTTTGCAAGAATTGAAGCTGCTGCGATAGAATAATACTTACTGTCCCCTTTTATGATACACTGATAATTTAAATTCCCAAAGGGCTTAAATCGGTTTCCATCAATAATAATGAAACCAGGGCGAATACTAAGTTGCCCAAGTGCAAGGTGCATTGCTTTGATTGAAGCATTCAATATATTGATCCTGTCTATTTCTTCATGATCTACCGACGCTACGGCAAAGGCCAATGCTTCGCGCTCAACCATATCGCGTAGTTGAAAACGACTTTTTTCATTTAATTTCTTTGAATCGTTAAGCAGAGGATGCGAAAAATTTTCAGGTAAAATTACGGCGGCGGCAAAAACCGGACCGGCAAGGCATCCGCGTCCCGCCTCATCACAACCCGCTTCAATTTGTTCATCCTGAAAGTAGGGTAAAAGCATATTGTAAGTTTAGAATGAAATCACTAGGATACCCTGATGGTTAGAAGGGTAATATCATCTGAATTCATCTTTGCATGATTTAGGTTTTGAATACTCCTTAAAATGTTTTCATTCAGGGTATCAACCTCAAGATGAAAGCTTTCCAGTAAATGTGAGACAAGTTCCTGATCAGAAATGTACACTTCTTCATTCGGGCTTTCAACCAGACCATCCGTATAATTAAAAACTATACTTTGCGGAGTCAGGATTTCCCTGCCCAGATTTATTACCGGTAGGATATCAAAAGCACCAATGATTGTGGTGCCCTCCTTTAAAAATTTTACTTTCCCATCCATTACCAGAACCGAAGGGTTATGTCCAGCATTAACATACTGTAGTTCCTTTGTTTGCTCATTATAAAGACCCAGAAATAAGGTCACGAAGCGTTCCCCGTTTGTATTTGAATAAACGATCTCATTCAAACGCGCGGTCAGCTTCACAAGATTCCGCTCTACTGAAGCCCATGCTCTTAAGCTGGCCTGTAAATTTGCCATCAGCAATGCTGCTGAAACCCCCTTTCCTGAAGCATCTGCAATACACCAGAGATACTCATGTTCACCCAACTTAATGAAATCAAAATAGTCGCCGCCAATATTCTCATTTGGAAGATAAGTAGCACCAACCTCTACAGCACCCGATTTAGGTAATCGCCTGGGTATAAGCATACCCTGAACCTCAACAGCCAGCTCCATATCACGCTGTAAACGTTCCCTGCCTACCCTTTCTTTCAGGAGTTTCTTATTTTCAAGGGCAACAACAATCACATTGATCAGCGTCTGAATGAAATTAAGATCACTGCTAAGCAGATTCTGTCTGGAATCAAAATTTCCAATCAAAACAAAAGCCAAAAGCTCCTGATTGTGAACAACAGGAACAAAGTATTCGTATTTATTTAACAAAGGATCATCGTAAGACTTCAAAGAAGTAATACTTCTGAAATCAACGAGGGCCTGGTAAGTTTGCTGTAATGTTTTTGCATTTTCAAATTCACCGCCAAATCGTGTAGCACAGTAAAAATGTTCACCCTCCTTAATCAGGAGACGAATCTGCCCAATCTTTAAGTGGACATTAAGAATTACCTCGAGCATCTCAAATAAAACAGAGGAAGGACTGTTTATATTAATTGCCTGTGTAATTTCAAGTAAAGAGTTCAATTCAGCCTGACGCTTTAGCAAGAGTTGAATTAACTCGCTTTCGTCATTTACTGCTGGTAGTAGTTTTCTTTGCAAGACTAAACTTTTGAGGACTGCGGATTTAAAATTAATGAATTAATCTAAACATACAATTATGAATCATCCTGAAGGTTAAACGGAGAACTTGCTGAAATGTGCCGGTGTCTTTTTTTTCAGGAGATTTGTTCCTATCCATTCTCTGCCATCCCAATGCTTGAAGAGCCTTTTGGCTTGTCTTGATCAGGTAGCTGTGATACAGTGGTTCGTCTTAAAATTCATTTATACGAAACAGCTTAATTTGATGACGCTTTTTATAAGATGTTTCAGAACTAAAGGATAATTCTCAATTCTCAACCCGATAGCTATCGGGTCTCAATTCTCAATACTACCGCACCATCCTACCCTTCCAATTGTATTTACCAGAGTTTCCGGCAATCCCAATATACATCAGATAAAACATATGGAGCACTGTAAGTATAGGGACATACCATAGTAATTTACTTCTATTGGCAAAACTGCATAAGGGAATCAATAATGACATTTCTGCCAAAGCCTTTATGCTTATGCACATTAAACCCAAATACCAGAAATAAGGATTGAAAAACCCCATAACTGAACTTAGAAATATCATGAAATTGAAAATCCAAACTGATACCCCGATCACAACAATTGTCTTGTTTTTATATTTGGTGCTTTTTGACGCCCAGCGTTTTCTTTGCTGGATAAATTCCTTCAGGTCTGATTTTGCGTGTGTAAAAACTATTGCATCCCTTGATTTACAAAACCCAATGCCATCAGGATAAACCGATGCAACTTTATGAAGAAATAGTTCATCATCACCTGAGGCCAGCTCATCAATACCCTGAAATCCTTTTAGCTCATAAAACACTTCTCTCTGGTAGGCGAGATTAGCTCCGCTACATGTTGAAGGCATTTTATTCCCTATTCCTGCAGCTCCCAAACCCGAGAGAAATAAAAAGTCAAGGGTTTGCATTTCTTCGAATTTGCTTTTTTCTTCAAAATAGATTACCGGTGAGGAGATCATTTTGTAATCACCTGATTCATAAAAGCCAATAATAGTTTTAAGCCATGCCGATGACATTCTGCAATCTGCATCAGTTGTAATGATAAGTTCTGAATCAGAGAGCTTAATTGCCTCGGTTATTGCCTTCTTTTTATATGAATTTAATGGTTCATTTTCATTCAAAACAATCAGTTTTACACCCCTTTCTGCAAAAGATAGAACTATTTGAGATGTCCGGTCGGTCGAGTGATCATCAACCACAATCAATTCCATTAAATCAGGAGGATAATCCTGAGCAAGAATATCATTAATAGTATTGAAAATTTTATCTTCCTCATTTCTGGCTGCAATCAGAATACTAACGGAAGTTTTAAACCTTGTACTTTTCAGATTAAAGGTTTCCACAGCCTCCCAACCTCTACGCAGAAATAAAACCATGCCCAAATAGGCAAGAGACAGAGAAATTGAAATGATACTAATTACGAGGACTACCAAAGAAATTGAGTTTTAAAACGAAAACGGACCCTAAAATAGCCGGAATAATTAAATTTATCAGCCAAATACTTGCAACTGCTGCCATCACCGCAATTTCATGATCGGTTACAAAAGAAAAAAAGTAAGCTGCGGTTGTGGCCCTCAAACCTATATCAAGAAGATCTAGAGAGGGCATTGAAGATTGAATGAAGTAAAAGATAAAAAGAATCAAAACCATATCAAGCGGATCTATTTCAGGGATCAGAAAATGAATGATCAGAAAATATTGTGTGCTAAATATCAGAATACGTGACATGCTATACATCAAGATATGCAAGAGCTCTGACAACTTAAATTTTGAAAAAATAATAAAAAAGCGCTTATAAGGTTTCAAGAACTTTATTTTTGACAAGAGACCATTTATCCAATGAATATTGAAAAAGAAAAGCAGAAAAAATCCACTGAAAACAAGGGCCAATATGGATATACTTAAATTCATGAGAGGATTGAGACCCATAAAACGAAAAATAAACCAGCTAAGTGCCAGTGACCCTAACACATTGATCAGCACCAATTGACCAAAGGCCCCAACAGTCATGGCAATGGCGCCTTTTATTCGCTTATTTCGAGACAGAAAAAAGACTCTTCCCCCGTATTCTCCGATCCGGTTTGGAGTAAAAACTGCCCATGTTAATCCGCAAAAAACTGATTCGACCGCCTTCCAGGTACTTATTATTTCTATTTTCTGAACAAGGTATTTCCATTTCAATGCCTCTACATACCAGTTCAGGAACATCAACAGAAAAATGCTGGACATAACTATCCAAACACTTTCCGGATCAAGCTTGTTGATCAGAATTCTGAAATTGCTGATACTAGTATTATTACTAAGCCTGCTATAAATATACCAAGATGCCAGACCTAAAATGGTGATCTTAATGCAAATGCTCAGGAGTTTTTTAGTACTGCTGTTCAAAATATTTTATTTATGCAATGTTAAGCAAAAGCTTCTTTGAATTTAAAATTTAAAATTCCACTGGCTTAAAAACATTATGAAGCGGGTAAATTCTTAATATTGCAGAGCATGCTAAAAGAAAAATCAACCGAGCGGATAATCCTTGGAATTGACCCGGGAACCAGTGTTATGGGTTATGGAATAGTCAAGGAGGTAAAAAATTCTGTTGATTTGATCTGTATGGGTGTAGTAAAACTCCAGCACCTTGACGATCATCCTTTGAAACTTAAACATATTTTTGAAAAAACCGTTCTATTGATTGAGCAATACCAGCCTGATTGCCTCGCAATAGAGGCTCCTTTCTATGGCAAAAATATTCAGGTGATGCTGAAACTAGGTCGGGCACAGGGTGTGGCGATGGCTGCGGCATTATCACGTAGTCTTCCCATTTTCGAATATTCTCCACGAAAAATCAAACAGTCAATCACCGGTAACGGTAATTCCTCCAAAGAACAGGTGGCTGCAATGCTCAAAACCCTTTTGAAATTCACTGAAACTCCCGAATTTCTGGATGCCACCGATGGTTTGGCAGTTGCAGTGTGTCATTCCTTCCAGAAAATAAGCAGCGCCGGAAGCAAAAAAAACTATTCCGGCTGGGATGCTTTCGCGAAGGACAATCAAAAACGGATTAAATAAAGAATATTAAAGCTGCCCTTTAATTTTCTCTGCTATTGCCGTCAGTTCTTCATCACTAAAGCTCAGTTTTGGACGACTAAAATTCATGTCGTCCATGCTGTTAATCGGAATAAGATGAATATGTGTATGAGGAACTTCCAGACCGATTACAGAAACTCCTATCCGCTTACATGGTATGGCTTTTTTTAAAGCCGCTGCCACAATCTGAGCAAACATCATCAGTCCTACATAAGTTTCACTGTCCAGGTCAAATATATAATCAACCTCCTTTTTAGGAATAACCAGCACATGGCCTTCTGTTAGCGGATTTACATCCAGAAATGCAAGATATTCCAATGTCTCAGCAACCTTATGTGAAGGAATATCACCGGCTACTATTTTTGAGAAGATAGATTCCATATGATTTGATTTATAAACGGATCAGGTATTAATATTATCTGCTAATTTCAATGATCTCGAACTCAATTTTACCTGCCGGAACAGCTATTTCAGCTTTGTCGCCTACAGATTTACCTAATAAACCCTGCGCGATAGGAGACTTCACAGATATTTTACCTGTTTTCAAATCAGCTTCTGATTCCGAAACCAGCTGGTATGTCATTGTTGCTCCATTATTGATATTTTTAATCTTTACAATAGATAATGCGAGGACTTTCGATGAATCCAGCTTCGATTCATCAATTAAACGGGCATTAGCCAAAACATTAGTCAGCTTTGAAATTTTAGATTCATGATGACCCTGCGCTTCTTTGGCCGCATCATATTCGGCATTCTCAGACAGATCGCCTTTATCTCTGGCCTCTGCTATTGCTTTTGAAATTTGTGAACGACCTTCAGTTTTCAATAAATGAAGCTCTTCTTTAAGTTTTTCTAATCCTTCCCGGGTATAATAAGTTACTTCCGTCATATCTCACACATTTTATGATAAACTCTTAAAAACAAACAAGACTATGTCGGCATAAGCCAATATAGTCTTGCTCGTATTAACACGAAGATAATATTTTTGATTTTAGATTTCCAAATTTCTACGATGAAATGAAGAAGGAAGTATTAGGATATGCTATAAGCACTTCATTATCAATCTACAAAAGAATATGATTGAGTTTTTGGGCAAGTACTTCAGAAATCTTTCTGTAAGATTCATGGGTCCAGCCTGCTACATGCGGACTTAATATTACTTTCGGGGAATCCCTCAATTCGTTATACCATTCCTGTTCCTCTAAAGCCGGAAATTTTTCAACTTCAAGCACATCCAATCCGGCGGCAATTATTTTACCGTTTCGAATACCATTCAAAACAGCTTGTGTATTAACCACCTCACCTCTTGAAGCATTCAGGAAAATGATTGGCTTTTTGAAATGAAAAAGATATTCCTCGTTAAGGAGCTGCTTCGTTTCGAAGGTGAGGGGAATATGAAAACTCAAAATATCAGCCTCTTTTACGACTTGTTCCATACTCACTTCTGTAGCATATTGGTCTGAAAAGCCCGTTTTATACTTATCATAGGCGAGCACCTTTACTTCAAAACCTGAAAGTTTGCGGGCAAGCATTTGCCCGGTATTTCCATATCCTATAATTGCAATAGTTCTGCCCTTCAGTTCCCATCCCCTATTACCCTCCCTGTCCCAGATACCGTTTCGCACTTCGCTATCCGCTTTTCTTAAATTATTGAGCAGTGAAAGCAACATTCCAATCACATGTTCGGCCACCGCATCCCGGTTCCCTTCCGGTGCATTGATACAGAATATTTTTTTTGATCTGGCATACTCCTCATCCACATTATCCATTCCTGCTCCGGCCCGGGCAATAAACTTCAGATCAAATCCTGCATCAATAATTTCCTTGTCAATCTGAAACTTTGTGCGAATCGCTATTCCAGCATAGTTTTTCAGAACCTCAAGGGTTTCCTTTCTGCTGATTAATGGCAGATCATCGCAAATATAGCCCAGCTTTTCTACCTCAATTTTAAAGGCAGGATGCAAATGGTCGGCAATCAGAATTCTTTTGTTCATTCTGCAATAATTCTTGACTTAGTAATCAGGTTCGTCATTTTAACAAAATCATCTACACTCAAACGCTCCGCACGAAGCTCGAACATTGGATCATCTGTCATGCTTTCCTTACTTAATAGTGATGACAATGCGTTTCTTAGTGTTTTTCGGCGCTGATTAAAACCCGCTTTTACAACCTGCCAGAACAACTTTTCATCACAATTCAGCTTTTCAACATCGTTTCGGGTAAGTCGTATGACTGCTGAAGTAACTTTAGGCGGAGGGTTAAATACTCCAGGCTTAACAGAAAACAGGTATTCGACCTTATAATATGCCTGCAGAAATACACTTAAAATACCGTACTCTTTGCTTCCGGGCTTCTCTGCACATCGCTCTGCCACCTCCTTTTGAAACATTCCAACCAGTTCAACTACCTGATTTCGGTTATCGAGCACTTTGAAGAGTATTTGAGACGAAATATTGTAGGGGAAATTACCAATGATTCCGAATTTCGATGGAAATACTGATGCAAAATCGCGCTCGAGAAAATCTCCGTTTATTAATCGCTCTCCAAGATTTGGATACTTTTTCTTCAGAAATTCATAAGATTCGGTATCAATATCAATCAAATAAGTTTCAAAATCCTTCTTAGCAAGCAAAAAATCGGAAAGTATCCCCATTCCCGGACCCACCTCCAGAACCTGCTTATACTGGTTGGTAGCCTGAAGACTGTTTACAATCTTCTCTGCGATATTTTTGTCGGTTAAAAAATGTTGTCCGAGATGCTTCTTTGCTTTTACTAAACTCATATCCACTGCATTTGGCGCAAATTACGGAAAAAAGAGGTTAGAGGAATGAGCAAATTGAGGAAATGAGCAACCCGATAGCTATCGGGTTAGCAAATGGATTTGTCGATGAGTTGATTTGTCTATTTGTCAATGGAGATCGTAGTCTTACGGAAAATTTTTCTCCATTAATACTGATGATTCATAACTTAAAATATATTACACAAAACTATTTTGACAGTTTATTAAAATGGGAATTCCTTTCTTTGTCAACTATCAATTCTCAATTTTTTCAAACTCTCAATTCTCCACTCTCCATTCTCAATTTCTTACTCCTTAATAAAACTTATAACCTACAACTTATAACTTAATTGCAGTTTGGGATTAAAGTCTTTATTTTGCGTTAATTATTTTCATAAACGGGCAAGCAGGAATGAGTGATAAAATTAAAATTGGAATTTCTATAGGAGATGTAAACGGTATCGGTCTGGAAGTGATTATTAAAACCCTGATGGATAGTAAAATCATGGACTATTGTACTCCCATTGTATATGGTCATACAAAAGTCGCATCCTTCCATCGCAAAACTATGGACCTTAATGAGTTCAATTTCAATGTCATCAACAGTCCGGAAGAAGCGCATAACAAACGTGCCAATATGATTAACTGCTGGGAAGAGGATGTACGTATCGAATTGGGCACCAGTACTCCTACAGGAGGAAAATATGCATTTATATCCCTTGAAAGAGCATTAGATGATCTCATAGCGGGCAAAACAGATGCCCTGGTTACAGCACCAATCAATAAGCATAACATTCAAAGCGATGATTTTCAGTTTGCCGGTCATACTGAATATATCCAGGCAAAAACCAAAGCTGAAGACTCACTGATGTTTCTGGTGAGCGAAGATATCCGTGTAGGCGTAGTCACCGGACATATTCCGGTGACTGAAGTTCCGGAAAAAATCAGCAAAGAAAAGATTCTTTCAAAGCTGACATTGATGAACCAAAGCCTGAAGAAGGATTTTTGGATTCAAAAACCAAAAATTGCTGTTTTAGGATTGAATCCGCATGCAGGTGATATGGGTCTTATTGGGAAAGAGGAGCAGGAGATTATCATCCCGGCGGTCACAGAAGCCAATGCCCAGGGAATCTTTGCTTTTGGCCCCTATGCAGCAGATGGTTTTTTTGCCGCACACACCTATTCTCAATTTGATGCTGTACTGGCGATGTATCATGATCAGGGTTTAATTCCTTTCAAACAGATCGCATTTCATAGTGGGGTAAATTTCACTGCAGGCTTACCTGTGGTCAGGACTTCTCCGGATCATGGTACCGGATATGATATTGCAGGTAAAAATCAAGCATCAGCAAGTTCATTCAGAGAGGCATTATTCACTGCAATCAAAATTGTTAAGAGCAGAAAAGAAAGTTCCGAACTCAGCTCAAACCCATTGAAACTGAGTAAATTTTCAAAAGACAGGGATTAAAAGGTCCTCAGAACGATAAAAGCGAAGCTTTTAGGTGGCCTCATCATCTCATTTTTAAAAAACTGTTAGCAACTAAATAAATTTTCCTAAATTTGCAGGCTCAATTGGCGTGCTTTGAAATCTTTACAGCTATATAGCATTCCGTTTACCGGATTAAAACTTGGAGTTCATGATTTTGAATTCGAAGTGAATGATGCATTTTTCAGTGAGTTTGAACACTCGCTGGTTAAGAGCGGAAATCTTAAGGTAGAACTTGAGCTGGATAAGCAGGAAACAATGATGATCCTGCATTTCCATATTTCAGGAGAGATGAAACTGGGATGTGATGTTTGCCTTGCTGATTACCCTTATTCTGTTGAAATTAAGGAAAGGCAAATTGTCAAATTGAATGGAAACGAAGATCTTGAGGATGATACCGAAGAGATTATCGTTTTGAAAAGAAATGAAACTGAGATCAATGTCGCGACACTGATCTATGAATTTATCAATCTTGCAGTACCATATATTAGTCGTTGTGCTGATGAAGGAAATACTGAATGGTGCGATAGTGAAATGATCACCAAGCTGCAACAACTGGCTCCGGGGCCAAAAGAAGTTGAAGAAGAAATTGCCGACCCAAGATGGGAAGCATTAAAGAAAATAAAAAAGTAATAAATTAATACATAGGAACAAATGGCACATCCAAAACGGAAAATATCCAAATCAAGAAGAGATAAAAGAAGAACTCACTATAAAGCAGTTGCGCCGGGTTTAACTACCTGCCAGACTACTGGTGCAGTACATTTACCTCACCGTGCATATACAGTTGACGGAAACTTGTATTACAACGGAAAAATGGTAATTGAAAATACCTCTATTGCCTAAGTTACCATTCTGATATGAAGATTGGCTTAGATATAATGGGTGGAGATTTTGCTCCCAAAGCAGCAGTTTTGGGTGCAATAGAAGCTCAAAAAGCCTTATCGGCAGAACAAAAATTAGTTCTTTTCGGAGATAAAGATCAGGCTTTGCCTTTTATAAAAGAAGCCGGTATTGATCCTGATGTTTTCGAATTTGTTCATACCACCGAAGTGATCGGTATGGGAGAACACGGAACAAAATCTGTACTACAGAAGCCTAACTCAAGTATCAGCCTGGGATTTCAATATCTCAAAGAAGGCAAAATAAATTCCTTTTCATCGGCTGGAAACACCGGGGCGATGTTAGTGGGAGCTATCTTTAGCGTGAAGCCAGTTCCTGGAGTTATTCGTCCCGCCGTTGCAACCAATGTGCCTAAATTAAAATCCGGCTTCGGAATTATGCTGGATGTAGGTGCAAATGCCGATTGTAAACCTGAAGTTTTGGCTCAGTTTGGTTTGTTAGGCAGCTTATATGCAGAACATGTATACCATATTCAAAATCCAAAAGTAGGATTGATGAATCTGGGTGAGGAGGAAGAAAAAGGAAATGTTCTTACCCAATCCACATTCCCTCTCCTTCAAAAATCTGATATCAATTTCATAGGTAATATTGAAGGCCGGGATCTGTTCAACGACAAAGCAGATGTTATTGTCTGCGATGGGTTTACAGGAAATGTAATGTTGAAATTAGCCGAAACCTTTTATATTCTTACACTCAAAAAAGGATTTAAGGATGAATTCTTTGACCGTTTCAATTATGAACAATATGGAGGCAGCCCTATTTTGGGAGTAAATGCGCCTGTTCTGATTGGCCACGGCATCTCTAGTCCGGAAGCAATTAAAAATATGGTACTATTATCCCGAACCATGATCGAAAGTCAGTTCGTAGATAAGATCAAAGAAGCTTTTAAATAATTATTTCCAATTTATCATGTCTAAAGTTCATGCTGCTATAACAGCCGTTAATGCTTTCGTTCCCGAGTACATTCTTACCAACAAGGAACTTGAAGGGATGGTTGAAACCAATGATGAATGGATTACCAGCCGTACAGGCATTAAAGAACGCCGCATCCTGAAAGGAAATCTGGGAACTTCAGATATGGCTACCAACGCTGTTAATGGCTTGCTTCAAAAGCGAGGGATCAGTGCAGCGGAAATCGACCTCATTATTTTTTGTACTACAACTCCTGATATGGTATTTCCGGCCTCAGCAAATATCCTTGCCCACAAAATTGGTGCGGTTAATGCCTGGGGTTATGATCTTAATGCTGCATGTTCAGGTTTTCTATACGGACTGGCGACAGGTTCCCAGTTCATTGAAACTGGCAAACATCAGAAAGTTTTGGTTGTAGGAGGTGATAAAATGTCATCTATCATCAACTATAAAGACCGTAAAAGTTGTATCATTTTTGGCGATGGCTGCGGGGCTGTTTTACTTGAGCCCAATACAGAAGGTTTTGGAGTCATTGACTCTATACTTAAGAGTGATGGATCCGGAGGCCCTTATTTATGTCAGAAAGCAGGAGGTTCATTAAGACCTGCAAGTCACGAAACGGTTGATAATGATGAGCACTTCCTGCATCAGGAAGGACAAGCAGTTTTCAAATTTGCCGTGACGAATATGGCCGATGTAGCGGCTGAGATCATGGAAAAAAATGACCTTAGTTCTGATGACGTTGACTGGCTGGTTCCACATCAGGCCAATAAGCGAATCATTGATGCTACAAGCAGTCGCTGTGGTATTGATCCGGAAAAAGTAATGATCAATATCGAAAAATACGGCAATACAACTAACGGAACCATCCCGTTGTGCTTATGGGAATGGGAAAGTAAGCTCAAAAAAGGTGATAATCTGATTCTGGCTGCATTTGGAGGTGGGTTCACCTGGGGTTCATTATATTTGAAATGGGCTTATTAAAAAATAAATCAAAATCGTTTCTTAATATTTTTATTATAATTTTAGGTTAAAATCGTCCACATAAACTAAACAAAATGGATATTAAACAAATTCAGGAACTTATTAAATTTGTTTCCAGATCTGGGGTAAATGAAGTTTCTATTGAGCAGGAAGATTTTAAAATTACCATAAAAACCAATCAGCCACCTACCTATCAGGTACAGGCTGCACAGCAAATTCAGGCTACTTCTACTCCGGCAATTGTTGCAGCGCCCGCAGCTCCTGCAGAAACTAAGCCTGCTGCTGCTCCTGCAAAGGATGAAAATGCAAACTACATAACTGTCAAATCTCCAATGATCGGAACTTTTTACAGGTCCTCAAGTCCGGATAAGCCACTTTTTGTAAATGTTGGAGATGAGATTAAGGCCGGACAAATCGTTTGTATCATTGAAGCAATGAAACTTTTCAACGAAATCGAGTCTGAAGTCTCAGGTCGTATCGTAAAAGTGCTTGTGGATAACGCGAGTCCAGTAGAGTACGATCAGCCATTATTTTTGGTGGAACCTATCTGATTTGAAGATTAACAATTTGAAGATTTGAAGGTTACATCGTTAATCTTCATTTCCAATTCATCAAATTTTCAAATTCCCAAATTAAGAAAGCATGTTTAAAAAAATACTAATTGCAAATCGTGGTGAAATAGCTCTTCGGATTATCCGTACCTGTAAGGAAATGGGCGTGAAAACCGTAGCTGTTTATTCAACTGCCGACCGCCATAGTTTACATGTACGGTTTGCCGATGAAGCAGTTTGTATTGGCCCGCCTGCAAGTAAAGACTCCTATTTAAATATTCCGAATATCATATCTGCAGCAGAATTAACGAATGCAGATGCTATCCATCCCGGATATGGTTTTTTGTCTGAGAATGCGAAATTTTCAGCAATCTGCCATGAATATGGTATTAAATTTATCGGGGCCACAGCCGAACAGATCAATGGCATGGGTGATAAGGCATCGGCTAAAGAAACCATGAAGAAAGCCGGTGTTCCTACTATTCCGGGTTCTGAAGGTTTGTTAACCGATGTTAAGGAAGGAATTAAAATTGCAAATGAAATAGGTTATCCTGTTATCCTTAAAGCTACAGCCGGCGGTGGTGGTCGCGGAATGCGTATTGTGTGGAATGATGCTGAATTTGAGCCTGCATGGGATTCTGCACGCCAGGAATCAGCTGCAGCATTTGGTAATGACGGGTTATATCTTGAGAAATATGTCGAAGATCCGCGTCATATCGAAATTCAGGTAATTGGAGATCAGTATGGAAAAGTATGTCATCTTTCAGAACGTGATTGCTCCATTCAACGCAGGCATCAGAAACTGGTGGAGGAATCTCCATCGCCTTTCATGACACCTGAGTTACGTGAAAAAATGGGTGAAGCTGCCATTAAAGGAGCCATGGCTGTAAATTATGAAGGGGCAGGTACTGTAGAATTTCTGGTCGATAAACACCGCAACTTCTACTTTATGGAAATGAATACCCGTATACAGGTAGAACATCCTGTAACTGAAGAGGTTATCAACTTCGACCTGATCAAAGAACAGATAAAAGTAGCTTCGGGCATTCCAATCTCCGGAAAAAATTATATCCCTGAGATGCATGCGATCGAATGCCGCATCAATGCTGAAGATCCCTTTAATAATTTCAGACCATCTCCCGGACTGATTACCAATTTCCATTCACCAGGTGGTCATGGCGTGAGGGTTGATACACATGTATATGCTGGCTATCAGATTCCACCGAATTATGATTCTATGATTGCTAAACTAATATGTGTTGCACAAACACGCGAAGAAGCGATTTGTACCATGGAGCGTTCATTGAGTGAATTTGTTATCGAAGGAGTGAAAACAACAATCCCTTTTCACTTAAGACTGATGAAGGATCCAAATTTCCGTGCTGGTAATTTTACTACCAAATTTATGGAGAGCTTTGACCTGAGTGAATAGCCAGATATTTTTATGCCGTTGAAACATAATAAACTATCTTATTTTGATACTGAATGTCACAATAGAAGTGATGCTTATTAAATATCCACTGAATACCATTCTAAAATTAAACAGAATGGTATTTTTGTTTTAAAATTATGAGTGAGGAACGTACTGACCTGGTAAAGGCTATCAAAGAAAAAGGTAAAACTATTGAAGCCGAGATGTCTTTTTTTGATCATCTGGATGTCCTCAGGGGGCATCTGATTCGGGCTTCTATTGCCATTGTTACCTTTACAATACTTGCATTCTCATTTTACGATTTCATTTTTGACCAGATCATTATGGGACCGGGACGCACCGATTTCTGGACCTACAGAATGATGTGTGCTGCTACCGAGAAATTTAATCTTGGGGCCGATTTTTGTGTTAAGAAACTGAGTTTCAATATCATAAATACTGAATTGGGAGGTCAGTTTACCTTACAACTCAATTCTTCGCTTATGATAGGAATTGTTCTGGGAGTACCTTATTTATTATTCGAAATATGGCGCTTTGTAAAACCGGCATTGCATGAAAACGAACGCAAATCAGCAACCGGCTTTGTATTCTGGGCATCCTTATTGTTTATTTTGGGTCTGATGTTCGGTTATTATATAATCGCCCCCCTATCTATCAACTTCTTATCAAATTATGAAGTCAGTTCAATCATCAATAACCAGATAACTATTGCATCGTATTTTTCTGTTGTTGCTACTCTAACCATCGGAGCAGCAATCACTTTTGAGCTGCCGATAATTATCTTTATTCTTTCAAAACTGGGGATAATGACTCCTGAATTTATGAGGTCATCAAGAAGATATGCAACAGTAATCATACTGATTATTGCTGCTATTGTTACCCCAACTCCCGATCTGGTGACCATGCTTACAGTAAGCTTTCCATTATTCTTACTTTATGAATTAAGTATTTATGTTTCGGCAAACGTTGCAAGAAATAAGAAAAAAGCAGAAATAGAATTTTATAAGAACTAGTTGAAAAATATCACTCAGTTCGCCTGTTATAAAGAATAATTTAAGATTTGAAGAAATGAACAATAATATATCAATCGCAATCGGAGCCGATCATGCAGGTTTTGAATACAAAAACATGCTTATTGATTTTCTGAAAGAGTATAGTATAAAAGACTTTGGAACCTATAGTGCTGATTCAGTAGACTATCCGGATTTTGCTCATCCTGTGGCAAGCGCTGTAGAAAAAGCTGAATTTACCATTGGAATATTAATCTGTGGAAGTGCTAATGGGGTAGCAATCACAGCGAATAAACATCAGGGCATCAGAGCAGCAATCTGCTGGAATGAAGAACTGGCCGAACTGGCGAGATCTCATAACAATGCCAATGTTCTTTGTATCCCGGCGAGGTTTATTAGTCCCGAACTGGCCAGACAGATCTGTACGAAATTTATAAACACAGCATTTGAAGGGGGCCGCCATGCCAACAGGGTAAATAAAATATCTTGTTGATAATTTTAAACTAACCAACCAAAATATGATTTCAAAAAAAACAATCTGGGCGCTATTCCTGTTCAGTGTTTCTACCCAGGCATTCGCTCAGGATCCAAATGCACAGAAATTCGCAGCGGAAATTAATGTCAAAAAAGCTAAAAAGCATTTGAGCATTCTCGCATCCGACAAGTTTGAAGGCAGGGAAACAGGTAAAGCCGGAGCCGAAAAAGCAGCCAGCTACATTGCCAAAGAGTTTAAAAAATTAAAGTTAACTGCACCGGTCGACGGGTCCTATTTCCAGGATGTTCCACTGGTAGAAACATCTTTTGATGTTACTTCCTTTACAGCCAATGGCAAATCATTAAATCTTGGAAAAGATTTTCTATTTTCCGGTAGTGGTGATGCTAAATCGATTGATGCAAACGAAATAGTATTTATTGGCTATGGAATAGGCGCAGAGAACTATGACGATCTCAAAAATACCAACATAGCCGGTAAAGTGGTTTTAATGATCAATAAGGGAGAGCCAATGAGCAATGGGGTATCCGCTATCAGCAAAAGCTCAAAAGCATCCGACTGGAGTACCAGCCGGTTTAAGCGTCTTCAGTATGTAATGAGTAAAGGCCCTTCACTTATTCTGGCGGTAAGTCCGGATGTAAGTGCCGCAATTCAATCTTATTCCCCAAGAAGCGGAAGATTAAGTGTTAAAAAAGAAACCAAAGCTGCAGTTAGTAATCGCGCTGCGAGCGCGGCTGTAGTAAGTATCACACCGGATGTCGCCAATCAGATCCTAAAGAATTCCGGGAACACCTATGAAGGTTTAAAATCAGCAATAGATAATAGCGGGAAACCTCAAACGCAATCTTTGAAATCTCAAATTTCAATGAACTATGGTCCGGTGAATAAAGATGTAAAATCAGTAAACGTATTAGGATATCTGGAAGGCAGCGACCTTAAGGATGAACTGGTGGTTTATTCAGCACATTATGATCATATCGGACTTACTACTGACGGTGGTGCCGACAAGGTAAACAATGGTGCAGATGATGACGGCTCCGGAACAACAGGGGTATTATCCATTGCAAGAGCTTATGCCAAGGCCAAAAAAGCCGGACATGGTCCACGCAGAAGTGTTCTGTTCTTGCTGGTAACCGGTGAAGAGAAAGGACTGCTAGGTTCAGAGTATTACGCTTCGAATCCGGTTTTCCCTATGGCAAATACCATTACTAACCTGAACATTGATATGATCGGCAGAACCGGTGAATTGTACAAAAACGATGCTGATTCGACAAATTACTGTTACCTGATTGGTTCCGACAAATTGAGTACTGACCTCCATAAGATCAGCGAAAATGCAAATGCTGTATATACCAGAATGAAAATTGATTATAAATACAATGACCCTAATGACCCGGAGCGAATCTATTACCGCTCAGATCACTATAATTTTGCCAAGAATGGGGTTCCAATTGTGTTTTATTTTAATGGTGTACATGAAGATTATCATAAAGCCAGCGATGAAGTGAGCAAGATCAATTTTGAATTGCTTACCAAACGTGCACATCTGGTTTATTATACCGGCTGGGATCTCCTTAACCGAGATAAAAGACCGGTTGTAGATGTCAAAAATGATATGCCGGCAACGCGATAGAATTAACATAAGAAAATGTAGGCCCCGGATTGAATCCGGGGCTTTTTTTATAATTTAAAGCGATTAAATTGATCAAAGACATATACCAAAATCTCAAACCAAAATTAAACTGATGATCAAAAATTGTTTTGCTTGCCTCCTTCTCGCTACCTTGATTTCCATTCAATGCTTTGCGCAGGATCCTGCTGCACAAAAATATGCTGCCGAAATCACAGCAAAAGGAACTAAAAAGCACCTGAAAGTTTTGGCTTCAGATAAATATGAAGGCAGAGAAACCGGAAAAAGAGGAGCCGAAATGGCTTCAGCCTATCTTGCAGGAGAATTTAAAAAGTTGAAACTCATTGCTCCGGTTAAGGGTTCCTATCTGCAGGATGTTGAACTAATCGAAACATCGATGATTGTCAATTTATTGGAAATAAATGGCAGCAAACTACAGTACAAAACCGATTTTATATTTAGCGGAAGCGGAGAAGCGAAAATAATTAATACCAAAGAGATCATTTTCATAGGATCCGGAACCGAATCCGATCTTAAAAACATCAGTAT
>CAZTRY010000048.1:1868-27037 GCA_964616525.1 uncultured Sphingobacterium sp. | reverse complement strand
TTTTAAAGGGTTGCCTGGTTCGAGAAAACTTTTCTGAATTCTTCTGCCTGTGGCTATCATTGCGGGATAATCAACATGGGAATTCATCCCTCTCGAATTATCAAATGAAAATCTTTCCCAGACAGCAGAGTAGAATGTTTGATCCTCAACCCGGAGCTCAATTGAGTATGGTCCATTACTGTTTTCAGAAGCCGAGTTCTTGTCGGAACTTGCAATTCCAAGTCCAGATTCACCACCAATAGTGACAATAGTTTGTGGGCTAAGACTATAATTCCCTGCACTTCCGCTTACCGGATATAATTGCTTTGGTGTATGCTCACTGAAAGGTTCAGCGTTTAAATGATAAAGATACAATCCTGTAATTACAGGTTTAACCCGATCAGGGATTCTGATGCCAAAAAGTTGAGGATTGATGGGTTCTTCTGTCTTAGTATCCCTGATTTCAAAATGAAGGTGTGGTCCGCCGGAGCTGCCGGTATTTCCTGACCAGCCAATTATCTCTCCTCTTCTTACTGGGATTTCAACTGAAAGTAAAGGAAAATCAACATCGAACTTTTGCATCCGGTATTGGTAAGTCTTTAAAGTCATGCTGATGCGCTCGTTGAAGTTTCTCAAGTGCATGTAGACGGTAGTATAGCCATTTGGGTGGCTGATATAGAGAGCATTTCCACCGCCACCGATCTGAACCCTGATTCTGGATATGAAACCATCGGCACTTGCATAAACCGGATATCCTTCCCGCTGATTGGTTTTCAGATCAAGCCCGGAATGAAAATGATTCGTTCTTATTTCGCCAAAGTTTCCTGAAATTATAGGAGGGAGGTCAAGCGGGCGAATGAAATAATTTTGCGGGTATTGGGGTAATGTTACTTCCTGACCTATGGCAAAAGTACATATTAAGGTCAGTAAGGATAAGCTAAAGAAGTATTTGAACATAGAATTTGATTTCTATCGGATATAAAAATCGAGTAATTTTTGATCCTCGAGATAGCCGCATAGATGATCGCCAATATTAACCTTACCAACTCCTTTTGGGGTGCCGGTAAAGATCAGGTCACCTTTTTTTAGGGTGATGTACTGAGAAACAAAGGCAATTATATATTCAAACGAAAAAAGAAGGTCTTTAGTGTTGCCTTCCTGAACGGTATTATCATTCAGGTCAAGTCTTAGGTTAAGATTGTTCAGGTCTTTAAACTCTGATTTTGGAATAAACTTGCTTATAGGTGCAGAATTATCGAAAGATTTTGCTAATTCCCATGGAAGGCCTTTTTCCTTATGCTTTGTTTGTATATCCCTGGCAGTAAAGTCAATTCCCAGGCCGATCTCATCAAAGTATGAAGCAGCAAATTTTTGAGCGACATGTTTACCTTCTTTTGATATTTTCAGAACGAGTTCAATTTCGTGATGTATATCAGTAGAGAACTCAGGATGATAGAATGGTTTATTGTCTTTAAGAACCGCAGTGTCAGGTTTCATAAATATAACAGGCACTGCTGGCACAGGATTATTTAGCTCTTTGGCATGTTCGGCGTAATTACGCCCTATAGCAATGATTTTCATCCAGCGAATATAAACATACTGAGTTTAAGATGAGGAATGTGGTATAGATTTTACAATACGGAAATACGTTTGGTAATGATCTCACTACCTACGCTAACACGTATGAAATAGAATCCACTGCTGATTCTTGAGGAAATACTGAAGGTATTACTGTGTTCACCGATACTCTGTCTTTCTGAGAAGAGTGTTGTTATTTCATTGCCCAATACATCCATAATCCGGATCGTTACATTAGAATCCTTACTGATTGAATAGGTCATATTAAGATAATCAGAAACCGGATTCGGATAAACTTTTACGTTAGCCAGAATTTTATCGCCCGGAAGCGGGTTTTTAGGCCCCGACATAATTTTGTTTTGAGCCAGCAATTTTTCTTTTGATGGTTTGAATGGCACAAAACTTAATTTGACGCCGGCTTTAGGATCTGCAGGCTTATTTAGTCGGGTATCGGTAATCTTGGTGCTAACTTTTGCTTTGGCTTTCAGCGAATCCGGGCGTGATACCTGAAAAAAAGAAGAGTTGTATGCATAGCTATTCAGGGACATTGTTATGCCTAAAACTATGAATACAACTAATGATCTCAGGTAAGAGTTTATCATACGCAAAATAGATAATGGTATAAATATAAGGCATATTAATGTATACCCATAGAATGCCTGCTTTTTTTTAACAATTTTTAACTAAAATTCTTTTCTATACGTTTCTTTGTCTTAAATGTTTAAATAAATTTAAAAAAAAATGACAAAAAATCAACATTTTAAGATTGACAATAGGAATTTGATTTTATGATGTACTTTTGTCTTCTAAATTTTATACTGTGTCGAATCTAAAAAATCTTCATAAGCTTTCTGCAGCCGGTTTATTAATCAGTTTGGGCATAATTTATGGTGACATTGGAACCTCTCCACTTTACGTATTTAAGGCGATTGTCGCCGACCGTATAATTACGAGCGACTTAATCCTTGGTGGCTTGTCCTGTATATTCTGGACACTTACTCTGCAGACCACAATAAAATATGTAATAATTACGTTGCGCGCAGACAATAAGGGTGAAGGTGGAATACTATCCTTGTTTTCTTTGGTCAAAAAGAAAGGAAAATGGTTGGTTATTCCGGCAATGATTGGTGGCTCTGCACTGCTAGCAGATGGTATGATTACTCCTCCAATTACTGTTTCTGCTGCAATTGAGGGCTTGCGAATATTTTATTCAGATATCCCGACTGTTCCGATAGTGATTGTAATCATTTCTTTATTGTTTTTGATACAACAATTCGGGACTTTTATTGTAGGTAAGGCTTTTGGCCCTATCATGTTCTTATGGTTTACTATGATGGCAGTTCTGGGTGGTATTTATTTGCTTCAGTTTCCGGAAATTCTAAAAGCGATCAATCCGTATTATGCCTATTCACTGCTGTCAACTAACCCAAATGCCTTATTTATTTTAGGCGCTGTATTCCTCTGTACAACTGGAGCAGAGGCTTTGTATTCAGATTTGGGTCATTGCGGTCGTGCTAATATTCGTATCAGCTGGATCTATGTAAAGACCTGCTTGTTATTGAACTATTTCGGTCAGGGGGTATGGTTATGGCAGCATCAGGGAAGCCGCTTAACTCTGGGAGATAATCCATTTTTCAGCATTATGCCAGAGTGGTTTCTTATCGCGGGTATCAGTATTGCAACAGCGGCTGCAATCATTGCCAGTCAGGCGATGATCTCAGGTTCCTTTACCCTGATCTCTGAGGCTGTGAGGCTTAATTTATGGCCAAAGGTTAAAATTAATTACCCAAGTAATCAAAAGGGACAATTATACGTTCCCTCAATTAATATATTGTTATGGGTTGGCTGTATTGTGGTGGTCCTGATTTTCCGTGAATCCCAAAATATGGAAGGTGCCTACGGTTTGGCAATAAATCTGACTTTCCTGATGACCACCATTCTGGTTGCAGTATTTCTCAAGCGCAAGAAGTTCCCAAATTATATCATTATTATTTTCGTTTCGATTTACGGATTGATTGAATTAGGGTTTTTGGTTGCAAACATGGCTAAATTCCTCCATGGAGGTTGGTTTACGCTCTTGCTTGCATCCTTCTTATTGTCTATCATGTGGGCATGGTACTCTGCAAGAAAAATTAAGAACCGCTTTGTAAAATTCGTTGAGGTCGATTCTTATTATCCAATTTTAAAGGAATTGAGTGAGGACGAATCAGTGCCTAAATATGCATCTCAATTGGTTTATCTGACCAGTTCCAATTTTAATTCAGAGATCGAATCCAAGATCATGTATTCGATTCTACAGAAGCAACCTAAACGGGCAGATGTTTATTGGCTGGTTCACGTTGACGTAACTGACGAACCTTTTACAAGGGATTATAAAGTAGAGTTTCTGGTTCCAAATAAATTGATCCGGATCGATTTTAAACTCGGTTTCCGTGTCGAACAACAAATTAATGTTCTCTTCAGGAAAGTTGTTGAAGAATTGGTAAGGAACAATGAGGTGGATATAACCAGTAAATATACTTCCCTGAATAAGTACAAAATCATTGGTGATTTCAGGTTTGTTGTATTAGAGAAAGTTTTGTCACGCTCAAATGTGTTAAGCTTTATCGATAAGTTCATCATGGACTATTATTTCATCCTGAAGAAGTTCTCGCTTTCAGAAGAACGCGGATTTGGCCTGGATATTAGTTTTGTTACGATTGAGCGGGTGCCTTTGATCATATCAACTCAGGATACCAGTGAGCTAACTCGTGTGGAATTAGATCACCATGATAGTTAATGGATTAATTGAGTCTTCTATATCTAACTGAAATCCTCATTTCATTTAAAGATCATTATCAAAGGGGCAATTTTCAATTTGAAAATTGCCCCTTTTTTTTATTCCGGTCTGGAGCTGTTAAAAACAAGCTTGATACTATTTCAGTAAGTCAATATAGAGTTGATTTCAGTATCTTATTTGTTCAGATTGCTTTTATGATAGCTGTATGAAAAATATATAATCAGACCCAAGCCAAGCCAGATCAGAAAGCGAAGCCAGTTGGTATATCCCAGTTCAGTCATAAGATATAAACAGCTCAGCATTCCCAGAACAGGAATCAGGGATAAATTTTTTCTGAATGAAAGTACAGCCATTATTATTGCCGCCAGAATGAATAGGAAATAGGGTAGTTTATCCTTGTA
This sequence comes from uncultured Sphingobacterium sp., assembly GCA_964616525.1. Lineage (GTDB taxonomy): Bacteria > Bacteroidota > Bacteroidia > Sphingobacteriales > Sphingobacteriaceae > Daejeonella. The sequence goes on along the minus strand of CAZTRY010000048.1, from coordinate 22,300 downwards.
TACATGCCAGTCGCCATTGTACTCAAATAAGGATAGAATGGGTTCTCTGAAACTTATAAAAATTACAATAAGCAAGGCAGGAACGATGTATTTTGAATTAACATATGGGATGCGGAAACGTTTACGGTTCGAATCGTTTATTTCCTCTTTGGGAAGCAGCAAGACTCCGGCGCAGACCAAAACAAAAGCAAAGAGAGTACCTATACTGGTAAGGTCAGTGACTTCAGTAAGGTTCATGAACAATGCAGGCACAGAGACGACAATTCCGGTGATCAGTGTCGCAAACCAGGGTGTTTTGTATTTTGGATGAATACTCGAAAACTTCTTTGGTAATAATCCATCCCGGCTCATGCTCATCCAGATACGCGGCTGGCCCATCTGAAATATCAGTAATACACTTGCCGTTGCAATTACTGCACTTATAGATATGATATAACTGATATTGTCAAGTCCGACATTCTTGAAGACAAATGCCAATGGATCTTCAACCTGCAATTCTTTGTAGCTTACCATTCCGGTTAAGACCAGTGCCACCAGTATGTACAAGATTGTACAGATAATTAATGAGTAAATCATTCCTTTGGGCAAGTCCCTCTGAGGATTTTTACATTCTTCGGCAGTCGTAGAAATGGCGTCAAAGCCAATGTATGCAAAGAAAACTCCCGAGACTCCTTTCATCATCCCTTCAAAGCCATTTGGCAAAAAAGGACTCCAGTTTGCAGGTTGCACATAGAAAAATCCGAGTACAATAACTCCGATCACAACAGCAATTTTCAGGAAGACCATTGCATTGGTTGCTCTTTTTGTCTCACGAATCCCGATATAAACCAGATAAGTAATTAAAAAAACAATGCCCAATGCCGGAATGTCTGCAATGAATTTTAAGTTGCCCGATCCCGGGGCTGATTCCCATGCTCCTGCAGCATATTGAACCTTCGCACTAATACCACTCAGATCTGTTCCGGCTGCCATCACTTCTTTATATGCCCTGAAGGCAGAAAGATAATCCATGGTCAGATAGGCCGGTATGTGGATATTGAAACCTGCGAGCAAATTGGTAAAATATTCACTCCAGGAAATGGCAACCGCAATATTACCAATTGCGTACTCCATAAGTAGATCCCATCCGATTATCCAGGCAATTAGCTCTCCGAAAGAAGCATAAGCATAGGTATAAGCACTTCCTGCGACCGGAATTCTTGAAGCAAACTCTGCATAGCATAAGGCAGAAAATCCGCAGGTGATGGCAGTGATGACAAAGAGAATACTTACACCGGGACCTCCATTAAAAGCTGCGTTTCCAATTGTAGAAAATATCCCGGCCCCAATTACTGCAGCAATACCCATCAGGGTAAGGTCTTTAACAGAAAGAACTCTTCTTAACTCCTGATCTTCGATTTCGGCATCCGAAAATCCCGCCTGGCGGTCTTTCATGATCAACTCAATAGATTTCTTTCTAAAAAGGTTTTTTGACATATTGTCGTTGAATTAGATTGGTTTAGCAATCAAACATAAAAATTATTTAGTTTTGAATCCGTATCCAAACCAAATAATGAAGAAAAGCCTCTCCGAAATCCTTTATCCTCAGCGATACTTTCTGATTCCATTTTTGATACTGCTTCTGATCGGTTTTATTCTTTTACTGCTGAATTCAAAAGCTGAACTGTTTTTATGGATTAACAGGCATCACAATAGTTTTTTTGACGAGCTTTTTAAGCTAATTACTTTGTTTGGAGACGGCATAATGACGGTTATTGTGGTTCTGGTGTTACTGTTCTTTAAATTTCGTTATTCAGTGCTTGCCGCCATCACATTTGCATACAGTTCCCTCGCAATACAGGCGCTAAAACATCTTTTCAAAGCTCCAAGACCGGTTAAATATTTCGAAAATATAATACCAATCCGAACTATTGAAGGCTATCCAGTACATGAATGGAACAGCTTCCCCTCCGGTCATACAGCATCAGTATTTACACTTGCAGTAGTATTAACTTATTTGCTTCCTCACAGGCAACGCCACTGGATTATTATACCTATTGCAGCTTTAACCGCATTTTCAAGGGTTTATCTTGCCCAGCATTTTATGGAAGATGTAATTTCGGGGTCAATTATTGCTGTGATTATGACCTTTCATATGATCTGGTGGCTTGAAAATACCAAATGGTATCATTCACCAAAATTAGAAGGGAGGTTATTTGGAAAGGCTTAATCTGAGAACCAGGGGTGTTCTACTTTTTATTGTCAGTCTGATGCTGCTTATGCAGAACCTGGATAAACCGATGATCTATATTCTGGATGAAGCCAAGAATGCAGAATGTGCCCGTGAAATGCTGGTATCGGGCGATTATATTATGCCCTATTTTAACGGACAATTAAGAACTGATAAACCACCGCTACATTATTTTTTTATGGCCGCGGCTTATAAAATATTTGGAGTTTCGGCATTCAGTGCACGGTTTTTCTCTGCAGTATTTGGGGCTTTAACCATCCTAATCAGTTTTCTGTTCTGCAGAAAATATTTAGGGGAAAAGGCCGGCTGGCTGACTGCGATGGTTTTGTTATCCTCATTACATTTTAATTTTCAGATGCGGATGTCGGTGCCGGATCCTTATCTGATATTCTTTATGACTGCCGGTTTCATGTGCTTTTATACATTTCTGGTCGAAAAAAGAAAGCTCTGGATCTTGCTGATGTATGTATGCTTCGGACTTGGCCTATTAACCAAAGGTCCAATAGCAGTGGCATTGCCAGGTTTGATTATGCTGGTATTCCTTATCTGGACAAAAAGATTTAACTGGGCGATGATCCGTTCTTTTCAAATTCCTGCAGGGATAATAATAGTTCTGCTGATTTCATTACCCTGGTATTGGCTGAATTATAAAGCAAGCAATGGACTCTGGACTGAGGGTTTCTTCTTTAAACATAATCTTCAAAGGTTCTCTGACACAATGGAAGGTCATGGAGGCTTTTTTCTTCTGCCCTTGATTATGGTTATTGCAGGACTACTTCCATTAGGTGTTTTTTGCATTCAGGCGATGTTCCTTGCCTGGAAACAGCGTGCGAATGAAGTTTTATTGTATTGTCTGAGCATTGTTCTGGGGATCATTATCTTTTTCTCATTTTCACAGACAAAACTCCCGAATTATACAGCTCCTGCATACCCTTTCATTGCAATCCTGCTTGGATTTTTACTTTCGGAACTGGAAGAAATGAATCTTTCATTGAAAAAAGTAAAATGGGCTTTTGGCTTTTATACAATAATAGCTTTTGCTCTCCCTGCAGCGGTTTATTTCGGACTTAAGGCCGATAAGAATGTTCAGGATGCCGCAGCTGTCTGGATCTGGTTTATCCCCATACCTGTTGGAGCCTTGATCGGCTGGTACTTTATCCGCAAGAATGAAATCAGCAAATTTATACTCAGCATGGCCCTCTCATTCATGCTTAGTAATTTTCTTTTTTTTGCGAAAGCATATCCGGGGGTTTATGGGATCAATCCCGTGGCAGGCTCATTGGAACTGCTAAAAAATAAGCCGGATCTGGTTTACTATAAAATGATGAACTCAGCTTATATTTTTAATATGCAGCGATTGGTACCCGCAATTCAAAGTCAGGATAGCCTCTCAGTTTATCTTAAAAAGCATCCCGATGCTTTGGTGATTTCCCGGAAACAATTCGAAGAGGAGATTCAGTCGGCAGGAAATATGGTTCCGGTTTTTGAACAGAAGGATACCTTCGAAAACCCCATAACTGTAATTTATAAGTCAGTTCGTTGAGCTCTTTTTAGCAAAATTCTCAGAATAGTCAGGCCGATTGCCAATAGAACTATCATGATGAACCAAATCAGGTATTTAGAATTGTCAGGGCTGTCAGAATTGGGAGCCTGACTCGTGTACTGGTCAGAACTGCTTATAGTTTCATTGACTTCAATCGAATTAAAGAATTTCTCACGCTCTGGAACAGCGAATTCCTTATGAACATTCTCATGCAGAAATTCAAAAGTATAGGTAGCACCATTGGCATGTAAAATTCTGAAATCCCTTAACATAACCCCGCTGCCGGTATCAATCTTTAGTGTAAAATCTTTAACTTTCAATTCGCCAATCAGGTTATCTTTTTCATCTGTGATAATACCAGACTTTGCAGATTGCTTAACACTTTTGATGTAATTTTTGTAGTAGTTCTTCAGATGCCTGTCCTTTTCAATGTCTGGTGTTATTTGGGGCTTATCTGGGACTTTGAAAATAAGAATTGTTCCAAATGAGGTTCTTGCAATCAGGTTTAATTGCATTTTGGTTTCATTTTTAGTAAATCCTTTAGGAAGTCCCACTGAAACTACACTATCAATTCTAAAAGTGTCCCAGGTTTGAGCAAGGGCCATAAAAGGAGTCAAAGATATTGCTAGCAGTATGATTACTTTTTTCATACAGGAATAGATACAAAAAGTGTGCTAAGGTTGCTTTCTCTAAATTCCTATTCAAAAGGAAGACCTGAATTACTCCTGATTTTCCATGCTTTTGCACGATTGCTGTCTGTGAAATTAAATAAAAGCCTCTTAGACAAACTGTATATTTTCACCAACAAAGTACAAATGGCCCAGGGTACTCATCGGATGACTTGAGTCATCCGATGAGTCATCCGAATCCCAATTATTAATTATATTTACAATTGAGGAGAAATCCTTTAATCCCAATAAACAATGCCAGGAACCTTACAGATACACGATAAATAATAATGTCAAAACCCACTACCAAACCCGATATCAACTTCGAAAAAGAACTCTGGGATGCCGCCAACGAACTAAGAGGCGCTGTATCCGAGAACAATTATAAAAACTACATCCTGCCGCTTGTTTTCCTCAAACACCTGAGCGAACGTTATGATATCGTACAGGAGGAAATCAGCCACCTCCTCGAAGATCCGAAATCAGAATATTACACCACCAACAAAGAAGAAAAAAAGTACGTCCTCGAGGATCATGACGAATACCGTTCCCGGAATACGTTCATGATACCTAAGAAAGCATCCTGGCAATACCTGAAAGACAATGCTGAGCAGGACGATATCAAAGTAATTATTGATGATGCTTTTGATGTGATCCAGGATTTATTGACAGCGCATAATCCCCAATTAAATAATTTACTGCCCCGTATTTTTGTACGGTCGGAGCTTTCGGCGAAACAGACCAGTGGTATTATTAACCTGCTTTCGCACCCTAAGTTCTCTGAAAAAGAAAACCCCGAAAGTGATATCCTCGGACGCATTTACGAATTTTATATCGGGCGTTTTGCCATGGCAGAAGGTTCCGGTGCAGGACAGTTCTTTACGCCGGGCAGTATTGTACGTTTGCTGGTAGCAATACTCGAACCTTATAAAGGACGCATTTTCGATCCCGCCTGTGGCAGTGGCGGTATGTTCGTACAATCGCTCAAGTTTATTAAAGAGCACGGCGGTAACAAAAACGACATCTCCATTTACGGACAGGAGATGACTGCCCAAACCCTGCGTTTGTGCCTGATGAACCTGCTTCTTCGTGACCTCTCATTCGATATTAAATTAGGTAATTCCCTGCTGGATGATAAATTCCCGCAATTAAAGGCCGATTATATCATTGCCAATCCTCCATTTAATGTAAGCAACTGGCATCCCGAAGATTTGCCCGATGGCGACCCGCGTCTGTTTGGCCCGAAAGAGGAATTTACCACCGATGGTTCCGCCAATTACATGTGGATGCAAACCTTCTGGTACCATCTCAGCGAAACCGGAACGGCCGGTATCGTGATGGCAAACGGCGCCATGACCTCTAATACCAAAGGGGAGAAGAATGTACGCCAGCACATGGTAGATAATAGCATGATCGATTGCATTGTACGTTTGCCCGATAAACTGTTTTTAACCACCGGTATACCTGCCTGCCTGTTTATTCTAAGCAAGAACCGCGACGGTAAAGACGGTGAACACCGGGAACGGAATAATGAGATTTTGTTTATAGATGCTTCTAAGATGGGTGCGATGGCCAGCCGGAAACTGCGGGTATTCAGTGATGAAGATGTAAACAAAATTGCCGATACGTATCACAAATGGCGTTCAGCCTATTCGGATGTCATTGCGAGCGCAGCGAAGCAATCTCCCTATTCAGACATCGAAGGCTTTAGCAAAGCCGCTACATTGCAGGAAGTCAAAAAACAGGATTACAAATTAACACCCGGAATCTACGTGGGTACAGAAGTCGAGGAAGATGATGGGATTTTGTTTGAAGATAAAATGGAAGCGCTAAAAGTAAAACTATTAGAACAGTTTGAAAGAAGTGAAGAACTGAAGAAACAGATTGTGGCTAATTTTGAGAAGTTTTAAGTATGCAGGAGTGGAAAACATATCCATTATCTGAACTGGTTACTTTATTAGGTGATGGGTTGCATGGTACACCAAAATACTCTGACAAAGGTGAATACTATTTTATAAATGGAAATAATCTAGTCGACGGAAATGTCTTAATAAAATCTGATACAAAACGGGTTGCCAAGGATGAGTATTTGAAATATCGAAAGAATTTGAATAATAGGACATTACTCGTTTCAATTAACGGAACAATAGGTAAGGCAGCTTATTATAAAGGAGAAAAAATTATTCTAGGAAAGAGCGCTTGCTATTTTAATGTCAAAGAAGAAGTTTCAAAAAGTTTCATTAAACAAGTGATTTCGAGTCAATATTTCTTGGATTATTTAGAATCTAATTTCACCGGATCGGTAATTAAAAATGTCTCTTTAAAATCTATGAGGGAGTTTCCGATCAATCTTCCACCTCTCAAAGAACAACGAGCCATCGCTTCCCTTCTCTCCGCTCTCGACGACAAAATAGAGCTCAACCTCCAAATGAACAAAACCTTAGAAGAAATGGCTATGGCTTTGTACAAGCATTGGTTTGTAGATTTCGGCCCTTTTCAAAATGGAAAATTTGTGGAGTCTGAGTTGGGGATGATTCCGGAGGGGTGGGTGGTAAAAAACCTAGAATATTTATTAGATATAAAATATGGCAAAGATCACAAAGAGCTAAAAGAAGGTTTAATTCCCGTATATGGTACTGGAGGTATAATGCGATATGTTAATCGATCTTTATATGAACAGGAATCAATTCTCATTCCTCGAAAAGGTTCATTAAAAAATCTATATTATTTGAACACTCCGTTCTGGACAGTTGACACCCTTTTTTACTCGAGAATTAAACATAATGGATTTGGGAAATACGCATTCCATTTCCTAAAAACCTTAGATCTTGAATCCATGGATGTTGGCTCCGCAATCCCAAGTTTGACGACTCAATTATTAAATCGAATAAAAGTTGTAATACCCCAAAACACGGAAGTTTTGAAATATGATGAGTCTGCTACTATTTGGTTCAATATAATCCAATCGAACATCGAAGAAAACACAACCCTCACCACCCTTCGTGACACCCTTTTACCCAAACTCATCAGCGGTGAAATCCGCGTAAAAGATGCGGAACAAATGGTCGCAGCCACCCTATGAAAGACATGATTGAAATAACGGTTCAAAAGGCTGCTATCGAATGGCTGCAGGATTTGGGTTATGTCCGCAAGGAGGGTAATTCATTAACACGCGATCTTCAAAAAGTAGTACTTGAAGATGACTTGCGCAGCTTTCTTAATAAAACGTACTCAGATATTCCTGCTACCGCAATTAATGAAGCCATGGCTGCCTTTACCCAGCATGCGGGCATGGATACCGATCACCGCAACCGTGACTTTCATCGTAAAATGACCCAGGGTGTTTCAGTCTCCTGGAAAGATTCCCAGGGAAAAGAAAATGCGAAACACATCTATGCCATTAATTTCAAAGAACCCGAAAAGAATACGTTTATCTGTGCGGATGAAGTCACCATTGTCGGTAAGAACACCCGTCGCACCGACTTACTGATTTTCATTAATGGTTTACCGCTCATCGTTTTTGAGTTCAAAAATATGTTTGCGCAGGAAGTCGGGGTAGATAATGCACACGGGCAAATTGGACATTACCTCTTAGACATTCCGCAACTCTGGGATTATAATGCAATTACCATTATTTCCGATGGTCGCGAAGCCCTGCATGGCATGTATAATGCCTCACTTAAATGGTTTGCACCATGGAAGAGCTTGACTGGTGAGGATATTGAACCCAATAAAGAATTGCAGTTAGAAACCATCATTAAAGGTTTGTTCCCAAAAGATACCATTCTAAGCTATCTGCAAAATTTCATCTTCCACGAAGACCATAATGGCAAGATCATTAAGAAAGGGGCGAAGTATCATCAGTTCTGGGGTGTTCAGGAAGCGGTCGCATCCGCAAGAAAGAATATAAAACCTCATGGCGATGGTCGGCTGGGTGTAATCTGGCATACTCAGGGTTCGGGAAAAAGCATTTCCATGGCCATACTGACCGGTATTTTGCGGCAGCTGCCTGAAATGAAGAATCCCACCATTGTGATACAGGTTGATCGTTCCGATTTAGACCAGCAGCTCTATGAAAACTTCGTGCTGTGTAAAGACCTGGTAGGCGATGTGCAGCATGCCGATACCACAGACGAGTTACGCCATCTCCTCAGCGCCGATGGGGGGGGCGTGATTTTTACCACCATAGAGAAATTCCGCTTAAAGGATATTGGTTTTGGGAAAGAACAGGAACACCCCGTACTTTCAGAGCGTTATAATTTGATTATTATGGCCGATGAAGCACACCGGACACAATATGGTTTTAATGATGGGGGATTTGCGCAAAACCTAAGAATAGCCTTACCTAATGCTTCATTTATTGGGTTCACCGGCACGCCGGTGGATGGTAAGGGTGCCGATACGGAATTGGTTTTTGGTAAAACCATTCATACTTATGATATCAAACAAGCGGTAGAAGATGGTGCAACCGTGCCAATCTACTATGAGCCAAAAATGGTCCCGCTGAACATTAATGCGAAGTATATTGATGAGTTAAACAAGGTGGATGATGATGAGGAAGCTGATCATACAGTCTGGGCAGCTATAGAAGATGCTGCAGGGGCAGCAGACCGGGTGCAGCGGGTTGCATCCGATATACTGGAACATTATCAAGCCCGTGTGCAAAGTCTGGAAGGTAAGGCGATGATCGTGTGTATGAGCCGCAGAAACTGTGTGAAAATGTACGATGCGCTGGTCGCTTTGCCCGGTTGTCCGGAAACCGCCGTGATCATGACCAGTAATATCGGAAAAGACCCAATAGAATGGAATCCGCACGTGCGTACAAAGGACAGTATGGAAGCCATAAAAAAGCGCTTCCGCACTGCCGAAGATCCGCTCAAAATTGTAATTGTTAGGGATATGTGGCTTACCGGTTTTGATGCCCCCTGTGCGCATACCATGTATGTAGATAAGATTATGAAAGGGCATAACCTGATGCAGGCCATTGCCAGGGTGAACCGGGTTTTTGAAGATAAACCTAATGGGCTGGTCGTCGATTTTATTGGTATTTCCGGTTTCCTCGCAGAAGCTACAAAAAAATACACCGGCAGCGGAGGAGAAGGTAAACCAACCATTGATATGAAGGTAGCAGTGGAAATGTGCCTGCAACAGTTCGAAACGGTTAAGACTCTATTGCCCCATTTTGATATCTCCCTCTTTAACAGCATGAAGGAAAGCGAAAAGCTCAAATGGTCTAATGAGCTGGTGAATGATCTGCTGCAATCTGACCCGGTTACCGATACGTTTTTACTGGAAGAACGAAAACTGACTGAATTGGTGGCCATAACCAATTCAGACCCCCGTATCTGGGAAATTCAGGAAGAAGTGGGACTCATTCAAAAAATACGGGATGTTATTCGTAAGATAAAATCGCCTCCCGGTCCCCAGCGAATCAAAAACGACCGCATTAAAGATTTAATCAGTAAATCCATCGAATCGCAAAAGATAGTGGATCTAGCGGCCATGTACGATTTAGATCAGATCGATATTTCCATCATCGACGACCGCTTTCAGGCGATGGTGAAAGAAAAAGGTGGTGAGAATATCAAAGTGGAATTACTTCGCCGCATTATCAATGATGAGTTGAAAGTGCGGATGGCGAAGAACATTCGTAAAATGACCAGCCTGAAAGAAGAACTGGAAAAGGTATTGAGCAAATACCACCAAAACAGTCTGGATTCTATTGCCGCCATTAAACATTTATTGGACATTGCCACCGAATTTAAAAACGATGACATCCGTACCAAAGAACTCGGCCTGACCGAAGACGAACTGGCTTTTTACGATTTGCTATCTGCAAATGAAAAAATCATCAACCAGACAGGACCTATTCAGGATTTGGTGCACCGCGTTGTGGCATTAGTAAAGAAAAACCTCCAGCTCGACTGGACCAAAAAGGAAGATGCGCGTTCAGCTATTCGCCTGGCGGTTAAAAAGGAATTAAGAGGTAAGGTTGAATTTTCGGAACTGGATAATTTATTAAAGGAGGTGCTGGAGCAGGCAGAGGGGCAGTATAAGGATTGGCCGGTGGTGGGCTGAGGGAAATGGTTCACAATGAATTTCCACAAGTTAGTGTGGCTTGGTCAAAAATAGACGACCAGGCTAAATGATCTATAAATCACAGACTATAAACAATTGAAAATGCTTGATTACAGAGATTACGAAACTGCCGTTTTTGAATGGCTAATGGCGAAACACAAGGCAGATCCGAATTTTACTTTTACAGTAAGGCAAAGCGCAAACAAAGGATCCGAGACAGACTATTTTATTGGAACAGAAAAATCCAAGTACTTTGCCACAACATTTTGGACGTTGCCTGTGAGTTTCCCGGGTTCTTCTGGAGATTGTATTAGTTTAATTTTACAATTATCAAAAAAGGGGTATTCATACTTTTTCGAGTTTAACCAAACCCAAACTCCACACGATAGTCAGAACCAATCAGCCTTAAACCTAATCAAGGCATTAAAGGAGCCTTTAGAAAAAAAGTTTAAGTTTAAAAGGGCCTTAAAAGAGTCGAATAAGATGTATACGATACAAATAGCAGCTCCTGAAAAAATCTATGGGAATCTGGATTTTATGCTCGCTGATATAGATAAACAGCTCGCTGATATTATTGATCTTACCGATATAGCGATTAAAAAAGAAAAGCAAAACAATCCTGATTTTAAAGCCAATAGAGTCACTCAAGATGAATTTAATGAATTAATGGAGCGATTAAGCAAGAGAATAGAAAGACATGATATTGGTGAAAAAAATAAATTGGATAATCAAGGACAAAGCGAAATTGTTAAGGATAAACATTCAACTGGACAAAAAGGAAAAGAACCTAAAAACCAAATTCTATTTGGTCCTCCAGGAACTGGCAAAACATACAATACAATTAATAAGGCACTTAAGATTTTAGAGGTTAATATCGAGGGAATTGACTGATCGCAAATCAAAGAAATTTATGACAAAAAAGTTGCTGAGGGACAAATAGTATTTACCACTTTTCATCAAAGCTTAAGTTATGAAGATTTTATAGAAGGAATTAAGCCGCAAGCACCAATTGTAGAAGGTGGAAATATTAGTTATGAGATAGAACCTGGCATATTCAAATCAATCTGTGAAACTGCTAAAACTCCTTTCCAAATAAACACTCAAAATAAGGGTGTTTTTGAAAACGCGTCCTTTTTCAAAATGTCAATTGGCGGCAAGCAAAGGCCCGATATACATGACTATTGCTTGGAAAATAATGTTATTGGTTTAGGTTACGGTAATGATGAAGATTTTACAGAATTAAATGAAATAAAAGATTGGAAAAAGTACAGAGATACATTTATAGAAAAATTTCCAAATCTGGTAGCTGAAAGTAAATACCACATTCAAGCGATGTTTAGTTTCCAGCGAATGCGAATAGGTGATATAGTGGTGATTACAAAAGGGAACCATGTAATTGACGCGGTTGGCAAAATCGTGGGCGACTATTATTATGACAATTCTAGTCCTAATGAATATAGTCAGTTTAGAAAAGTAGAATGGCTGGCAAAAAATATCAATCAATCGCCTTCGGTATTTTTTAACAAAAATATTAGCCAACAGACGATATATGAATTTTATCAAGTTGATGTTAAAAAGGAGGCTTTTGAATCTTTCTTTGAAAAGGAACCAGACCAGCAAAAGAACTATGTGTTGATTATAGATGAAATTAACCGGGGAAATGTATCTCAGATTTTTGGCGAACTTATTACATTGTTAGAGGAGGATAAGCGAGAAGGACGCTCGGAAGCTTTGCAAGTGACCCTGCCGTATTCGAAGGAGAAATTTTCGGTTCCATCAAATTTGTATATTATAGGTACAATGAATACTGCTGACAGAAGCGTTGAGTCATTGGACACGGCTTTAAGAAGAAGGTTTTGTTTCGAGGAAATGATGCCTAATTACAGTCTCTTGGAATTTGACCATTCTCCTTTTCAAAGATTAGTTAATTTTCATAAAGACTTCAATGATATAACATGGGAACGTTGGCAACAGGAATATGATGAGTTTGCAACTGATTTTTATAGCGAAATAGGACTAGCTAACATAGAAATTGGCGGAGTTATAGAGCGAGAGATATGTGGAAAAATCGAATCAAATTCTTTTGATTTACATGATGCCCATATCTACTTAGGTGATTATAATCTAAAGGATCAGCGAATTGATCTGAGATTACTTTTAAAAACCATCAATCAAAGAATCGAACTATTATTTGATAGAGATCATCAAATAGGTCATACATTCTTTTTGAAAATTAAAGAGAGTTATAATCTTTACTCAGACTTGTGCCGTGTATTTAAAAATGAAATTATTCCATTACTGCAGGAGTATTTCTTTGGTGACTATGAAAAAATAGGTTTGATATTAGGCCAAGGTTTTATTAAGAAAGAAGAGCCAAGTAAACAATTCTTTGCAGACTTTAAGGGTTCTACGCCATCAGATTATTATAAATCCATATTTACTATAAACAACGAAGCATTTAGGGATAACCAAAGTTTCATAAATGCAATAGGTTTATTACTTAATAAAAAAGAGGATCCAAAACCCATAGTATTAACAGTTGATGAGGAACAAACTAGTTAGATTCTTCGAGTACGACAAGGTAAATTTCACAGATGATTTTCCGGTTGTAAATAGTAATGAGCGTTTTGTTTTTGATAAAAAATATCATGAAGCTCTAAGTTCATTTCATCAAAAAGGAGGGTCCAACTATTATAGTCTTGAGCATCGAGGGATAAAGTTTAAGCAGTTTGTTGGAGCCATGCAAATCCACGATCTGACGATCGAGGTTTTACCAAAAATTGATAGGGAAAAGGGATTTGGAGAAAATGATAAAACTGTCTGGCATGGCTTACTATTAACCATGTTGAAAGAGTGTAAACAGCTTAAACCTAAATCATTTCAATCAGCATCCTTAAAATTAAGGTCAAACTCTATACTTGATCTTTATCTTGAATTGTACGTCTGTGAACTTGAATATTTATATCATTTAGGTCTAATTAAGAAATACAGAAAAAATGAAGGAAATAAAAATGCCCTAAAAGGTTCGATTATCTTTAAAAAACAGATACAAGAAAATTTAGTCCACGCCGAAAGATTCTATACCAGACATACAATTTATGACTCGCAGCATCTTTTACATCAAATATTAAGGCAAGCTCTTGAACTCTGTGATCAACTAACCTCATCGGGTTTTCTAACTGATAGAATTAAACGGCTCTTACTATGTTGGCCTGATGGCAAACGGACCCCAATTTATCCTGCATTATTCAAAAAATTTGATTTTGATAGAAAATCGGTTTCATACAAAGAGGCTTTGTCAATTGCGAAACTACTTTTATTAAATCAGAACCCTGACATTAAGGGAGGAGGTGATAATGTGCTTGCTTTGATGTTTGATATGAATAAATTGTGGGAGGAATTTATCTACAGAAGATTAAAAAACCATGAAGAGGATTTAGGATACAAAGTATATCAGCAGACATATGTTGACTTTTGGAATTCAAACTTAACAACGAAAAGAGTTAAACCTGATTTGATCTTATGTTATCAGAAGAAAAACATTGTAATTGATACAAAGTGGAAAGTACCAACTGATCAACACCCGGCTGACGATGATTTAAAACAAATGTTAGTTTATAAGTTATATTATCATGCAGATGAGGCATTATTACTGTATCCTCATGATAGTTCTACTTTTGTTAATAAAGGATCCTTCGAAAATGATGTACACCATATCGGTGAAAGTTATGGGAATAAAGCCTTAAAGGAAACTTTGAAAACAAGTTGTGGAATGGCTTTTTTAAATATTGCTGATGTGGGGAATCTTTTGCAAGACACTCAATTCAAAGAAAAAATTGAAATTGTTCTAGGGAGTTGATTTCGTCTCAGAAAACTTATACATTTTGGTACTTAAGCAATAGACTGTGTAAAGAATTGCCAAAGAGTAATTATCCGGGTGGAATAAATGCCGTCGCTCAGGCTCATTCCACAATATCGCGCCCAAAGCAACATCGTCCTCCCTTTGTTCCCAAGTAAGGTTAGAGCGACTATCTCTTGATAAATTTGCTAAAATATTTAGTTTGATTTGTCGGCCATATAATCGAACTTTGAAATACAATTGTAATATTTTTATAAAACATTGAAAATAATTAAGCAATAGCTTAAGTTTGTATGAGAAGAAAGGCAATAATCATTCGAACATCGGAAGACGGAAAGCGATGCATCGCTATAGATTCTGATAATTATGATGTTATTCTGTCTTTTTTGAGCACTGATGCCCGACATAAAAATAAGTTTGCTGATATAGTCAATGTTTTATTAGCTGGTCTTAGAAATACTCATTTATATGACAAGGAAGAGCCTGATGCCCGAAGCAAAGGGGTTAGAGCAATGAAATTTTTCAAAGGACAGGAAAATGCTCGTATCTATTGCAAAGAGCTTATAAAGGAGGACAAAACCTTCGTTATAATCGCTTCCGAATTGTTAACAAGGAAGAAGACACAAAAAATCGATAAAAAGATATTAAACATTATCCATAAAGTAGCAAGTTATGACTACCAGGAAATCATCGACCCCAAATCAAATTAAATCCTCATTTGACGAACTGTTCAACAGCTTTACGGATGAGGAGTTACTGGAACAGGAGGCACGATTATTATCATTTCAATTTCTAAGCGAAATAGAATCTGCTATGGAAAGGCAAAGAATGAGCAGGAAGGAACTCGCTGAAAAGGTGAATACTTCAGCAAGCTATATTACCCAGCTTTTCCGGGGCGACCGCTTAGCTAATTTCAATATTCTGGCAAAAATTCAAAGAGCCTTAGATTTAAAATTCGAAATTATCGGGAAGGAAACTCATTTGCAGACCAGTAAGATTGGGTTTAATTTTCCTGAGCTCGAAACGGATTATGGTTTTCATGGGGTTTATAAGAACCTAAAACCTGATTATAGCCGGTCGATGGATAGGTTTAAGGCTGAATATAACGAGGGAAAGGTAGCCTGATGAAAGCGAAAATATCACCACTATCCTGGACAAATTTTGCGTTGCTTCAAAGTAATTTTCAATTCGTGCACCCTGAGGGCAAGCCCAGGAGAAAGAAGATTAACCCTGCCGAATATTTTAAATCATATATTATTGATGTAGATTTTGATATTCAGGATCTGTCGGAAGAGGAATTTCAGGTATTTACAAAAATCATCATCAACAATGATGAAGTGCCTGAGGCTGGGTACAAAATTTCGGTAGAGGGAACCGGGGTTTTTCGCATAGACCCTAATATTGAGCTGCCTGACACGCACCGCGCCAATTTAAAGAACTATTCTGCTGTGAACCTTCTTATTAACCGACTGCGGACTCATATTTTGCAGACTACAAGTATGTCTGTATTTGGTCCTTATGATTTGCCGCCAATTGATATTACAGACCTGTTTGCACAAAAGGCTTCGCTATAGTATTTTAACGTGAACTCGACATAATATTTTAAAAACCGTATACCTGCCTGCCGGCAGGGAAACATAGCATTTTATAGCTTCTACCTAAATTTTAGACTTAGATAGCCTTGAAGCTTTGCTTCAATCTATGTGATTTACAATTTATGTTGCCTTTAAAGCATAATAAATTCAATCTATGTGGTTAAATCTTAATCTTTAGATTGTTTAATATTTGAACTCTCGTTATTTTAGTGTTAAGTTCCGCGACAATTTCGAACAATATCCTTAAAACCTGTTTCATGTTGCAGATTCAGCCCGGTAATCACCCAGCCACACCATAAAACCTTTCGAGCCCCTTTATTAATTTCTCCTCATCTGCCCTAAATTGCCAATTTGAGGAGTTGACCTTTTTCGCCCATGCGCACATCTCCGGCGGTACAATGCCTTCAGGAGGAGGTTTTTTTTCAAACGCCTCACGTATAGTGTAAAACTCATCCATTTCATAAATGCTGATATCATGCTGTTCAAGCCAGTCCATAAACCTGTCCTCATCTCCTTGAATGATCTCGATTTCTTCCTGTTTTTTAGGCTTAAGCAGAAGATCCAGATGGCCGGCGAATCCAACCGTGTCGAGCACATTTCGGAAATGTATACCTATTTGGTATTTGTGAGCACTTAATTCATCAATGTCTGCATCCGGTCCGAATTCTGTTTCAAGATATAAGAGGAAACGGAGCATGATTTCCTGAACTGCCAGCAATACCTTTTGAAAGAGTTGAGCTGAAACCAATCCTGTAGTCCGTATCAGATGAAGATTCTGCCCGTTAATTTCCTGTAACTTTAGTTCCAGAGCACATAGTGCGTCCTCCGAGGGAAAGGCAATTTTTCCATTTGGCGATGCCCAATTTTCATCTGGAACATCGATGGGGGATCCCCAGTCAACATAAAATGAACCTTCGGCGGAATCGAGAAACTCAGCAGGCAGGGACATGAAATGTTTCATCCCATCCTGCTCATATTCAAGATCATAACCTGGCTTCAATTTCCTGTAGTCGGGGATTTGGTCATTGTGTCTCCGGTAACCTTCTGTTTCGAGTCTGGCCCATTCAAACAAAGGCTTGCATTTTAGGGCTTCTGCCAGGTCTTTAAAGCAATTTAATGCGCTACTCGTTGAAATCGTCCCATAAAGCAAGTGCCGCTTTAAGTAGGTAATTGTTCCCAATGATCTAATCTCTCTTACATTATTAGGTTTTATATGCAATAATTTTAGGATTCTTTGGATCTCCTCGTAGCTTGGTTTGGTTGATCCTTTTTCCAAACGGTCATACGCAGACTTGGATATGTAAAGTATTTCAGCCATATCTCTCATGTTCAAACCTTTCTTTTCACGGTGTGCGCGTAGTATGGCAGCTAAGTCTAAATTGTCCATGGTCAGGTCATTTAAAATCAAAGCGAGAGCATAATAAATTTAAGAAATGGTTTTGATGATAAGAAATTCCGTCATTTCGATGAGCGGCAAGGCTTGTTGTACTTAGAAAAACTCCCAACGCGAAGAGAAATCTCAAGCATACTGGCAGCTCCCAAACAACAGATTTCTCCACAGCATAAATCACAATCTCAAGAAGAAAATACTACCGCTGTGTTCGAAATGACGCCGCTGTGTTCGAAATGACGCCACTTTCATTGTCCCGCAAATAGGGACAACTTGTCCCGTAAAACGGGACAAGTTTCTTCGCTTTTTCGATATCGCTCATGCAATTTTGAATGTTGATTTACCCGGAACTTGGAAAACCAGATCACCAGACAGGAATTTGAAGCGCAGACTAAGATGCTGAAGCGGATCCTTGATATACTCGAGGGGAGAGAGTCCTGTGCTAATCTGAGCGAAAAGGTAGTTTGGGATAATTCGGACTTGAAGAGATATCTTCATATCAGTGACAGTACCATTGAGCGAGGCACAAAAGATGGTACGTTTAAACCTTTCAAAGTGGGAAAAAGACCCCGCTATTATCGTGACGATATTTTACCGCTCAGAGACCGGTTTCTTAAGTAAACCTAATGCTCAGGTACTTCTCCCATTTGCACAAAAATTAGTGAACGCTTAGTGAATCCTTAGTGAACCCTTAGTGAATGAAATGAACTGGGTCTCTTTTTCGGGGCTTTATATCCCTTTAGCAGCAGGCAAACAAACATTCAAACCCATCAAAACCCATCAAATTCCGTCAAAACCCGTCAGAATTTTGCGATCGGAGGTACCTGCTATAAGTTTGATTTCAACATCCCGTACCGGTACAAGAAGGGTGATTATTAAAATTTAAATTTTTAAGAAAATGGCAAAATCAAGAAACAATGTGGTTACCCATGGCCTGAGTGGCCTGATAGGTGACCTGCTGGTTTTTCGTCAAAGGGCGAATAAGACCATTGTAGCCAACAGACCGAAACTAAGTACGAAACTGCCAACGGCAATTCAGATGCAGATTCGAGAACGTTTTATACAGGCTACCAGGTATGCGAAATCGGCATTGAAGGACCTGGTATTAAAAGCGAGCTACCAGCTGGCAGCCAAACTTGGGCAGAGTGCTCATAATGTAGCGTTTGTGGACTATCAAAAGTCGCCGGAGTTCTACGAGGAAGTCAACCTGACATCCTATACAGGTACAATTGGTGATGAGATTAAAGTCAGTGTAATCGACGATTTCAAGGTCAAAACCGTTCATGTGGAAATTAAAACTCCCGACGATGTAAGCCTGGAAGAGGGATACGCTGTTCAATCTGAAAATGAGCTTGACTGGGTGTACACAACGACTGCTGCGAATAGCGAAGTAGCGGGTAGTATGATCATTTTTACAGCCAGTGACTATCCCGGAAATCAAACAGTTCTGGAAAAAATTCTGGTTTAAATTCATTTGCGGCGGCGTAATGCCGCCGCTACTTATAACCTATTATTTACAACTTATTACTCAAAATCATGGAACTTATTCAATCTATCAATCATTTCCGCCGGATCCCCTTTAACATGGAGCTTAAAGGCTTGATCATAAGTGCGCTTTCATTTATTCTCTTTCCATTCCTGATCAGGCTAGTCGACACCACTGCGGCAGCAATCGATCCGGGTGTACTAAGCGGGATCCTTTTAGCTATCGCAGCAGTGCTTTTTTTTCAGGCTACCACCTGGTGGGTGATCAAAGCGATCTGGCCGGTATTTGCCCTCTATTCGGAGGAGCAGTTTGCCGGCAATTTCAAAAGACTGCCCGGCAGGCAGAAAGTACTTATTTATCTGGGCTTTTACCTCGCTTTACTGTACGCCTTTATTGCGGTGCTGGCTCAATTAATTTAACCTAAAAACTGAAATCATGAAACGATCAAATGTTAACAGGGGCATGAGCCTGACAAAAAGAGAGCTTGGCTTTCTGAGATTGCTGGATAGGGATCAGTACACCGGCACATCAATCCTGCAGCCGGATCAACACGACAAACTGAGGAAGATCATCGACTTGTTTGAGATCATTTTTTACCTCCTTAAGACCTGTTACGAGTATTTTAAAAAGAGAAAAGTAAATACCGGCAGGGTGGCCATCAAAAGTCTGGCTGCTGCACTCAAAGGTAAATTTCCTGATCTAAGCCTCGACTTTTCAAAGGTCAGCATCCTGAAAGGCGCATTAGCCCCGTACTGCGGAGCGATGTACCACGATAAGAATTCTGGTAAGCTGAGCTTCAGCTGGTCGGCCTGCACCCAACGGAACAGCAATCAAAACGATGAGCTGATGGGCATGATCTACTGCCCGGAAACACGCGAATTCTGGTGCGAACCCAACCTTGGAATTACCCGTGCCGATGGATTTTGCACAATTGATGTGCCCGTCGAATTCCGGGACAGGGAGGTACATGTTTGGCTGGCTTACCGCTCAGCTGATCAGCGGAGCCAGTCCAACAGCACTTATATGGGTAAAGTATTAATCACAAACACGAAGCAAGATGGAACATTTCAGAAATAATTCAATTGGCTTTAGTACGTGTACTAAAGCACTTAGGGTGTGCATGATTGTATTTCAGATGATGCTGGTTGCGCTGGGGGCCAGGGGACAGAATCCGGATCGAATTACTGGTCCCTATGCTAAACCCAGTGAAGCTGGAAGAGAAGTCATGAGAGTTTGCCACAGCCAGATCGGGGTGCGGGAGAAGCAATTGAATGCCGGCCCGGAGGTAGAAAAATACCTTCGCTATGTTAATCTCCCGAAGGGAAACCCCTGGTGTGCAGCATTTGTATGCTGGGTTTATGGGCAGGCTAATGTCCCAAATCCGCGGACTGGCTGGTCACCGGATTTATTTCCGGCCTCCAGAATAGTTTGGCAACGGACCGGAAAGTCTTCAAGCCCAAAGCCCGCAGATGTGTTTGGGATCTACTTTCCGGAAAAGGGGCGCATTGCGCATGTTGGTTTTGTTGACGAGTGGAAGGAGCCCTGGCTTGTTACGGTTGAAGGGAATACCAACCTGTCAGGAA
>CAZTRY010000048.1:0-1858 GCA_964616525.1 uncultured Sphingobacterium sp. | reverse complement strand
AAAGGCATAAATGACTCCTTTTAGATGGATATGAACTATCTTTTTCTCTGTTATTGTTGGCTCTTAGCAAATTATAATCCTAAGCCCACACTATTTATTCTTAACTACCTATAGACAGTTGTCAATTGTCAACTGTCAATTGTCAATTGAAAAAGCTGGTGCATTACAGTTATTGGGTTCAATTCCCCAATGGTGCCGTTAGTATGGTGAAACCGCCCCGGGCGCGGTAGTACACCGAACGCGAAAGAGGCGGTAAGTATAAAGACTCTGCTAAAAGTTTTATTCTTTGAAAAAACTGAAGAGGCAGAGTGAAATTAATCCCCAATGCTTAAATGCAGGCATGATACAGGATGCATTTTACTCCAGTTTATCCAATTCTTTCTGTACGAAATCTGCCAGTTCTTTCACATACGCAGCAGTGAAATTAAATTCAATTCCTGCTGTTTCATAGATTTCCTTAATCGTTTTAGTATAACCGAGCTTTAGTGCTTCCAGATAGTTGGAAAGCCCTTTTTCAGGATCATTTTTGTAGTTTTTCCAGACAGCAATAGCTCCAAGTTGAGCAATTCCATATTCAATATAATAAAATGGAACTTCAAAAATATGTAGTTGTGTTTGCCAAAGGTTTTCTAATGCATGCGGATGTTCAGACCAGTCGGCGAAATTATTCCCAAATGGTTCAAATATTTTGGTCCATGCCTCAGCCCGCTCTTGAGTGGTATGAGTTGGATTGGTGTAAATCCAGTGCTGAAACTGATCTACTACAGCAACCCATGGGAGCGTTTTTAGAACATCTTTAAGCTGGTCCTTCTTTGCACGAATCAGATCTTCAGAATTATCGAAGAATTTATCCCAATGATCCATAGAAATAAGTTCCATACTCATGGAAGCAAGTTCAGCAACCTCTGATGGAAGATGTTTAAAGTCATTTAATTCAAGCCCTGCAGAAATGAAAGTATGAACTGCATGTCCCCCTTCATGAACCATGGTGGTCAGGTCGCGGAATGTTCCGGCAGAGTTCATGAAAATAAATGGGGCACCACTTTCTGCAAGTGGATAATTATAACCACCCGGAGCTTTACCTTTGCGGCTATCCACATCGAAAAAGCCATTTGCTTTCATTATTTCCAACCTTTCGCCAATGTATGGACTTAGTCCCTGGAAACATTTAATGGACTTTTCAATCAGTTCTTCACCATTGCTGAATGGTTTCAAAGCCGGCTTCCCGGAAATGTCAACATCCATGTCCCATGGCTTCAATTCATTTAAATTCAGTGCCTTGAGACGTTTTTCGGCCTGCATCTTTAAAAGGGGGACGATTTCTTCCTGAATGGCTTTATGAAAATCATAGCAGTCGGTAGGAGTATAGTCAAAACGCCCCAGGGCCTGAAACATATAATCCCTGAAGTTTTCAAATCCGGCATTCAGGGCTACCTGATGACGAAGTTTTAGTAATGAATTGAATAGTTTATCCAGCTTTTCCTTGTCTTCTAGTCTTCGGGCGGTGATGGCCTCCCAGGCTTCTTGCCTCACCTTACGGTCGGTATCTTTCAGGAATACTGCAGCTTGTTCAAGTGTATATTCCTGTCCGCCCAGTTTAACCGACATTGATCCGGTAATCCCCTGATATTTTTGCTGTTCGACCTGTATTTGGGTCAATAGGGGTATATTTTCTTCCCGGAATAGTTCGAGTGCCTTTTTTATTCCGCGGGCATAGACATAGTATTTGGCCTCATCTAATTGTTCAGCAAAAGGACTCTGAATAAATTTTTTATTTAGTTCATTATTAAGAGGTGCAATTTTCGGTTCGATTTCAGTTGCGAAAAATTGAAAGTCATTCAATAATTTTTCATCTGTT
>CAZTRY010000047.1:0-27270 GCA_964616525.1 uncultured Sphingobacterium sp. | reverse complement strand
GAACCTTTGGCAATCCGGGTACGGCGATTTTGATTGATTGAATCCGGATTTTCACGCTCGAAAGGAGTCATGGAGCGGATGATGGCTTCAATCGGTGTAAAGGCATTATCATCAATTTCAACATCCTTAATCGCTTTTCCAACCCCCGGAATCATACCCATCAAATCCTTCATATTACCCATTTTCTTGATCTGCTGAATCTGGCTCAGGAAGTCATTGAAATCGAATTTATTCTTGCGGATCTTTTTCTGAAGTTCTGCAGCTTCTTTCTCATCAAACTGCATTTGTGCCCGTTCAACAAGGGAAACCACGTCACCCATCCCCAGAATACGGCTTGCCATACGGTCGGGATAGAACACATCCAGGGCTTCCATCTTCTCACCGGTACCAATGAATTTGATGGGTTTATTTACGACTGATTTGATAGAAAGAGCAGCGCCACCACGGGTATCACCATCTAATTTGGTTAGAACTACACCCGTAAAGTCAAGACGGTCGTTGAAGGCTTTTGCTGTATTTACCGCATCCTGTCCGGTCATCGAATCCACCACAAACAGGATCTCATGCGGATTGGTTTGCGCCTTTACCTCAGCAATCTCTTTCATGAGGCCTTCATCAATTGCCAGACGACCGGCGGTATCGATGATCACCACATTTTGCCCGTTCTTTTTTGCTTCTGCAATCGCTGCCTTAGCTATTCCAACCGGATCTTTTGATTCACGATCTGTAAATACAGGAACCCCGATCTGTCCACCAAGTACTTCCAGCTGGTCAATCGCTGCCGGACGGTAAACGTCACCGGCTACCAATAATGGTTTTTTATTCTTTTTTGTAACCAGATAATTAGCAAGCTTACCTGAGAAAGTAGTTTTACCTGCACCGTTCAATCCGGCAATAAGAATGATCGTAGGGTTTGCAGAAATATTTAATTCCTCAGCCGTTCCACCCATCAGGGCAGCCAGCTCATCATTCATAAGCTTGGTTAAAAGCTGTCCGGGAGAAATTGAAGTGAGCACATTCAGCCCGAGTGCTTTTTCTTTTACATCGTCGGTAAAAGCTTTTGCAGTTTTATAGTTAACATCGGCATCCAGAAGAGCTTTACGTATCTCTTTCATGGTTTCAGCCACGTTGATTTCTGTTATACTTCCCTGACCCTTAAGAACCTTAAATGCTCTGTCGAGTTTATCCTGTAAATTTTCAAACATCTTATTTATCAGCTTTTAGCAGGTGCAAAGGTAAGATTTCTAGCTTACAGGACTAAAATAATTGTTTATTCCTAAGCGAGCCCATACAAAATCAAAAAAACGCTCAAAATAAGAGTAACATTCCCATTGCTTAGACTTAAAGTATGTAACATTTTAATTTCTTTGCATCCTTGAAATTTACGAATGAAGTTTAGAATTATAATTGCTGGCTTTTTCTGGGTATTTGGAAGTGTTTGTGAGGCTCAGGAGGTTAGAAAATTCAATGCCTTACGTACGGATCATTCTCCAAAAATTGATGGTGAATTAGATGACAGGGTTTGGAAGGAGACTAAGCCCGCCAGCAATTTCATCGAGTTTAAGCCACTTCCCGGTCGGGTTGAGCCAAAAGACAGAAGAACTGAAGTAAAGATAGCCTACGATAATACAGCGATTTACATCGGGGCCAGAATGTATGATGAGGCCGACAGTATTTTCCGGGAGGTAATGCCCAGGGATAATCTGGCTAATTCTGATTTTTTAGGAATTGTATTTGATACCTATCTCGACAGGATTAATGCCTTTGGTTTTTATGTAAGTTCAACCGGTACTCAGTTTGATGCCAAATATTCCAATTCGGGAAATGAGGACAAAAACTGGGATGCGGTATGGTATAGTCAGGTGAAAATAGACAGTCTGGGCTGGACAGCCGAATTGAAGATTCCTTATTCTGCTCTCCGCTTTGGTTCCGGTGAAATTCAGGAGTGGGGTTTAAATATGACCCGCCGGCGCCATATGAACAACCAGCAAACCAGCTGGAGTTATATTGATCCAAAGATCAGCGGATTTATTAATCAGGAAGGTGAATTGAGCGGAATAAAAGGGATTAAGTCGCCCATCAGATTATCATTCTCGCCCTACATCTCTTCTACTGTAAATAACTATCCCTATAATCTGGCCGGTCAGAATAATACAACCGGCAGTTTTAACGGTGGAATGGATATTAAATATGGCATAAGTCAGAGTTTTACTTTGGATATGACCCTTGTTCCGGATTTTGGACAGATCCGTTCAGATAATCAGGTTCTTAACCTGAGTCCTTTTGAAGTGAGGTTTAATGAAAACAGGCAGTTCTTTACCGAAGGGACCGAATTGTTCAACAAGGGAAATCTTTTTTATTCCAGAAGGATTGGTTCTAATCCTGCTTTTATAGCAAATATAAGTTCACAGCTACTGCCCGGTGAAACTATCCGCGAGAATCCCAGCGAAAGCAAATTGCTTAATGCAACAAAAATTTCAGGCCGTTCAGGAAATGGTCTGGGCATTGGTTTCTTTAACGCTGTCACAAAGCGGGGATTTGCGAGAGTTGAAAACAGTTTGGGAGCTGAACGCCTGATCGAAACTCATCCCTTAAGTAATTATAATATTCTGGTACTCGATCAATCCTTAAAGAACAACAGTTCTGTCACTTTTCTGAATACCAATGTTATTCGTCAGGGTTCGGCATATGATGCCAATGTGAGTTCATTTTTAGCAAATCTGAATGATCGTAATAATAAGTATTTTGTATCAGGGGCCGGTAAGTTTAGTTATGTGCGAGCAGAAGTTCCCGGCGGGTCTAACAATTCGGGCTTTAATTATGAACTTAACGCAGGAAAGAAAAGCGGAAATTTTACCTGGGTTTATGGCTTTGATCTGTCAGACAATAAGTTTGATCCTACCGATTTGGGTTATTTTAATAACAATAACTTTATTAGTCAATCCTTTGATATAGGCTATAATATTTATACACCCTGGAAGATATTTAATCGTTTCAATACTTACATGGGAATCTTTCGGACCCATCGGTTCCTTCCTCGAGCATTCCAATCATCCAGAGCATCCACCGGCGGGTATTTTGAGTTTAAGAATTTCTGGACCCTCAATCTGGACTTTTACAGACAATTTATGGGCAAGGATTTTTATGAACCGAGAGTTGCAGGAAAAGAATTCAATACCCCGGCCAGTACCTATGCCAATTTTAGATTGAGGTCAAACCCAATCAGGAAATATAATGCAGGCATATTTTTCTCTGCCCGACTCAGGGAGCAGTTTCATGGTGTAGGGTATGTGGCAGGTTTTTACCATAATTACCGGGTTAAAAACAGGCTTTCATTGGGCGTTGATTTCAGCACCCAACCTCAGTATGATTATTCTGCATGGTTAGGGATCAGTAAAGCCAAGGAGATTATTTTTTCAAGATTTGACAGGAATACGGTAGAGAGCATGTTTGATGCAACCTATACTTTTAATAGCAATATGGGGATAATGATCAGGGGAAGACATTACTGGTCGAACCGAAATAATAAAGCTTTTTATTTTTTGCGGGATGATGGGGAACTACAGGACCATGATGGCGCTGAGTTCAAAGGTACCCATACCAACTACAACGTATTTAACATAGATCTGGTTTATTCATGGCGTTTTTCTCCGGGAAGTGAACTGAGCGTATCTTATAAAAACTTATCGCAAGAGATGGAAAGTGAAAACCGACCGGGTTATTTCAGGAACTTTGACAGGGTTACTGCTATTGCCCAGAATAACAATATTTCATTAAAGATCCTTTATTATGTTGATTATCTGCAGCTTATAAAGAGATAAGGTATTCCTATATTGAAAGACTTATTCCGTAATGTCCTGTTAATCAGTATTTTTTGATTGAACAGCGCAAATGTTGGATATCTAACTTCCGTAGAATAATCGTCCAATTTAGTGTTTGGTAAATACCCGAAGTTATGGAGTCTATTCCCTGGATTTTAGCCTTAAAATAAAGAGCAATTTTTTTATCGGTACTGCGCAATTCATTCACTGCTTTTTTATAAACCGCATCAAGAGTAATCGGGTCTGGACCTGCCTCAGGTTTTAATTCGCAAACTTATAAACGAGTCCGAAGGCCATTGCCTGGCTTGCCTGAATCTTATTGGCGGTATCATCATCATAAAGAATGATACCGGCAATCGATACATTTACCAGTCGGTTTACATTGGCAGTTAAGGTTAGATCAAGCCGGTTATCAATACTTGAAAGCTTCTCATAGTTTGCAAACATGCTGTAACGGCTCTTGAGATTAAGGTTTTTCGCAATGTCTTTATCGTATGAGCTCACCAATTGAAATGCCAGCTCGTTTCTGAAACTCTTTCCGGGTACTACCCCAAAGTTCTTTGGATTAGTAAGATGCAGGTCAGTATCCAGTACAAAAGTCTGACGGGCAGTTCCGGTACCAATACGCAGGAAAAAGTGTTTTACCGGCTTGTACTCAAATCCAAAAGATTCGGTCAGATAACCCGGAGCCATAAATTTTGACAATAATGTTCGCTTTTCGTTTCCCTGGGAATCTTTTGAAAAGGCATAGCCCATATCAAATTGCGATTCAAAGTTAATGGAACCGAAAAAATACCAGCTCTTAGACAGTTTTATCGCAACCTTATTATCCCAAAAAATCCTGTCAACTGTTTTTCTGGCCAGTTGACCTTTATTATTTAGTTTACCGTATTGCAGGATTAGCTCTGAAGCAAAGTTTTTATCTTCTTTGGTATAATCAGTTTTATAGGAAAACTGTCCGCCCAATGCCAGAGAGTTTACTCCTCCTGCTCCCCAATTTTCACTAAATGCGGCCTGATTAATGTTTAGTCCAAAAGAGGTAAGGTTACGCCAGTAATTTACTTTTAAATCCAGATTGGATGTAGCATTTAATACAACGGTTTCAGGAAAGAGAACAGGCCGGCGTACCGGGAGAGTGTTTCTTCTGGGATATTGCTTTAGTCTCTTTAAAATAAGCGTATCAGTCTCATTAGTAGTATTTTGTGAATAAGCAAATGAGGCAGATCCAAATATCAAAAAAGCAATTGTTATATATCTGAAAAGCATACAGCAAAGAAAAACAAAAATGCCCTCTTTTTGACATGTTTTTTGATTTTCGCTACATTCTCCTTAGATAATACATCCAGGCTGCAAATCTTCGTTCTGATAAATAAGAAAGATTGGAATCATTTTCATAGGCTTCCCTTTCAAACAGAATATTTCTGTAGGCCTCCTGATGCTTATGGTAAAGCATAATATTGATGAGGTAATTAAACAGGTATAGAACATAGAAAGGGATGATGAGTAGTTCAAGTTGTTGTCTGAAATGAATCAATTCATGATTCATGAGTTGTTGGTTCAGTTTGGAATTTTTATCTTTTAAGATTAAAAACGGAAACAAGGCCATACCTCCGACCGGAAGATTAGGTATCTGAATGATTTTAAAATACTTCAATCTAATTTCCTTTTAGAGGCTCAAGTCTGTATGCAGCCGGATTTTCAAGATAGCTCTGATAGGTTTTTCGGATATATTCAATCAAATCGTAATCGTTGGCTTCCAGGATAAAATAATAACCGGGTTTATATTGCTGCTTATAATCTCTGAGTTTATCACCGTTCAGTCCGGTTACCCTGTTAATCAGAGTATTGGTAAAACGGTAATCGATCATCGCATCCCGATAGTCCCTTTCAATAATTTTTTGAAGCAGTCTTGCATTTCTTCCCTCCTTACTCAAAAGGGTATATAATGCATTAATGCTCAATCCGGCACCACCACCTCCATTACTTCCTCCGGTTGTCAGAACATCCTTCACAGTACCTTTACTATACGCGGTATTAAATTCTTCCTGTCTTGCTTTGAGCTGATCGGCAGGTGTTTGTACAGAATCCCTTACAATGACTTCCTGCAATTGTATACTGTTTCTTTTTAGATAAAAAAGTACAGTACTTTCTGAACGAATACTGATGGTATCCACTCCATAACCCTGCAGGGCAGCAACGAGCACATCCCCTTCGCGGGCATTGGTTTTAAATTCACCTTTGGTCGTATTGTAGAATCCATCCCCGGTTCGGGTATTGTAAATATATACCCGGGTCAGACGCTGTTTGCTGTTCATATCAAAGACTATTCCCTGCACCGTTTTTTCCTGGGCGTACAGTTGTCCTGCAATGATGAAGAATAACAGAAATATATAATTGATTTTTTTCAAGTTGATAAAACTAAACCTTTCAACAAATAAAATGATGTTTTTTAACAATTTTAACTTATTTATCGTGAACCCGACATATTATTAAAAACCACATAGATACATAGTTCTTTTACAGCCATTAGATTTATTTTCAGACACAGATAGTCTTGAAGCTTTGCTTCAATCTTTGTGATTTACAAACCAGGTATCCTTTTAGGCATAATATAAGTCAAACTATGTGGTTAAATATTGATCTTAAGATATTTATATGTCGATCTTACCTTATTTAGACACTACCAGAAGTTGGCCGGGTTTCAGATTGGCATCTTCCAGACCATTGAGCATTTTGACCTCATCTACGCTAAGTCCGAATAATTTTGAGACTGAAGCAAGAGTATCTCCCGGTTTTACCTCATGAATTTTCATTGTTACCCTTGGGAGGGAGACTTCTTCCTTTTTTTCAAGCGGTATATTTTTCGCTATTTCTGTAAGTACCTTATCCTCACGTATAATCTTCTCTGTCCCGGTCTCCATCCGGTCAAATCGGTTCAGATTATATCGCTCTATCAGACTGACCAGCAGTTCGGCATATCGGGGATTTGTTGCATAACCTGCCTCCTTCAAACCTGCCGCCCAACCGCGATAATCATTTTTATCCAGTTCGAACAGAGGGGCATACCGCTTTCTTTTCAGAAACTCAGTGTGATCTTTAAAAGACTCTTCAGGTGAAGTATAGACCCTGAAGCAATCATCTTTCTGATCGTCATCTTTGAGCATAGTTTTTCCCTTCCATTCCGGGGTACATTTAATTCCGAAATGATTATTTCCTTTAAGTGCGAGTTCACTGTTTCCATTCCCGGATTCCAAAATTCCCTGTGCAAGGGTAATACTCGCCGGAATCCCCGAATTATTCATTTCGCGAATCGCGATTTGTTTGAATCGCTCGATATAGCTTATGGCAGTGTAGCTTTTAATTTCAGGAATCTTGCCTACTCCGGCTTTTGCAGATTCCGGCTCCCTGGTTTTGGGAGCAGGTACAGGTGTCTGAACCTGCGGGCGCGACGGTTGTTTTTTTAAAATTCCACAAGAACCCATCAGTAAAATCAAGCAGGGGAGGAAAAATAGTGAGGGCTTAAAATTAAAGTTTCGCATTTGAAATTATTTTTTTCTGATAATAAAAATACCGTCCCGTACCGGAAGAATAAGCTTCTCAACTCTTTGATCAGCGCTTACCATCCTGTTAAAATTATTGATTAAGGCAGTGGCCGAATCGTACTTCTTCTCAGCTATCACTTTCCCGCTCCAAAGCACATTATCCACAATAATCAGTCCGCCACTCCTCAGTTTATTGATGGTTAAATTATAATAGCTTTCATTATTCTTTTTGTCGGCATCGATGAATATAAGATCAAAAATCTCATTCAGTTCCGGGATAATTTCGAGGGCATTACCAATGTGGTATTTGATCCTGTTTCCCAAATCAGATTTATCAAAACTGGCGCGCACCATATCTTCAAGCTCTGCATTAATGTCGATTGTATGCAGAATGCCATCCTCAGTCAGGCCTTCAGCAAGACATAAGGTAGCATATCCGGTAAAGGTTCCGACCTCGAGAATTCTTCGCGGACCAATCATTTTACTGAGCATACTGAGAACCCGGCCCTGATAATGACCTGAAAGCATCCGCGGTAAGGAAACTTTGAGATGAGTCTCCCGGTCTATCTGTTTGAGCAGATCACTTTCGGGATTGCAGGAGCTATCCAGGTAGCTTTTAAGTTCATCGCTGAGTAAATCCATGCTGTAAAGATAGGAAATTGCATTTAGCCTTAGGAGGATGGCAACTTAGCCCAGCCTTTTCTTTTCCAGGTAAGTCTGCAGGATAATTGTTGCTGAAATCGTGTCCAGACGTTCTTTATTCCGCCGGTCTGTTTTTTTAAACCCGCTTTGAGCTACCACGGCTGATGCCATTTTGGATGTAAACCGTTCATCGATCCGTTCAATTGGGATGTCAGGAAAATTCTTTTTAAGGGTAGTTATGAATCCCTTAATATGAGGTGTTGATTGTGAGGGGCTTCCATCCATTTGCCTTGGCTCTCCTACCACAAAAAGCTCTACCTGCTCTGAGGAGAGGTATTTTTTTAAATAATCAATAATGTCTTTGGGATGAATCGTATCCAGTCCGGTAGCTATGATTTGAAGCGGATCGGTTACAGCAATTCCAATGCGTTTGGTACCATAATCAAAAGCAAGTATGCGCATAGCTCGTTTTAAATTGTAACAAATAAATATAGGAGATTTAATAGGTCTAAGGTGCAGATTATTCCAAAGCAAATTTTTCACAAAGTGCTATTGTGCTTTTCACATCTCCGAGTGTGGTTCTGGGATTAATTAAACACATTCTCAAAACAACCTGCCCAAGCAGGATGGTGGTAACCAATAGGGCTTCTCCGGAAGCCATCATTTTGGTGGCTATTTTTTGATTGACCAGATCTACTTTCTTTTCAGACAGACTATCTTTTACCGGATTATATCTGAAATTGATGATGGCCAGTGTAGCCGGAGATACAACTTCCCATTTATCACTCTTTCTGAGTTCAGCTTCCACCTGTTCTGCAAGATTAATATTATAGTCAATGGCTTCCCTGAAAGCATTGAGTCCGAAGGTTTTAATAGACATATAAAACTTCAATGCCCTGAAATGCCGGGTAAGCTCAATTCCATGATCATAGAAATTGATCTCAGACTCATTCCCTTCAATATCCCTCAGGTAAACCGGCTTTTCAGTAAAAGTTCCGCTTAAGTATTTATGATCGCGAACCAGAAGGCAACCAATTTCATAAGGCTGGAAAAGCCATTTATGCGGGTCTATTGTCAATGAATCGGCTTTATCAATGCCCCTGAGAAGCTTTTTGCCATTTTTTGATAAAATAACCGCTCCGCCAAAGGCACCATCCACATGGAGCCATATATTTTCCTTTTTGCAGATAGCAGCGAGTTCTTCCAGCGGATCTACTGTTCCGGTATTGGTTGTACCTGCAGAGGCAATCAGGCAGAATGGTTTTAATCCTTCGATCTTATCCCGGGCTATTGCATTTTTCAATTTATTTATTGAAAACTTAAATTCCATATCGGTTGGAATAATCCGGATCTGTTCCTTTTTAAAACCCAGGATATTGATCGCTTTAATGTTTGAGGAATGTGCCTGATCGGATAAATAGATAATTGCTTTCGAAAAATCCTCGCCGCATTTCACTTTTCTTGCACTTGCCAGGGCAGTTAAATTCGCCATTGAACCCCCGCTGGTAAAGATGCCCCCGCCCTTTTTTACCGGGAAATTAAAGAGTTTAAGCATCCAGTTCAGGGTGCTGATCTCAAGTCCGGCAGCCCCTGCAGAACCTACCCAACCCCCTGCGAAAATATTAAAACCCGTTGCCAGAGTATCCGACATCACGCTGATGTAGTTACTCGGACCGGGAACAAAAGCATAGGCCTTGGGATGGGTCATAATGTTACTTTGTTTCAAGACGTTTTCAAGAACAAAGCTCAAAACCTCTGTTGCCGGCATCGGATTTTCGGGAGCCTCTTCAGAAAAAAGTTTATCCATCTCCATTCGGGTAGCAATTGATACAGGCAGCTTTTTATCCTGTGTTTCAAAATGCGCAATAACGGCATCAACAACCTTGTAGCCAAAGTCTTTCATGGCTTCTTTTGAAAGCCTTAGTCCCTGATTTGTATTAGATTTCAACGAAATAGTATAATTGGTTGGGAGCAAAATTATATAATTTGAACCATGTTATGGATATATAATTAACTTGGACCCTACATAATATTTAAAACCATATACCTGCCTACCGCAGGCAGGGAAACATAGCATTATTTAGAGCTGTAAGTTACTTTATTGAAACAGATAGCCTGGAGGCTTCGCTTCCATCTACGTTTCCTTTTAAACAGAAAATAAGTCAGACCATTTGTTTAAATATTAATCTTCAGATATTTATATACTGAACTCACATTAATTTATAGTCTCCACAGTATTCTGATCATTTTACTTTTAATCCTCCGGAATTACCTGTGTTCTGAAACGTAATTTTTCTTATTTTGCACCATGCTGTTTCAGGAAATTATTGGTCAGAATGCGATAAAGGAACAACTGATTCAATCAGTTTTTGAGAATCGGGTAAGTCATGCGCAATTGTTTCTTGGCCCGGAAGGCTCCGGAAGTTTCGCCCTTGCACTTGCCTATGCACAATTCATTTCATGTACAGAAAGAAGCAGAACAGACAGTTGCGGAAATTGTGCTTCCTGCAGGAAATATAACAAGCTGATACATCCTGATCTTCATTTTTCTTATCCATTTTTCAGAGGTGGTGAGAAGGAAGATTCAATGGCCGACCTTGGGGAGTGGCGTGATCTGGTATTGAGTAACCCCTATTTTGATCTCGATGAATGGCGGCTTCGGCTGGATGCCCAAAACAAACAGCCCAATATTAACAAAGCCGAATGTCTGAATATTCTGCACCGGCTTTCATTAAAAGCATTTGAATCGGAGTACAAGACGATGATTATATGGCTTCCTGAATATCTTAAAAATGAAGGGAACCGGCTTTTAAAAACATTGGAGGAACCGGCTAATAAAACCCTGATTATTTTGGTGGCACAAAATCAGGATCAGATCTTAAATACCATTATTTCCAGAACTCAGCTGGTCAAGATACCTGCACTTAAGAATGAGGATATCGTTCGTTATCTTACTGATAATAAGGATATTTCTGAAGCTCAGGCCTCCCGGATAGCCTATTTGAGTGATGGTAATATGCAGGCTGCCCTGAATCTTCTGAAGGAGGATGATCATGATGATTTCAGGAATTTTACAGGATGGATGCGGATGACATTCGCTGATAAGGGAGCTCAGATTATTGATTTTGTTGATGATCTTTCTAAACTGGGCAGGGAGAACCAGAAAAATATGCTCCGTTATGGGGTTCAGTTAATCCGTGAATGCATGATGATGATGTCAGGTGCAGAATCATTAGTACATTTACCTTCAGCAGAACTTGATTTTGTTAAAAATTTCAGCAAACATCTGGATTTTGCTAAATGCGAGGCTCTGGTAAACGAACTGGAAAAGGCTCATTATCATATTGAACGTAATGCAAATCCAAAAATTTTATTTTTAGATGTATCTTTACAGTTCGTTAAAATTTTAAAGTTTAATACGCTCCCTGCGGGGACTCAATATATACTGAATTAGATATGGGATGTGGTAGTTGTTCAACGGGTGGCTGTGCCCCTGCCGGATGCAAGAGTAATGGTTCATGCCTTACCAATGGTTGCAGTAAATTAGATGTTTATGATTGGTTGTCGCATATGGATATGCCTTCTAATTTTAAACCTTTTAATATTATAGAAATTAAATTCAAGGGCTCCCGAAAAGAGTTCTTTCTGAATACTGAAAATTTATATCTCGAAGCCGGAGAGTTGGTTGCTGTTGAAACCACTTCTGGAGGGTTTGATATAGGGCATGTTTCCCTAACCGGAGAATTGGTTCGTATGCAGCTTAAAAAGAGGCATATGCGTACTGAAGATGTTCTAAAAAAGATCTATCGCAAAGCTACTCCTGCAGATGTAGAAAAATGGAAAGTCTCAAAGGATCTGGAGTTTGAAACCATGCATAAGGCAAGGGTTTTGGCTAAGGAACTTGGTCTGGCCATGAAGCTGAGTGACGTGGATTATCAGGGTGACCGGACTAAAGCCACATTTTACTATACCGCCGAGGGCCGGGTTGATTTCAGGGAACTGATCAAGAAAATGGCCGAGACCTTCCGTATACGTATTGAGATGCGTCAGATTGGAATGCGTCAGGAAGCCAGTCGCTTAGGTGGAATAGGTTCCTGCGGACGTGAACTATGTTGTTCAACCTGGTTAACTGATTTTAAAACAGTATCGACATCTGCAGCAAGATACCAGAATCTTTCATTGAATACGCTGAAGCTTGCTGGGCAGTGCGGCAAATTAAAATGCTGCCTCAATTATGAGCTGGACACCTATATGGATGCACTCAGGGATATTCCTGATAATGTGGAGCGTCTGGAGACAATGACCGGGACAGTGAGACATCAGAAGACAGATATATTCAAGAAACTGATGTGGTTTAGTTATCCAAATGATGAAAACTGGATCGCAGTAGATATTGCCAGAGTTAAAGAGGTTCAAAAATTAAATAAGGAGGGAATTAAGCCGGAATATCTGAAGGTAGAACTTGCTGAAGAAGATAAACCTGTTGTTGCTAAGGTGTTTGATTACGAAAATGTAGTTGGTCAGGATAGCCTGACCCGTCTTGATAATAAGGGCGGAAAGAATAAAAGAAATAATCGTAACAAGAGTCGGAACAAACAAAAAGGACCGGGTTCCCCACAAGCTGCTTCGGCTACACCAGCCGGACAGGATACAATTCAAAGGCAACAAAAGCCTCAAAATCCTAATCAGCAGCAAAGACCTGCCGGCCCGCCGCAGGCTGATAGGCCTGAAGGTCAAAGCCGAAATAACAGGAGAAAGAAAAATTTCCGGAACAATAATAACCGTGAAAGACCGTCAGGTGAGAAACCAGCCGGTGGAAAACCTACAGAATAAGATTAATGAAGCCGGGTAAAATATCGTTTTTGTTTGTTTTTTTGATGACCATAATTCTGGGTTCCTGCCAGGATCAGTCGGTAATTGCAGACAGTAATGTTGAACTGGATAAACACAATTGGTCTTATTCTGAGAGAGTTAAAATTCCATTAAATATTGATTCAGCTGATATCCCTTATAATTTGTATCTCAATCTTCGTCATACTTCAGATTATAAGTATTCAAATATTTTTCTGCTCATCCATATTACCGGACCAAATGGTAAAAAATCTACAGAACGAAAAGAATTTAGGCTGGCTCTTCCCGACGGACAATGGCTTGGTGATGGATCCGGGAATTTGTATAGTTATCAAATCCTGTTCAGTGAGGATTATAAGTTTCCGATGAAGGGAAAGTATGTTATTGAGCTGGAACAGAATATGAGGGATAATCCACTGGAATATATTACTGATGCAGGAATCAGGGTAGAAAAGTCGGTTAAGTGATGAATGTAATTAAGCAATTCCTCCTAAGCAGATATTTTCTCTGGCTGACCATATTTCTGATCCTGTTTTGTGTCACATCAGTAATATTGCTTGATCCGGCACATCCGCTTTACATTTTTGCTTTTATTTGTGCGCCGATTATTTATTTATTACAGCGTTACCGTAAACGTCTTATAAAGAATTCCTGATAGTCTAATTCTCCGCAATTCCATGCAGACGGGCGAATTTCAATAAACCTGCAATATTTTTAGTGTTTAATTTTTTCATAATGTTTCGTCGGTGAGTGCTGACAGTAAACTCACTGATAAACAGATTATCTCCGATTTCTTTGCTCGTTAATTCAAGACTAATCATTTTTATAATCTCCACCTCCCGCTTGGTAAGCTGGTACTTTTTCATAAAATCATCAATAAAGAAAGGATGATGATCGGGGTTTGTATGAGTTTTTAATTCAAAATACAATTCGCCTTCCGAAACTTTTTTAATGGCTTCTTTAAGAATGTTTGACGGACTGTTTTTCAATAGGTAACCCCTTGCGCCCAGTTTTTTAACTTCTTCGATAAGTTGGGGCTGATTATAATTGGTCAATACAATAACCTTTATTTTTGGGAATTCATTTTTGAGTATTTCTAGTGTTTTAATACCATCCAGATCAGGCATATTCAGATCGAGGAGAACAATATCAGCATGATCTGATTTCAATTGGCTGATCAGCTGCCTGCCGTTATTTACCGGTTCCAGAAGCTGTATATTTTTTACTTCTGATAATATGGATGTTAAGCCTTCAATCAATAATTGGTGATCATCAGCGATAATGAGCCTTAGCATTTTTAATAAGTTTTTAATGGAATTTCAATGTTTATCAGGAGTCCCCCATCTGGCATATCCGAAAACTCAATCTGGCCCTCAAAGTAATTGATTTTTGCCCGGATGTTCTCAATTCCAATGCCATTTTTCATTTTATTTTTATCAGAAATACCTATTCCATTGTCTTCCACCATAATAGAAATGATATCCTCATGTTCAATAACCTGAATCAGGCAATGACTTGCTTCAGAATGTTTGATCACATTATTCACCAATTCCTTGATTATCCTGTAAAGGTCATTTATCAGGTTGATGTCTAGATTTTTATGGTCTTCAAAACCTATAATTATATATTCAATCTGTAGCCTGTCGGCCAGATTAATATTATTAAAAAGATCAATGATTGCATTTTTGAATCCATACTTTTCGATGGCCAGAGGATTCAAAGTATGGCTGATACTGCGAACGGTTTCTGATACAGATTCGAGAACTTCAGAAGCCTTCCTGAGCTTAATCAGGGAATCAGATTTATATTTATTTTCCAGGGCAGAAGAAAGCTGAATGGATACAACTGAGAGCAGTGAGCCTATATCATCATGCAGTTGATCTGCTATCTTTTTCCGCTCCAGTTCCTGGGTCTCAATGATTCGCTCAGTTATCTCATTCTGCTTCCTGTTTACTTCTAAAAGTAAGTGCTCCTTTTCATTTTTATAGGTATTGAAGCGGTGAGCGAGGCCAAATGTTAGAATAAGGGCTTCAATAATCAACCCGGTTTGTATTCCATAGTTTGAAAGGTAGTTTATTTCTGGCACTGAATTGCCGCTATGTATCAATATCTCGGTGATACTAAAAACAATCAGCATAAAAATTGAAATCAGATAATACCATGCCTGTATATTATTTTGCCTGATTTTTTCAAACAGGCTTAAGGCAACTAATACCTGTGTAATTATTCCCAGGAAAATTACTAGCCCAAGAAAGAAAATGGAATATTGATAAAGGCTTTCCGGATAGATCAGGAATGCAATAGAGGTTAAACCTATTAGGATTTTAACAATTAAAATTGGAGTATAGAAAATGCTTGTTTTTGTCTGACCTATAAAAACCTGCATGAACTGCAGGAGCATAATCATTGCGATACAATTAAATACCGGTCTGGCAAGACTTGCAAAACCAGGTGAATCCGGCCAAAGAAACTGGTAACCAAAACCTTTATCTGCCAGAATCCATAAGGTTCCTGATAAAATATAGAGTACGTAATAGAGATATAACTGTTCTTTCACTGTAATAAACAAAAAGGAGCCGAAAAGTATAAGGAGGACTGTTATTCCCCATAGCATTCCGGTTATCAGGCTCTCCCTGGATGTCCTTTGTAAAAAATGTTCATTATTTAATATCTCGACCTTCAGTTGAAGGGATTCATTGGATTTATCAACCTTTACAAGATAAAACCCCTTAATTCCTGCCTGCAATGGAAAAACAAAAAGCCTGTGACTGATTGGTCTTTTTTTGAATGGGTAATGATCTCCGGTTAGATACTGTAACCGCATTCCATTCTGATCCGCCAGATAGAATTCCAGCCTGTTTATATGTGCATTGCCAACAATAAGATTTTGATCTGTAACAGAAGCAGATGGCTTAATTGCAAGCCAGAAATAAGATTTGGTAAATCCGGCGTTAAAGTCACCCAGGGGAAGCGGGTTAAATTTTCCCGCAAAAAATAGCTCCTTTGCTTTTTCAGGGCTTAAAGTGCGATTTTTGTCCTCATAAATATAAATTTCTGAGGCAAAGGAAGAATATGATGTTGCTATCAAAAGCAACAGAATCATGATTTTTTTCAGATTTAATCCATGCATACCCGGGCTATTCTTTAATCGATAAACAAGCAGGAATAATTCTTAAAAATGAGTGGTTTTGGTAGTTTATTTTGAGGCAGGAATTTTTCTTATTTATAGCAGATCAAGCAGACTTTCAAGTTTCATACCCCTTGAACCCTTCAGTAAGATGGTCGCATTTTCTATTGGATTTTGTTTTAGGGCAAGCGATGCATCAGCAGTATTTCTGTAAAACTCAGCCCCGCTACTATCCCTCAATCCGTAAAACTCATCTCCTATAAAAATTCTTCTTAAACAATTGATATTCAATGCTTTTTTAAGAATTAATCCATGTTCAAAAGTAGCCTCATCGCCCAATTCGAACATATCCCCTATAATCATAACCTTATTTGTTGCATGGCTTGAATCAAGATTATCGAGTGCAACCATCATGCTGCTGGGGTTTGCATTGTAGTAGTCGCAGATGATTGTATTGCTTCCTTTTTTAAGAATCTGGGATCTGTTATTTACAGGTTCATAAGCATTGATTCCTGCGTTAATTTTTTCCGGACTTAATTTAAAATAGCTTCCGATACAGATGGCAGCGCAGATATTATCAAAATTGTAGATCCCTGGTAATTTTGAATGGGCAATTTGGGTTTGCTCATCTTTTTTATGCCATTCCACACTTAGAAACTGACCGGAGTTCTTAAGCTTAGCTGAAATGAAATTTTCCTTTCCTTCTCCATAGCCAATCAGATTTTTAAGTCCCTTCTCCCTGGCCATTTCGGTTAAGATTATATCATTAGTGTTGATAAATGCTGTCCCATTACTTGATTTAAGATATTCGTAAAGTTCTCCTTTTCCAATTCTGACTCCTTCAATCCCACCAAATCCCTCCAGATGTGCTTTTCCAACATTGGTAATCAGTCCCTGACTTGGCTGCGAAATTCCACAAAGAAAGCCTATTTCTTTCTGGTGGTTGGCACCCATTTCAATGATCGCAATTTCGCAGGCATCGTTGATTGATAAAATACTTAATGGAACCCCAATATGGTTATTCAGATTCCCCTCAGTAGCAAAGCTTATGAACTGTTGTGAAAGTACCGATCTGATTAACTCCTTTGTAGTAGTTTTTCCATTGCTTCCGGTAATTCCTATTACTGGAATTTTAAGCTGTTTCCGATGATATCTGGCGAGTTCCTGAAGCGTTTCCAGAACATCTGAAACCAGGATAAAGTGCTCATTCAGTGCATATTTTACTTCATCAATTATTGCATAAGCTGCACTGTTTTCAATGGCCTGATTTGCAAATTCATTTCCATTGAAATGATCACCTTTTAAAGCGAAAAACAGGCATGATTTACTAATCTTTCTTGTATCTGTACAAATTAGCGGATGCTTCCTGTAGATCTCGTATAATTGTTCAATCGTCATTTTAATTTGCTTCATACAATTATAATACTTTTGTTCCTCACAGGCGAAGAATTTGGTAATTATGCGATTCTCTCGTACATTCGGTTGATTTCCTTTGGCATCGGATATGTTTGAGTGGAAGCATTGATATCAGAAAAAAATGCATCATTTTGTGCGCCTTGATCTGAGCTGTTTTCTCGCTTATTCGGTCTGCTGCAGCATATTACCAATTATAAATACATAATTCCGAATGAAGAAATATTTTATTTTGCTTCTCCTTTTAGCAGGAATGCAATTGAAGGGTTTTACGCAAAAAATTCAATCCCCTTCCGAATTTCTAGGCTATAAGTTGGGAGAGCAGTTTACACCACATTACAGGGTAGTTGAGTATTATAAATACCTGGCTTCTGTCTCAAAGAATATCAGGTTGCAGGATTATGGTAAAACCAATGAAGGCCGGCCTTTGTTTCTTGCTTTTGTTGGCTCAGATTCAAATATTTCCCGCCTTGAGGAGATCCGGAAAAATAATATGAGCCTGTCCGGAATAAGTGATGGCATAAATACCTCAAAGCCCTTAGAAAGTATAAAGGATCAGCCGGTTTTGGTTTGGTTTAGCTATAATGTTCACGGGAATGAATCCGTGTCCACAGAGGCTTCATTACAAACCGTTTTTGATCTGCTTGATCCTGGAAATGCAAGAACCAAAGAATGGTTAAAGAACAGTCTAGTTATTCTGGATCCCTGCTTAAATCCGGATGGAAGGGAGCGTTATGTTAATTTTTATAATCCAATAAAAAATGCAGTTCCCGATGCCCTTCCATTTGCACGTGAGCATATGGAACCATGGCCCGGAGGTAGAGCAAATCATTATTATTTTGATCTGAACCGCGATTGGGTATGGCAAAGTCAGGTAGAATCAAGGCAGCGGCTTGCGGTTTATAATAAATGGCTGCCACAGGTTCATGTTGATTTTCATGAGCAGGGAATAAATAATCCATATTATTTTGCTCCTGCTGCAGAACCTTACCATCAGGATATCAGCAAATGGCAGCGTGAGTTTCAAACGATTATTGGCAAGAATAATGCACGCTACTTCGATCAGAATGGATGGATGTATTTTACCCGTGAAAACTTTGACTTGCTGTATCCTTCATATGGCGATACTTATCCGGTTTATAACGGTTCAATAGGTATGACCTATGAACAGGGTGGTTCAGGAAGAGCCGGACTTGCTGTAATTAATGCTGAAGGTGATACTTTAACCCTTAAAGACCGGATTGCTCATCATCATACCTCCGGTCTTTCAACTTTAGAAGCAGCATCCCAGCATGCCGGGCAGGCTATTACAGAATTCAGGAATTATTTTGCCTCTAGCAAATCAAATCCTCCCGGGGAATATAAATCATACATTATCAGGGGCGATAATACGGAAAAGATAAAATCTCTTGCTGCACTGCTACAAAGGAATGGAATTGAATTTGGTTTTGGGATTTCGAAGGGGGCTCAGGGGTATAATTATTTCAATGGAAAATCAGAAAGCTTCAGGATTGATAAAACAGATATGGTGCTTAGTGCCCACCAGCCGAAATCGGTACTTCTGAAAGTGTTGTTTGAGCCCAATACCTTCGTTTCAGATTCAGCAACCTATGACATAACTGCATGGTCATTACCCTATGCTCACGGACTTCAGGCTTATGCCACGAAAGAATCTATCAGGCCAGAGACCAGTATTATCCCTGAAAGTACTGTACCTGCCTCTGCAGTTTCAAATCCTGTGGCCTATATCGCAAACTGGAATTCTATTGCAGATGTAAAATTCCTTGCTGAATTACTGAACAACAGTATCAAGGTAAGGTATTCTGAAATTCCATTTGAAACTTCAGGGCGGCGCTTCAATGCAGGTTCTTTGATTATTACCAGAAACGGAAATAACACAATTAATGGTGGATTTGAAAA
Source organism: uncultured Sphingobacterium sp. (assembly GCA_964616525.1). Classification (GTDB taxonomy): domain Bacteria; phylum Bacteroidota; class Bacteroidia; order Sphingobacteriales; family Sphingobacteriaceae; genus Daejeonella. The sequence continues at coordinate 7,954 of CAZTRY010000047.1, read as the reverse complement.
GACGGTAAATGAAATTGCAAAAAAATCAGGCATTAGCCTTTTTGCAATTCCAACTGCATTTGTAGATAAAGGAGCGGATCTTGGATCGAGTAAGGTGCGGTTTATTAAGAAACCCAGAGTGGTAGTTGTAGGTGGAGAGTCTGTTTCTTCACTCTCTTTGGGCGAGATTTGGCATTTTTTTGAACAGGAGATTGGTTACCCTGTGACAGTGGTAAGGCCTCAGGATCTGAATATGATCAACTGGAATGAGTTTGATGTTCTGATATATCCGGATGGCAATTATAATGAAATTGGAAATGAGAAAATGCTGCAATGGATTCGTGGCGGTGGTAAACTTATTGCAATGAAAAACGCAGTTTCAGAACTTGCCGGCAGAAAGGGTTTTGATCTCAAGAACAAGGAAGACGCTAAAAAGGGAGATAAGGATATCTACGAGGATCTGAAAACTTATGAGCAGAGAGAAAGGGAGAATGTAAGTACTAACATACCGGGAGCTATTTATAAAGTGGATTTGGATAATACTCATCCTTTGGGATTTGGTTTTCCTAATTTCTATTACACTTTAAAACTCGATGATAAGGTCTATAAATACCTGACCAGTGGATGGAATGTTGGCGTGATAAAAAAGGAGAATTATGTGACCGGTTTTGTAGGAGTACAGGCAAAGAAGAAATTAACTGATGGCCTTATTTTTGGGGTTCAGGAAATGGGGAATGGCTCGGTGGTTTATTTAGCTGATGATCCCTTATTCAGGGGTTTCTGGGAAAATGGTAAACTGTTATTCAGTAATGCCGTGTTTATGGTGGGTCATTAAATAACCCCGGACCTGTTCAGGGGCCGGGGTTGTGATGGGGCAGATTTTAGTATTGTTCTTCCGGTTCAGGAGTAATTCTATTTTGATTATATAAGCTGTCGTTTTTGCATTTTAAACCGTTAGCAGTCATAACCCACTCTGATAGGAAATCTTTTTTGGCATTCTGTGGCTGGCAGTCCCAAAGGCTATAATCTTCAAGATACTGGTTTAGTGTGCCCTCAATGAATAATGTGGTATTTATTGGAAGTCTGAGAACCAGATGAACATTTTGGTCGCGCCATAATTCACCTTTTTGCAAGTGAATATTGCCATCAAACAGTAATAAGGAGTCTGTTTGGATATAGCGATGTTTTACTCGTTGTGCATTTGATAAGGCAGATTCAAAATTTGGACCCTTGGCACTGAATTCCTGAATGAGTATTGGCGTATTTATATCTGCTTTTACAATTTTAAGACTTACATTTCTTGGTAAGTTAAAGTCTCCTCTCCTCGAGTTTAAAATGATACGCCCTTTAAAATCATTTGGGTCAATGTTATAGTCCATACTATCCTCTTTTGTGAGATATTGAACAGGATTTAGCTTGAGATAAAAGGCATTTGATGGTTTTAAATTTGATTTTATGGAGTATTGTGCTTCTTCATTAAATTCTGAACCTACTTTGGAGATATGGTATACTCCAATACCTAAAGCTGCAAGCCAGATAATCAGCATACCAAAGTAAACACCCTTTGAAACTTCAAAATGGGCAAACAATACCCTGATTGCAAAAACCACAAGAGCTGTGACCGGAATAAATAACAGGGTAAATGCGGATAGGGTCAGAATAGATTTATAACCCGGGTTTACCATATTAAAAGGAAAGGTGTTCAGCTGATTACCGTTCCAATAGCCCAGAAAGGTTATGAGACCAATTCCCAGGGCAAATAAGCCGATTACTCCAGTTAGTATAATAAATGCACCTATAATTTTTACAAAAATCATCCCGGCTTTGCCAATAAACTTCGCCAACTGGTGGATTGCCGGTTTTGCCTCTTTGCGTGCAGTTTTAAGGCCGCTTTTTAAATTTTTTATTTCTTCGTCAAAATTCTTTTTGAAACTCTGAATATTGATAGGCTCCCCCTTCATCGCCATTTTATCCACCCTGGTTCTCGCTTTAGGAATAACCAGCCATAAAATAATATATACCGGTATACCTATGCCCATAAACAAGGTTATGATTGCGATCAGTCTGATCCACTTGGGATCCACATCAAAGTAATGTCCAATTCCTGCGCAAACCCCGCTGATGATGCTGTCATCTAAATCCCTGAATAATTTCTTTTCAGTTTTAAAAGCTCCGGTTGACAAGCGTATAGTGGGATCTTCTTCTTCTTCGATGTGGAAATCATCAACAGTTCCCATTTTTTCTGTTACATATTCAACATCTTCACGAATAATTACCTGCTTGTGGTCCTGTTTCAGCTTTTCGCTGAACATTTCTGCGAGTCGGTTTTCAATATCTGTGACAATCTCCTCACTATCGGAAGAATAAGCAAAATGTCTTTTTACACCAGTCATATAAGTGCGAAGCAACTCATATGCATCTTCTTCGATATGGAAAACAATCCCATTAATATTGATTATAATAGTTTTATTCATAGCCTTAATTTTAGCAATTTTTTATGATTTTATTTAATGGCTTCTATAATTCTTCCATTTAAGGATATTTCCACTGCATAGGATAGTTCTTTCCAGGTAGTATCCAGACGCTTTAACACCTCATGGCCTTCAGGTGATAAAGTGTAATATTTTCTTGGGGGGCCGGATGTTGACTCCTGCCAGTTATAAATTAATAGCCCGTTATTCTTTAATCGGGTTAACAGGGGGTATATGGTACCCTCTACAACAATCAGGCGTGCTTTTGTTAATTCAGAGATGATGTCTGATGTATAAATCTCCCCTCGGGAGATTATTGAAAGGATACAGTATTCAAGTATTCCTTTCCGCATCTGAGTTTGGGTATTTTCCACTATCATATAACAAAGATATATGCTTTGGTTGGTAATATGCAATACATAGAAGTAAAATAATTCACAATGTCTATGTAAATGTTACAATAGCGAAAATCAAGTCGAAAAATTTGAAGAATTTCAGATGACTAAATAATGCAGATTGTGAGTTTGGCTATTGAAAATATTAGAAACCAGTTTAGACCGCATTAAGCTTTTTATGTTACACTAAAGTACCGCGATTCACAATGCAAGCATATTATTTTTAAGATATTTATTCCTTGTTTTAAAAATTAATCATTTGATAATCAATGATTTAAAAATTTTACAAAAAAATAACAATAAATATATTTTGTCGTAACAAATATGTTGCCCAAATTTGACTTTATTGTAACCAACATTAATCAATCCTCATTTAAACAATTCTAAACCAATTTTAAGTATGAAAAAACTTCTACAAAGTTTGTTCCTGCTGCTATTTATAGCTTTTCAGGCTCTGGCACAGGAACGTACTGTGACAGGAACAGTAACCGATAAAACGGATGGATTACCCTTACCAGGAGTTAGTGTCAAAGTAAAAGGCACTAATGTCGGCACCTCAACAGGTGGCGACGGTAAATTTAGCGTGCGTGTACCACAGGGTAGCAGCACTCTTATACTTACCTATATTGGCTATTCTACTCAGGAGGCTTCTATAGGCTCAAGTGGCGTTGTCAATGTACAGTTATCAACTGATGCAAAACAATTATCTGAAGTAATTGTTACCGGTGTTGCCGGAGCGACTACCAAGGAAAAATTAACGGTATCGGTAACTAAAGTAAGCGAAGAAAGACTGAATGCTGTAACCGGAACATCACTTGCTGGTGCACTTTCTGGTAAAGTGGCAGGTATTAAAGCAAGCGGATCAAGCGGAACTCCTGGTTCATCGGTTGATATTCAGTTAAGAGCTGATAATAACCTTAACAACGTTGGTTCAGGACCACTTATCCTGGTTGACGGTGTAATCTATACAGGTTCTTTAGCCGATATCAATGCCGATGACGTTTCATCTATGGAAGTAGTGAAAGGTGCAGCAGCATCAGCTCTTTATGGTTCAAGAGCTGGTAACGGTGTAATAGCAGTCACTACCAAGAGAGGTAACAGTATCGGTTTGAATACTGTTAAAGTAAATGTTCGTAATGAAATGGGTGTTCAGGAAATTGCAAGAACCCTTGATCTTTCTACACACCATCCATTTGCACTGGCTGCTGATTATCAGCAATTTGCAGGTCAATTTACAAAGTATCAGGGAGTTACTTATCCTGCCGGATACCGTGATGCAGGATTTAGTCCGCAGATTTCAGGTAACAGGGTACCAAAAGCTGACCATTATATGGACAATCCTTATGGTGTAACTCGTAACCAGCAGAATGATTTCTTTAATCAGGGTATCAATTATGCAAATTTCGTGTCTATGACATCCCGTACAGAGAAAACAGGTGTATATGCATCTTTCGAGAATAACTCTCAGCAGGGTGTAATCGAAATGACTGATGGTTATAAAAGACAGAACTTCCGTTTCAATGTGGATCAGCAGATTGCTCCATGGTTAAAGTTTAGTACTTCCAATTTATTGGTTAATACTAAAACTGAATATCCTGGATCAAGCGGTAACATCTTCTTTAACGTTGCTCTGGCAGAACCGGATGTTAATATGCATCAGGTTAATCCTGATGGACAGCCATACTATTTACGTATGAACCACTGGAGCGGTGAAACTGTGAACCCTTTATATCCTTTATATAAGGTTCAGAGAAACAATAAAAAATTCAACTGGATTGGTAATTTCGCATTAAACGCCAGAATTAATTCATGGGCTAATTTCGATGTGAGCCACTCAATTGAAAGAAGCAATTACCGTTACCGTAACTATAGTCCGAAAGATACCTGGACTCCAACAGGAGGTACAGCAGCAACCAATGGTATGTCATATACAAACGGAAGCTTGCAGGATTACTCAGAAGATGGAAACAGCCAAAATACTCAGGCTACCTTAAACATGGTTAAGGATTTTGGAGATTTGACTGTTAGAGGAAAATTATCATACCTGTATGAAAACCGCAGGTACGAAAACTATGAGGTATTGTCCTCACAGCTAGGTGTTGCCGGTATTCCTACCTATGATAACTTTGCCGTTATCAATGATGCAGAGTCACTAAATGAAACTGAGAGAGCACAGAACTACTTTGCGATTTTAGGTTTGGATTATAAGGACAAGTTTTTGTTTGATGGTATGTACCGTTATGACGGTTCATCATTATTCGGACCAGATGCGAGATGGAATCCATATTTCAGACTTTCAGGAGCTTATCGTATTTCTGAAGATGTTAAGATTCCTGGAATTGATGAGTTAAAAATCAGAGCTGCTTATGGAACTGCTGGTATTCGTCCGGGTTTCTCATGGCAATATGAAACATTTACTCTGAATAATGGTTCAGCATCAGCTGTTCAAAGAGGAAATCGAAATTTAAAGCCATCTAAAACTGCAGAAACTGAAATTGGTTTGAATGTAGATTTCTTAAAGAAATTCTCATTTGAGGCAGTATATGCGCAGTCAACTACAGATGATCAATTCCTGAACGTTCCGCTTTTAGGCTTCCTGAATAATGGATTTACTAGACAGTTCCGTAACGCAGGTTCTGTTGACAGTAAAACCTTAGAATTCAGCCTTGGGGCTAACTGGGTAAATAAGAAGGATTTCTCATGGAGTTCAAACATTGTTTTCTCAAGAATCAGACAAAAGATTACTGACCTGCCAATTTCTCCGTATGTATTCGGAGATACTGATGGTGGTGGCCAGCAAATGTTCTATATCGCAGGAAATGAAACCTACGGTTCAATGTATGGACATACCTGGGTAAAGAGTCTTGACCAAATGAGCAAACAACTTCCTGCCGGAAAAACAATTGCTGATTATGAGATAAATTCAGCAGGATTTGTTATTGCTAAAGGAACTCAGGGAACTATTGCAGAGAAAGCAATCAAGCAATTAGATGATAAAGGTGCTTTATTGTTTGGAAAGATTGGAGATGGGAATGCAGATTTCAATATGGGATTAGCAAATACATTCAATTACAAACGTGCTACATTCTATTTCTTACTTGATCTTAAGAAAGGTGGAGATATATATAATGCAAAAGGACAATGGTTAACCAGAGATCTTAGAAATCCTGAAATGGATATGGGTGGTGTGGCTCAGGCAGATAAAAAGGCCTACGATTACTTCCTGAATTTCTATGATGTGAACACTCCAAACAGCTATTGGGTTGAAGATGGAACTTATCTTAAATTAAGAGAAGTTGCATTGGGTTATACTTTCCCGCTAAAAAGCTTAAATGTTTTTGGTGGAGTTGTAAAGAGCATCACTGCAAAAGTTGTTGGTCGTAACTTGCTGACATTCACTGGATACAGCGGATATGATCCAGAAGTTGGAACTTTGAGGCAACCATATGATGGTACTTATAAGTATCCTAACTTTAGAAACTATGCTTTCTCACTTTCAATGGATTTTTAAGATTTAAGAAAAAAAAGAAAATTATGAAAAAATTTAAATTTATATACGCAATTGCACTTTCGCTCTTCCTGGTGCAAGGCTGTAAAAAAGACCTTCTTCAGGTAGAAAATGAAAACCAGCCCGATTTTGATAAAGTATTCTCAAATGGAGAAGCTCTTCAAAACTTAACTTCTGGTTTGTATGTAACCATTTATAATGGTGAGCATGCCGGTGCTAGTATTCAGCCTATGCTGGCTACCGCTTCTGATAACGTTTCTTGTTCATGGGGTAACTTTGGTATGAGAGATATGTCATGGGAGCCACGTAATTTTGCATGGAATAATGCACCTTCCTATGCTTATAATGCTTCCACTCTAAACCTTTGGAACAATATGTATTCATCAATCAATACTGCTTCTGACGTTCTTAAAGCGATGGGAACCGGTGTTAATGTTGGTGTTGCAGGAGCAAATAACGCCAGAACCAAAGCATTTTGCAGATTTGCTCAGGGTGTTGGTTACGGTAATCTTGCCCTTGTTTTCGATAAGGCATTTATTGTTGATGAAAAAACAACAGTAGCAGCAGCTACTCTTGAAGCAGCATCTCCATTTACTGCAGTTTCAGCTGCAGCTTTAACCTATCTTGATGAGGCAGCGGCTCTGGCAACTGCAAATACTTTTACCATTCCTAAAGATTGGCTGGGTACTGATAAGGATTATTCTGCCGCTGAATTTAAGAAGCTGGTGAATACTTATGCAGCAAGAATCATGGCCTACACTCCAAGAAATAAAGCACAATTGGCGACAGTAAACTGGGCAAAAGTAAAAACTTATGCTGATGGTGGTCTGACTTCTGATTTTGTTGTTGTTCAGGATGGATATGCTAAATGGTATGATGAAGCAGGTGATTATCTTGTTTATCAGGGATGGGGTGTTACAGACAATTATGTTGTTAACATGATGGATCCTTCAAAACCTAAACACTGGACTGATTCTCCAACTTTCCCTTATCCTTCAGCTTCGACTGATCCTGCTGATAAGCGTATATTCTCTGATTTTGAATATGTTGCATCTCAGTGGTTTCAGGCAGCAAGAGGTTACTACCACTATTCTCCATACAGAAATAAGAGATATGATGATATGTATGTTGCTGCTGTTGGACCAAAACCACAGATCATGAAAGCTGAGAATGATATGCTTAAAGCTGAGGCAAGAGCTTATACTTCAGATCTGGCTGGTGCAGCTACAATTATTAATGCCAGTACCCGCAAAACCCGTGGTCAAATGGCTGATGTAGCAGCAGTTTCTGCTGATGTTATTCAGGCTATTCACCATGAGCGTCATGTTGAAATGTATACTACTGGTTTCGGACTTCAATTCTTCGAAATGAGAAAATTAGACCTTTTACAAAAAGGTACTCCATTACACTTCCCGATTCCTGCAAAAACTCAGGAAACAATGGGTCTTGCTCTTCCTTTCTATACTTTCGGAACTGAAGCTAAAGGTGATGGTACTAACACTTCAAACAAGGGCTGGAGATAATCTAACCCATATCTTATAAACAGAAAGAGGCTGTCTCAAAAGTAGGCAGTCTCTTTTTTATTTCCGGGCATTTTCGTA
>CAZTRY010000046.1:0-27522 GCA_964616525.1 uncultured Sphingobacterium sp. | reverse complement strand
AATAATTAAGCTCCTAACTGAACCCGCTTAAATGCGGTAACCGTGAGGCCCTTTTCTACATCATTTAAAAACTGTGCAACAGTTTTAGAAGAGTCTTTGACAAACTCCTGATTGAGTAAAGTAGAGTCTTTATAGAATTTATTAAGTTTACCTGCAGCGATCTTTTCAACCATTTCTTCAGGCTTACCTTCAGCACGAATCACATCTTTAGCAATTTCTAGTTCTCTTTCGATAGTTTTTGAATCAACATCACCTTTGTCGATAGCAACCGGATTCATAGCAGCAATTTGCATTGCAACATCTTTACCAACTTCATCAGCACTTGCAGGATTAGAGCTTAATGCAACTAATACTCCAAGGCGATAATTTCCATGGATATAAGCGATCACTTTTTCACCGGTAACTGATTCAAATTTAGAAACACCTACTTTTTCACCAATCTTACCGATTTGTGAAATGATAGTATCAGCTAATTTTTCACCATTAAGTTCAAGTTCAACTAATTCTTCTAATGAAGAAGGGTTTTTCGCGATTGCCAAATCAGCAATACTATTTGCAAAAGCCACGAAATCAGCATTTTTTGCTACGAAGTCGGTCTCACAATTGAATTCAACTATCACACCGCGTTTTCCATCGGCAGTTGTTTTTGCAATAACTACTCCTTCATTCGATTCACGATCCTGACGGCTCGCTGCAACTTTTGCACCTTTTTTACGAAGGTAGTCAATAGCGGCTTCGAAATCTCCGTTAGCTTCGGTTAAGGCTTTTTTGCAATCCATCATACCGGCTCCGGTTTGCTGGCGTAATTTATTTACATCTGCGGCAGTAATTTGTACTGTAGACATGTTATTTTCTTTAAGCCCCCCTCGATCCCTCCGCCTGGGGCGGAGGGAGGAAAGGGATTACGTTTTTAATAAGAAATTTATTTGCTCCCTCTCCTCAGGAAAGGGCTGGGGTGAGGCCCCTTACTCTTCGCTCTTCGCTTCAGGCTCAGCTTCTACCGCTACACCTTCAGGGCTTGTTGACTTACGGGTACGTTTTCCTGGAGTTGCTGCTTCATCTTTAGCTTCGCCTTCTGTATCAACTTTAGCTTTTGCAGTAGCAGCTTCTTTATCTGCTTCTTCTTCTTTCTCACGCTTACGCTCATCCAATCCTTCGTGGATAGCCTTCATGATAACGTCAGTAATCAAGGTAATTGATTTTGTTGCATCATCATTTGCAGGGATTGGGAAGTCGATATTTGACGGATCAGAATTGGTATCAACCATTGCAAAAGTCGGGATGTTTAGTTTCATCGCTTCAGCAACAGAGATATGCTCCTTCTTAACGTCAATAATAAATAATGCAGCAGGCAGGCGGTTCAGATCAGCGATACCTCCAAGAAGTGCCTCTAATTTGATACGCTCACGCTGAATCATTAATTTTTCTTTCTTCGATAATACATCAAAAGTTCCGTCTTTGGTCATCTTGTCGATGTTAGACATTTTTTTGATTGATTTACGAACTGTAGCAAAGTTAGTTAACATACCACCTAACCAACGCTCGGTTACGTAAGGCATGTTTACAGAACGGGCCTGCTCAGCAACGATATCTTTAGCTTGTTTCTTTGTAGAAACAAATAAGATCTTACGTCCTGATTTTACGATCTGTTTGATCGCAGCAGCAGCTTCTTCTAATTTTGTTAAAGTTTTATTTAAATCTATAATGTGGATGCCATTACGCTCCATGAAAATGTACGGTGCCATTTTCGGATCCCATTTGCGGGTAAGGTGACCAAAATGTACACCTGCATCCAATAAATCCTGATATGTTGTTCTTGCCATTGTCTGATCCTCCTGAGATTAACGTTTACTAAATTGAAATTTCTTACGGGCTTTTTTACGACCTGGTTTCTTACGCTCAACCATACGGTCATCGCGGGTCATAATGCCTTTTGCTCTCAATGCAGGTTTTTTCTCTGGATCCAGCTCTACAATAGCCTTGGCAATTGCTAAACGAACAGCTTCTGCCTGTCCTTTAACACCACCGCCGGCAACGTTAACAGTTACATCGAATTTTCCTGTTGATTCAGAAACTTCGGTTGACTGCATTACGATGTATTGTAATGGCAATGTTGGAAAATACTCCTTGTAATCTTTACCGTTTACGGTAATATTGCCGCTTCCATCTGTTAGATAAATGCGTGCAACTGCGGTTTTTCTTCTTCCTGAAGTGTTTGTAGTTGACATTTCTCTTAATTACGGTTTAATGGTTGTAGGATTTTGAGCAGCATGCGGATGTTCTGAACCTGCATAAACGAACAGGTTTTTGTACAATGCACGGCCCAAACTGTTTTTAGGTAACATACCACGTACAGCCTTCTCTACCACGCGGGTAGGATGCTTCGCCATTAACTCTTTTGGAGAAATGAATTTCTGTCCACCCGGATAACCGGTGTAAGAAACATACTGCTTTTCAGCAAATTTGTTCCCTGTGAGTTTTACTTTGTCTGCATTGATAACGATAACATTATCTCCGCAGTCTACGTGTGGGGTGTACGATGGCTTGTTTTTCCCTCTGATGATCATTGCGATCTTAGAAGACAAGCGCCCCAAAATCTCTCCTTGAGCGTCAACAACTACCCATTCTTTGCTGGCGGTCGCTTTGTTGGCAGAGACAGTTTTGTAACTTAACGTATTCACTTGCTTGAATTTAAATTATGTATTAATTATTATTTACCCTAAAATTAGGGACTGCAAAGATACGAGAATTTGATTAAATGGCAAGTGGGAACTAGAAAAATTTATATTCAATTGGATTAATATGCAGGTGATATGGGGTAAGAATAGGGACAGACTTTATGAAACTATTCAATATTGTGAATATTTCAGGCGGTTTGACTGATAAAACTGTAGTTTCTCATATTGAAACAATAGTATAAGTATAAATTTCAGAATTGATGTTAAAACCGCAGATCATCTATTTCAATGTCCGTATAAAATCAGATAAGGTGCTGAAAATAAATCCATTTTGTTTTAAATCACCAATAAATGAATCCATTCTTTTGATCATTTTATCACCTGAATTCCGGCTTACATATTCTGGGAAACCGAATCTTTCTTTATCTCCCAGTTCTGTGAATTCCCAGGGATGGAAATAGATATTCAAATAGCCATCCTTTTTATAGGTGATTTGCGCCAGCCAGCGGTAAACACTTAAAGGAAGATTGTGAAAGGATAACCAGAAAAGAGGGAATCGCAAAACCGGACTAACTGAGGCCGGTATCTGCCAAACCTCAGCTTCTTTAAAGAATTTTCTAGGTTTTGATAGATTATTATATCTACCGGGTAACCAGGTAGGGTTAATGGAACTGTTATAAGAATATCCTGCTTTGGCAATCTCTTTTTCATCTACAGGTTTCATCCGCGGCATCCGGTACCCTTTTATTTCCTGACCTGAAAGCTCCTCAAGTACTCTTTTCGAAGTGCCAAGGTGTACGGTTTCAAAACTTGAATGATAATATCCATGTGATGCCAGCTCATGTCCCCCTTCAACAATCCTACGGATTATTTCAGGAGCATTCCGGGCAAAAATCACTGTGCTGAAAAAGGTAGCTTTTACTTCATGTATTTCCAGTATGTCAAGAATATGCTTCGTGCCTGCAATAGAAATGTTTATCTGCTCTTCAAAAGATATGTCTTTTTTATACTCAAAAGGCATATCGAACTCCTCGATATCAAAACTGAGTAAAATCAATTTGTTTGTGTGTTGAGGTTGGTTGACCTTATAACATAATTAGGACGTTCTTTTACCTGCATAAACATCTTCCCAACATAAATTCCTATAATTCCGAGGATCATGAGTTTCAAGCCTCCAAAAAACACGATAGTCATAATAATAGATGCCCAGCCCGAAACTTCTTTTCCGGTATGAAATGCGTGCAGAACATATGGCAAATACAGGATTGATAACAATGTAAATGAAAAACCGAGGTATATTGCAACATATAATGGTCTGACTGAAAACGAGGTTACTCCCTGCAATGCAAAACTAATCATTCTCTTAAAATGGTACTTGCTTTCACCCTGTGTTCTTTGGTTGGGGTAATATTCTATTGAAACCTGTCTGAATCCAATCCATTTGATTAGTCCTCTGAGGAAGGGTTCATTTTCATGAAAGTTTTTCATCACCCGCACTACTTTTTTATCGAGCAACCTGAAATCGGCAGAACCTGGCTCGATTTCTACATCAGAAAGTTTATTAATCGTGTTATAAAAAAGTTTTGAGGTTACCCGTTTATTTACCGGAAGTCTTTTATCCTCCTTTCTGATGGTATATACCACTTCATAGCCTAATTCCCATTTGGCCAGCATTTCCGGAATTATCTCAGGTGGATGCTGCATATCACAATCAAGGCTGATCACGCAATCGCCATTTGAATGATCCAAACCTGCTTTTAGCGCATTCTGGTGGCCAAAATTTCTGGAAAATTCAATGTAGTATAGCTGTTTATTCGTGCTTAGTAGTTCCTGAATTTTATCCATTGTATTATCGGTGCAGCCATCGGCAACCATAATAATTTCATATCTGTATGGAAGTTGTTCGAACAGATTTTCAATGGCCAAAACAATCTTTGGAATATTCTCGGATTCATTGAATGCTGGAATTACAATAGAGATTAACTTTTCATGCATGGGTATTAAGTTTTTTAAAATCTATAGTTAGCATTTGGTAAATTATGACGAACCAAATCAATACACAGGGAAGTGCTTTGAGTGAATATGGTTTGATATAGGTGTCCCGGATTATTTTTGGGAACAGATCTGATGGCGACATGCTGGTCAGTAAAAATGCAAACACAAATAAAAACAGGATTCCTTTGCTTCCCGGGAATTCTTGTATCATGAACCAGATACTAACCCCCGCAAAAGCAATAATGTACGTGGGTGATTCTGAGCCCGAACTGAATATCACGGTAAAGATTAACACTGAAGCTAAGAGCATAAGTCTGTAGGTTTTATACTGATATTGGCTGATTCGGGCATAGGGCAAGAAGAATAAGGATAATCCGCCAATTAGAAATGGCAGATTTGGGATACTGGCGTCCTGCATTATTCTTCTCACCATCCCCATAAATGAAATATCCTGCATAGAGTTTAGTGAGACGTTCTGCATATTTTTTTCTTTGAGTGATATAAACCAATCAGTATATGACCTGACTATGAATTCCGGAGATGATAATATAGCAGGGAGTATGACTAATGCTATGAGTGCAATCAATCCTGAAAGAATTAATTTTAGTTTATTCTTACTGAAAAAGAAGAATGCAAGTCCGACAATGCCATACAATTTGATCAAAGTTCCCAGAGCGATTGCAATAGCTGATTTTACTTCCTTTCCATTGTGCAGATATGAGAAACTAATCATAATCAGGCCGGTAAGACCTACATTGAACTGGAAGCTGAGCATGGCTACCAAAGCTTCATGAGCACATAATAGCGCAATAATTGATCTGGTTCGCAGAGGAAGCGGAAGACTGTAAAAGCCTATGCATAAGATCAGCGCATTGGCAATATTCCAGAGTGTGGTACCTAAAGCATCCGGCAATAATGCAAATGGAGCAATAACAAGAGCAAAAACAGGCCCGTAGTGATTTGAATCCCCATATTCCTCTGGATATTCAGCAAACAAGGGTTTTTCGCTCAGGCTGTGAAGAAAGGTGTATTTGAAAATTTTGTAATTATTGTAAGATCCCCTGGCGTATTGTTTTACTCCTGTAATGAGTGCAATAAGTACAAACAGAGAGAATACAAATCTCCTGCTTAGTACAATATCGTAAAATTTACTTTTCTGGTCTGACTCCACGAAGGATAAAGCGCTTATTTGATTTACTGCCGTTAATGTCAAACTTAAAAGGTTTAATCATAACGAAAATATTACAATAACAAATATATATATTTTTTACAATAGGATGATAAAAATCCTTCAATTGGATATAAACGAAGATGAATTGCTTAATTCATGCAGGATTATAACTCTGATGTACTGATTTCAATTGGGTTAGTCAGTATTTTATGAACAGGGCAGGCATTTGCAATCGCAAGCAGCCTTGTTCTTTGTTCCTCTGTCAGATTACCGATAAATTCGAGTTTGCGATTGATACTTGTTTTGGTCCTGGTATCATTCTGCTCCAGTTCAATTTCAAGTTTTACTTCCTGCAAATCCCATTTTTTATGATCGGCATACATGCGAAGTGTAGCTGCTGTGCAGGTGGCTAAGGCAGAGGCCAGCAGTTCTTTTGGAGAAAAGCCCAAATCTTTTCCACCTGTTTCGAGTGGTTCATCAGAAATGAGGGTATTCCCCGATGGCGATTTAATTTCAGTTTTATAAAGTTCTTTTGCTATACCTGCTTTTATTTTAATCATGGCAATTATTTTCTCAATGTAGAAGGATAGGGAACAAATTCATTTTCATCGCCTTTAATTTTAGGGAAGTCCTGTTCAATCCATTTTTCTCTGGCAGCTGAAATAATTTCCTTGCTGCTTCCCACAAAGTTCCAGTCGATAAATCGTTCTTCCGGTAAAGGTTCTCCACCGAAGATATAAATACTTGTATTGGCTTCCATGACAAATTCGCATAAAGAGCTATCCTTAGAAATCAGGATTTGCTTTGGCAAATAGGTATTGCCCTCACTTTCAATACTTCCTTCGAGTATATATAATCCGGATTCCCCGTAAAGTTCATGCCCAATTTTGATATGCTGCCGAATTTTACTTTTAATTTCAATCATGTATAGTTTACTGTATACCGGTACCGGCGACTTTCTGCCAAATGCTTCCCCTGCGATGAGTTTATACTGTGTATAGGAATCCATCCATGCAGGAATCCCGGAACTATCCAGATGGAAAAATTCAGGATTCATCTGTTCGAGTTCTTTTGGTAATGCTATCCAGATTTGCAGGCCATGCATCTCTTTTTCAGAATATCTCAGGTATTCAGGTGTTCTCTCAGAATGAACAATCCCTTTGCCTGCAGTCATCCAGTTTACTTCGCCTGGTTTGATCTCCAATTCATTTCCCAGGCTGTCGCGGTGCATAATGCTACCCTCGAAAAGGTATGTGAGAGTAGAAAGTCCGATATGAGGGTGAGGAAGTACATCAAAGTTTTCGCGTTCAGACATTCTTACCGGACCCATATGGTCGATAAAAATGAATGGCCCTACCATTCTTTTTTGACGGAACGGTAGTAAACGCCCAACCAGAAAGTTTCCTATACTGGCTGCGCGTTCTTCTATAATCAATTCAATATTTGACATAATGAAAGATTTAATAACTGATTTTTCAGGTTTGCGATGAATTCAATAGAACATTCAACAGGAGAATTCGGTACCTATCTTAGCAGAAAGCAAAATTTATCTATTATCGAGATATCAAAACTATCCTTTGTGATATTTTTGATGCTAATCGCTATGCCTAGATTAAAATAATGAATTTGATTGATATTTCATAATCTAAGACCCTCAAGCATATGTGCCAGAATGGGTTCACATTTCTCCCGGCAGCAAGGATAATAATGCCGATGTTTCCACTGTTCAGATTTAGGGGATTGCCCCCACCAGAATTCTGCCATGGCCAATGGTTTCATTTGATGTTGAAAAGCATACTGGAGCAGTTTTGGTCCGGCACATTCGCCCGCACCCGCAGGGGGATTTTTATAGGATGCAGCCTTGAAAATTTGATTCAGACTCTTCTCCTCTCCTTTGTGATTCAGAAAATTATATTGATTGAAAAGTTTATTTTGTAAGGATTTGGAATGGATTCTTCGTGCTATTTTAAGATGGCTGATCCTTTCTTTCTGAGCATCTGCCTTTGATAATTCTGCTTTTTTGATTTCCTCATTCATTCGGCTGAGTTCTGCCATTCCATTATTTAGAAAGCTGTGTTGGTGAAGACTGTCGAAAACTGGGGGTACGAATTTGGAATGATGGTTTCCACCAGCCAGTTTGCCCGAAAATGCTGCCAGGTATCCCAGTTTGTTTTCAGAAGTCTGAACAACTAAAACTCCGAACATCTTTCCTATGATGTTTCCTTCCTGTCCTGGATTTAAACCGAAGTTGTGAACCCAGTCATTTTGGTGAAGAAGATAATACTGTAATTCTTCAGCTGCAAACCTGCATAATGGATGTGGTTTGTTTTTTTCAAGAAAAGTGAAGCGTTCAGGCAAAGACCAGTTGGTTGGATGTTCCTGAAATAAGGTAAAAAAGGGGTCCTGACTTGCTATATCTGAAATGATTAAAATGTGAGTGCCTGCATTTACTGAACAGATTAAGCAAGTTTCAAATTGTTTAATGAGACAGTCGCCGCAAATATCGACTTATTTTTTACTTAGCTCATTTACTTTTAAAACAAGCTGATCAAAAGATAATCGATCTGAGTTATTCTTTCCCACATAGCGATACAATTCTTTTCCATCTGGTCCGAACAGGATAGTTGCAGGATAATGTACAATCTGATTGTGAAATTTATAACCGTCTGGTATGCCTAATTGTTTGGCCAGTTTTGCATCCGGATCACGATAGATAGGAAAATTCTTCAGATCCTCAGCGGTTAATTTCCCTGACCATGCTCTGATTTCAAGTTCAGTATCCGGCTTAATAAATACCTGCACTACATTTTTCAGAGTCTTTGCTTTGCTGAAATACTCCTGAGTATGCCTGATACAATAGGGACATTCTGTTTTTAGCAGAAAATGGAGAGCTACAAATTTTCCTTTTTCATTACTCAGCACAAATTCATTATCATCTGTTGCTGAGCTTAGCTTAATGTTTGTTCTGGCTTGAGCATTGACAATTACACTTAAAGACACTAAAAATAGCAGGGTTAATACGCTGTATTTGACTTTCATAAAATTTTCTATTTTGATTGTATAATTATTTTAGAATAATGAGTGAATAAAAGCTAATTAATTCCCTCCAAGAATGATTGGAGCATTTTTGCCGTTTCCCATGATGATTACTTTAGTGTTTGGGGAAAGTGCAATCTCCTTCTGAGCCTTAATTGTTTCATACTGGAGCTGTTTATCACTTAAGCCTGTCGATAAGATTCGTTGGTAATCTGCAATACCCTGAGCTTCAACCCGTTTTCGTTCTGCTTCCTGTCTTTCTTTTTGGAGTACAAATGTCATTTTCTGGGCATCCTGTTCAGCATTGATCTTTGACTCAATGGTCGTTTTTACCGATGCAGGTAAAGTAATATTTCTAACCAGTAGCTGCTCAAGTTCAAGTCCGCGCTTTGAGAAACTTTTATTTATTGTATTAAAGATCTTATTCTGAAATTCATCGCGTTTGCTTGAATAAAGTGCGACGGCATCGTAAGAAACTGCATTATCTCTAATAGCGGTACGTGCAATTGGTCTGACTATTTTATCAAGATAGTCTGTTCCAATGGTGCGTAGAATTTCAGGTGCTGATGAAGGTTTAACCTTAAATAATACTGAAAGATCAATAATTACTTCCAGACCATCAGCAGAAAGGACCCGGATAGCATCATCAGCAGCAGAACCTTCAGAGTCATTGACACCCGACATAGTATAATTTTGAGTCTTTACGTCAAAGGTGGTTACCTTCATCATAGGGTTTACAATATTTAAACCACTATACAAAACATCATTATTAACTTTCCCGAAAAGGGTTCTAACACCCACCTCGCCGGATTCGACAACTTTAAACATCGAAAAAGATGCACCTATAATTACTAGTATGATCCCACTAATACGAGTAATAGTGCTAAATCTTGCTGAGGGGCCGTCTTGTGCTGCAATAAAAAAACTGGCAACAATGGCGAATATTCCGATGATAATTAGAAACATGATTATGGTTTTAGGTTCTTACTAAATTAAGCTAAATGAATAGCTTAAAATAAATTTTAATGAAGACGGGACGTTAGAACTGAGAAAATTACTTACTAAAGACAAAAAAATATCATTCGGAATTTTAAACAGGCGAGTGGTTTCCAATATACAATAGGTCCACAAAAAATAAAATCTTCCGGAATGAAAATTATGCTGATCAGACAGCCCAATAAAACAGATATGTATTAACTAAACAATTGAATAGGGCTGGTAATAAGCATCAGGATTCAATTTTCAATTCCAAAGCCTTATAGCAAAAATGCTAAACCTGCAGATTAAACCAGCAGCATTGAATTACACTGGAGTCCTACGATTAAAGCAATCATTTATATTGGGTCAATAATTGCATGAATTAAAAGAATTATCTGACAAACACACCGTTAATCATCACTTTCTCAATGTTTCTCATCACTTTAATATCTTCCAATGGGTTCCCCCTTACCAGGATCAGATCGGCCAGCTTTCCTTTCTCGATACTACCTAAGTAATTATCAATTCTAAAGAAGCGGGCATTTTCCATTGTTGCAGCATGAATGACCGCAGCGGTCGACATTCCGCTCTCCACGAAAAGTTCCATCTCCCTTTGATAAGCCCAGCCTTTTTTGGCATATGGGACCATGCCATGTGAACCAACTACAACTTTTGCTCCCCCTTTCTGAAGTTTTGCTGTCAGTTTCATCATCTGATCGAATCCCTTTAGTTTTATACTATCTGCAATTCCAGAACCTGACTGGTATTCAAAAATAGCTAGGGTCGGACTGATAAATGTGCCTTTTCTGACGAGAAAACGGGTTAGGCTGTCTGCTGTCGGAGAGTTTAAATCAATTTTTGACCAGGATTCATAGCGGCCTTGTTTCCTGTAATTATTATCTGCCAGCATTGCCTGCCGATATTTTTCGGCTTCACGTTTTGGTGTCAGGGATAATCCGAAAGAAGTTATGTGTTCAATCCCATCCAGACCGGCTTCAATGGCATGTTTGGCTTCAGTAATTTCCAGGTGTCCGGTAACAGGTATCCCACGCTTATGTGCTACAGCGGTAATCGCTTTAATCATTCCCGGCGGCGTCCTGAAATAGATTTTGATAACTGTAGAGCCCTGATCTGCAGCCTCATTCACTTGTCTGACCGCTTCAGCGTCATCGCGTACTACATAGGCATCGTCTGGGTAGGCGGGAGGTGAACCATCAAGATGCGGACCGCTTAAGAAAAGTCTTGGGTTGTGTTTCCCGGATTTCCGTACCTGATCATATACTTCAATCCATAGTCCGGGATCTCTTATTGAGGTAATACCATTCTGCAAAAAGATGGAGGGCAGCTCTTCTGAACCGTCGATATGGAAATGGGAATCAATAAGTCCGGGTAAAAGTGACATACCCTTTCCCTGAATAATTTCAGCACCCTGGGGGATCTGTATGTTTTTTAAAGGCCCGGCAGCGATAATTTTATCCCCTTTAATTATTACTGAAGCATTTGGAATTGCTTGGCCGCCATTCCCGTCAATCAGATTGACATCTACAATGGCGATAGTTCCTGTTCCTCGGGGCAAATCAGCCTCATTCAGTGGCCTGATAGTCTGTTGTACTGGTTTTTGAGCAAATATTGCAGTTGCCAGGAATATAAGGACAAGAAGCAGGATGAGTAGGCGTTTCATACAATAATCAATTTTCAGTTTTATATTTCGGAAAAATAAAGATAATCTCACGCATTTTTAAGCATTTGCAAATGGTTTTATTGATTTGAAATTTAGTGATCGTAGCTTACTACCCTGGAAATTCGCCACAGGCTGTCTTTTTTCTGCCAAATCATTAGAAATTTAAATGTTCCGATCTCTAATTTCCCATTTTCTACATGTTTGAACTGATGTCTGCCAATCTGAATGGCACCATAATCCTTTATAGGATAAACTTCTAAGCTTCCTTTAACCAGCTCCCTGCTAAGTTTGTTTTCATTTTTAAATGTGTTTCCGAAATTTTCAAATACAGTTTTATAAGGTATGAGTCCGCCGTTATCCTGAAACCATTCCAGATCTTCGGTAAACATAGCCTTGAATTTCTCCATATTCTGAGTATTGAAAGCCTGGAACATGATGCTGTCCATCTGTTTGATTTCATTGAATAATTCTACCGATGTTATTGCCACTTTCTTTTCCTGTGCAAATGCAGGAATTGAAATACAGGTAAGAAGAATGAAAATCAGTTTAAACTTATTCTTTGCGATTTTAGGTTTCATAAAATGCTGCTTTTGATGTGTTTGACGACAGGGCTTCTCAGCCTGTTACACGTTCAGCTAACTATATTTACCATTATGATATGGATTCATAAATCCGATTTGCTTATTCCCTGCTCTCAGCCTCTTAGGAAATGTGCGTATTATTACTTTAAGACCCATTTCCTTTGGGTCATCAGTTCCCAAAAAGATATGGTTAACAGTAAGAGGTAATTCAACGTGAATCATCACTTATTTGACTAGCAGAATACCCCCTCAGGATTGATCAGTATGATTAAACTGTTTTCGCTTTTTGAAATAATAATAAACCGGAACGCCACTAAGAACAAGAATAATTCCAACCATAGATTGCTGAGGCTGGACCCAGATGGTATTTATTGTTAAAGCAACAGAGAAGAGCAACAATACAGCAGGAACGAATGGGTATCCTGTTACTTTTGCCTGAATCATTCCTTTTCTTTTCAGGCGAAGGACTGCGAAGGCGAGAAATCCATAAAAGAGGAAATTCAGAAAGATGACCATGTTGGTGAGTGTATCAAAGGAACCGGAGATCAGCATAATACAACCCAGAACCATCATATAGTTTAGAGAAACATTGGGTGTTCTGAACCTTGGGTGGACTTTCTTCAAATGGCTAAACAGGTATCCCTGCTGTGCCATGCGGTAGAATTTGCGGGGAGAAGAAACAATATTACTGTTCAGCGCACCGAATACACAAATAATCAGGAGCACTATCAGAAGTATTTTTCCGAAAGTACCCAATAATGTCTCTGCCACAACAAATGCACCAATCTGATTAACATCAATTGCCCTGATTTGCTGGAGACTGAGCACATTCATATAGGTGTAGTTAAGAAGTGTATAGACTAAGGCTACGAGAGATAAACCAATCGTTAAAGCAAGGGGAAGGTTACGTTTGGGATTAATGATTTCACCCGAAATATTAGTAGCAGTTTCCCAGCCATTATAAGCCCAGAAAGCACTGAGCATTGCCGCAAAAAACGCACTGTAAAACAGCATTCCCTCCGGTGCATTTATTGAATTAATAATGGAGTCGGAACTTTGGGTTTCGGGTCTGGAATAAGCCAATCCCACGATTATGAGCACCGATATACCCAATATTTTAGCACTGGTAATGATGGAATTGAAAACACCGCTTTCGCGGGATCCCAGAGAATTTATTCCGGTAAGTACCATGATTGCAGCAATTCCAGTCAGTTTTACACCTGAGTTTGCAAAGGGGAAAATGAAACTCCCAATCGAAAAATTTTTCCAGTCATCGAGCGGTTTTGGAATAGGGATAAATGAATTGATAACCTCACCAAACAGAAAGGCGAGTGCTGCAATTGCTGCCGGACTTATAATTATAAAATCAGCCCAGCCTGAAATAAATGCAAAAAAATTTCCAAAGGATAAGCGGAAGTATTCATACAAACCACCTGATTCTTCGGTAAGAGAAGCTAAAGCACTCACGGTGAACGCTGCAAATAAACTTATTACACCAGCCAGAATCCAGGCCATTAAAATCGCAGTCTCGCTTAGCCCGGTTTGAGCCATTGGCACTATCTTCTTAAATACACCACTCCCAATCACTATCCCGACCACCATTAAGGTACTGGCAAAAAGCCCTAATGTTCTGTTAAGCGAAGCCTCAGTTTTTACTTTTTCAGTCATTGTTTCGTTTGGATAGTTTAAGTTTAATTACCGGTTTTAACTCTGGTTTATATTTGCAAGATAATCAGGTTAATGCAGCAATTTAAGTATTATGTTGGCTATAACAAGATACAGGTAAATGGCAGAAGATCGGGATATTTCAAAAAAAATTAGATGCAGTACTGATTGATCTGATATTTAAAAAAACTTAACCTGAAAGGCTGAGGCTTATCATTTTGACTTAACAAAATTAATTGCATCGTTTTATTTCGGCTTAATCTTTTCATGCAAGCCTTGTTCTCATAATCCTTAAAGCAGCAGGCTGCTTCTTTTTACCATTACTTCTGTTCCATCCATCTTTTTGATAGTTAGTTCAGGATTTTTATACTGATACATCCATAACAGAAACTCACAATCATCTTTAAAATCAGCAGGAATCTTGCCGTTTACACACAATACCTCATCCCCAATCTTCAATGTGCTTGCTGTAGAATTTTGCCCTGTAAATATATCTGAAACGGTGAATTTTCCATCTTTCAAACTCACCCGGGCATCCAAAACGGATATGTAAGGTTCTGGAGTATTCCGTGGCAACAGGAAATATTTGCTTTCACTATGGTTCAGGATCATGATCCTGGAAAAATCCCTGAAGAAATTGATGCCCAGCTTTGTTTCTGCCGACTCACTGATGGAGGCTAATACCTTCTGATAAGGAACATTGGCAAATCGTACACTATCCAGAAAGAAATTGTTTTTCTCAGAAGCTTTATTCAGTCCATGTAACCCCATGCTTGCTGCCATGTATGGATTTATCTGGTTCAGTTTCTTTTTCTTTTCAAGTATGAGTTTCCCATCAGGGTTTTCGATATGAATATCAAACACGCCATTAAAACCCAGGTCGATAAGGCAGTTGGTGTAATTAGTATTGTTAAGCTTAAAATTTATATAAGGCCTGTTTCCACGATAAAAAATAGGCCAGATCTGCATTTCATCCGTCTGGGTAAAAGGAGTTTCAGAGAGAAAGATTAAATTTTGATCAAAATCTATTTTCCAGTTGAATTTGTTAATGAAATTCTGACCTAAAAGCACCAGGTTGGCGCAATAGAGATAGGGCATATCGGTTGAGACCCCCTTAACATTTGTAACATGGTGGCTGCCAACAGCAAGATCATCAAATACGATATTCTGCAATTTACTCTTATTCTGGTTGGCATCCTTTATTCCTTTTTTACCGCCTTTTTCCTGAATAGAAAATGCCAAATCTGCCTTAAAATTTGATACTGTCAGGCCAGCTCCTGTGTCAAAAGCAAAATCAGCTTCCACACCATTCACCTTTCCTTTAAATACAAGCAGAAGCTTATTAAGGGTAAATGGAATTGTATCTATCCGTTTGCTTTGTGCACTGGAGTCAAAAGATAATAAACAGAAGAAAATGACAAATAGAAGTTTATGCATGGAAGGAGGGCAATATTTTAGTCCAATTAGTCACGAAACTAAACAATTTCTTAACTCCGTGACTCTCTTTTTCGTTAAATAAATTAACTATTAATTAATTTCAGGATGTTTATAATCATTTTTCCCGGCTTATTCGCTAACCATAATCCTGTAAACTTGATTAGATTCAGCGGACAATGGAGGCATTCAGTACAAGGTATCTACAGACAAATCAGTATTAAATAAATGTAATATTATCCCCTCACTATTGCAGATTATAGTATTTTTTTCGTTTTTTTGTAAAAAATTTCAATACCACTTATACTATTAACAATGAATAGTTTAAACTACCAGGCTAATACAGGATCATTAACCCAAACGGGTTATTTGAGGGGTATTGTTTGTAGTAATTTCAGGCCTGAGAAGTTAGTGTTGCGTTTCCGACGACCCTTTATGCCGCGGACTTGAATCTTGGCATTAACCCATAGGTAACCGGAGCATTCCTGCCGGAACATCAATCAATCAGATTATTCACAAAAGGAAAGACTAAAAACGTAGTCTTTTTTCCGATTCAAAACCGGATTTTTTCTTTAAATCAATGAAAGAAAACGAATTTGTTGTTATCCCGGCAACAGAACAACATATTGAATACGCAACGCAGATCTGCGATGAGATGGCAGAGTCTGCAAAAGCCAGAGGCACAGGAATAGCCAAACGTACACCTGAATATATTACTTCAAAAATGCTGGAAGGCAAGGCTGTGATTGCACTTCACAAAGATGGATCATGGGCTGGTTTCTGTTATATTGAAACCTGGAGTCATGGTACTTTTGTGGCTAATTCAGGTCTCATCGTGAATCCTGCTTACCGCAACCGCGGGCTTGCACGGATGATTAAGCGTGCAGTTTTCAACCTTTCCCGTAAAAAATATCCGGAAGCAAAGATCTTTGGTCTGACTACCGGCTTGGCCGTAATGAAGATCAATTCTGAGCTTGGATATGAGCCTGTTACCTATTCCGAATTAACTCAGGATGAGGATTTCTGGAAAGGCTGCCAGAGTTGCGTGAACTATGATATCCTAAAAAGCAAGGATCGTAAAAACTGTATGTGTACAGCAATGCTTTGGGATCCTGAAGAAAAGGCCAAAGAGATTGAACGCAAAATGAAGGAAGAAGATGAGCGTTTAAAAATGGAGGCAGAGGAACGTTTAAGTAAGGTTGCCCGTAAACAAACCCTGTTCGAACGTCTTGAAGAAAAATTACGCAATTCATTGAAAATGATTGCAAGTATTGGAGCACTATTAGTTAAAATTTTACAAAATTAAATGATGAAGAAGAAAGTGGTTTTAGCATTCAGCGGAGGTTTGGATACATCCTTTTGTTGTATTTATCTATCCAAAGACCGTGATCTGGAAGTACATTCTGTGATCGTAAATACCGGTGGTTTTTCTGAGGAAGAACTGAAGCAGATCGAGCAGCGTGCCTATGCCCTGGGAGTTACTTCACATGCCGTAGTGGACGAAACATTAAATTACTACGAAAGTTGTATCAAATATCTGATTTACGGGAATGTGCTTAAAAATGCAACTTACCCTCTTTCTGTAAGTGCTGAGCGTGTAAGTCAGGCGACTGCCATTGCCAATTATGTAAAATTGATTGGTGCTGATTATGTAGCTCACGGAAGCACCGGAGCGGGTAATGATCAGGTACGTTTTGACATGATTTTCAATATCATGATTCCCGGAGTGGAGATTATCACTCCAATCCGTGACCTGAAATTAAGCCGTGAAGCAGAAATTGAATATTTAAATAAGCATGGTGTCGAGTATACAGCCGAGAAAGCAAGATATTCAATCAATAAAGGTATCTGGGGCACCTCGGTTGGGGGCAAAGAAACACTGACTTCTAATGAAACCCTGCCTGAAGAGGCATGGCCTACTCAAGTCACACAAACCGAACCTCGTAAACTGGAACTTGACTTTGAGCAGGGTGAACTAATTGGGATTAATGGAGAAAGTCTTGCACCGGTTAAAGCCATACAGAAACTGCAGGAAATTGCACAGCCCTATGGAATTGGCAGGGATATTCATGTGGGGGACACTATAATTGGTATTAAGGGCCGTGTTGGTTTTGAAGCTGCTGCACCAATGATCATCATCAAGGCTCACCATACTCTGGAGAAACATACTTTAACCAAATGGCAGTTAAGCTGGAAAGACCAGTTATCAAGTTTCTACGGCAATTGGCTTCATGAAGGACAGTTTCATGATCCGATCATGCGGAATATTGAAGCATTTTTAAGTGATACACAGAAAACCGTAAGTGGAAAGGTATTTGTAAAACTTCATCCATACCGTTTTGAGATCATCGGCATTCAGTCTGAAAATGATCTGATGTCGAACAAATTCGGAAGCTATGGTGAGATGAATAACTCATGGTCGGGAGAGGATGTAAAAGGCTTTTCAAAAATATTTGGCAACCAGACCATGATCTGGCATCGGGTACACGATAAAAAATAAAATAATGGGAACTATCAGAATAGGAATCGCAGGCGGAGCAGGATATACCGGTGGAGAATTGCTCAGAATACTGATCAACCATCCTCATGCGGAAATATGTTGGATACATAGTAACAGTAATGCTGGTAAACCGATTTCTGATGTGCATGCCGATCTGTTTGGTGATACCGATCTGAAGTTTACAGATTCTATTTCCCAGGATATAGATGTACTTTTTCTTTGCGTAGGTCATGGTGACGCCAAAAAATTTCTGGATAGCCATGAAATTGAAGGAGGTATAAAAATTATCGATCTGTCACAGGATTTCAGGTTAAGTCCCAATGCTACACATGGAAGCAGGTCCTTTGTTTATGGCTTACCTGAATTAAACCGGGATGCCATCAAAATGGCCCATAACATTGCCAATCCGGGCTGTTTTGCCACCGGAATCCAGATTGGATTATTACCTCTTGCGTCTGCGGGATTATTGAATTCGGAAGTACATATCAACGCAACTACCGGCTCTACCGGAGCCGGACAAAGTTTGAGCCCGACTTCCCATTTCAGCTGGAGAAATAATAATCTGTCGGTTTACAAAGCGTTTGAACATCAGCATCTGAATGAGATTGTACAAAGTCTTAATCAATTGCAAAACAACTTTGGCCAGACATTGAATTTTATTCCACAAAGGGGTGATTTTACCAGGGGAATCATGACTGCCATGTACACCGAAAGTGAACTGACACTTGAAGAGGCCTATAGTCTCTATGATAATTATTATAAAGATCATCCTTTTACCCATATCAGCATGAGAAACATTGATCTGAAGCAGGTAGTGAACACTAATAAAGCCCTGATCCATTTAGAAAAGCATGGAAGTAAATTATTCATTATCAGCATAATAGATAATTTACTGAAAGGCGCCAGCGGACATGCGGTACAGAATATGAATTTGATGTTCGGACTGGGGGAAACGGTGGGGTTAAGGCTGAAGGCGGTAGCCTTTTGAGCTGAAAGCGAAAGGCTAAAAGTCGAAAGCTATAGGCGTAACACTACATAATATTAGCATTTAAAAAACAACCGTAGAATAGGTTGTTTATACTTTCCAAATGAGTGACTATAAATTTGTTCCTGAAACAATATTATGCACTCAAAATTTGGAAATTGATGAGAGATTATAAAAGATTAGCGGTTTGGAGAAAATCGCATGAATTAACATTATTAATATATCATGATATACTCCCAGCATTTCCAAAGCATGAGGATTTTCATCTTGCATCTCAGACAAAGAGGGCTGCATACTCTATTCCGATGAATATTGCAGAAGGAACAGGAAAAAATACCGATAAGGATTTTACTGGTTTCTTAGATATTAGCTTAGGTTCTGCTCATGAGCTGGAATATTGCTGTTTACTCGCAAAAGACCTGGGTTATCTAACGGAAGAACAATTTAATACAGTAAATAATGACACCAATCAGGTAAAAGCAATGCTGATTGGATTAATCAGATCAATAAGGAAATAGCACGAGCTTTTAGCTTTCGGCTTTCCACTTTTAGCTTAAAAAAATGAAACTATTCGACGTATATCCCCTCAATAATATAGAAATTGTAAAAGCTCAAAACAGCTCTGTTTGGGATGCTGAAGGCAATAAATACCTTGACCTTTATGGCGGGCATGCAGTAATCTCTATAGGTCATACTCATCCGCATTATGTAAGACGCCTGACGGAGCAGTTAAATAAAGTAGGGTTCTATTCCAATTCGGTAATCATCTCTCAGCAGATAGAACTGGCTGAAAAGCTTGGTAATTTATCAGCTAAACCTGAATTTCAACTTTTTCTATGTAATTCTGGTGCCGAGGCTAATGAAAATGCTCTAAAACTGGCATCTTTTTATAACCAGAGGAAAAAAATAATTGCTTTTAAGGGCGCATTTCACGGACGTACTTCATTGGCTGTTTCAGCTACAGACAATCCTAAGATTATTGCTCCGGTAAATGAAAATGGAAATGTCACTTTTCTTCCATTAAATGATGAACAGGCTTTGGAAGATGCTTTTAAATCATTCGGCAATGAGATATCTTCAGTAATTATTGAGGGTATTCAGGGAGTGGGTGGTATCCGGGAGGCCTCGAAGAGCTTTTTGCAGAAGATTCGGAGTCTTTGTGACCAGTATGATGCGGTGTATATTGCCGATTCAGTGCAATGCGGTTATGGGCGGACCGGGCAGTTCTATTCACACGATTATGCAGGTGTTGAGGCTGATATTTATTCTATGGCAAAGGGTATGGGGAATGGCTTCCCAATCGGGGGGATTTCCATTTCACCTAAATTCAAACCCTGGTACGGTGAACTGGGAACTACATTTGGTGGTAATCACTTAGCTTGTGCAGCAGCGCTGGCAGTTCTCGAAGTAATGGAACAGGAAGATCTGATGAAGAATGCAGAGGAAATTGGAAATTACCTGATTAAGGATTTGAATGAGATCCCGCAGATTACTGAGATTCGCGGAAGGGGTTTAATGATTGGAATTGAGCTTTCTGAAGCGTATGCAAATGTTAAAAAGGATTTACTTTTCAAGCATCGTATCTTTACCGGTGAGGCAAAACCCAATGTGATCAGGCTATTACCTGCTTTAAATATCACTAAGGAGCATGCTGATCAATTTTTGACAGCCTTGAAAGCAGAATTGAATAAATAAAATACGGCTATTTTTACGAAGAGGAATCTGACAAGATTAAAATAAAAATTGAACAAAAAGCAATTTTTATTTATTCCCGGTTTTATTTTTTGGGGTCATGACCCCTCTGGGATTTAATCATCAAAGGTTCCATTTGACAAATAAGAAACAATAAAAATAAATGAAACTATTTTCTTCCGTTAATGATGTTGCAGACCTGAAGTCTTTCCTTGAGCAGGCCTTAATTCAGAAGGCAGATCCCTATGCAAATCAGTCGCTTGGTAAGAATAAAACTCTGGGACTTGTATTCCTGAACCCGAGCCTTCGTACACGATTGAGTTCTCAGAAGGCTGCAATGAATTTGGGCATGAATGTGATGGTGATGAATCTCGACAAGGAAGGCTGGGCTTTGGAAACAGAGGATGGTGTGGTGATGAATGGTACAACTGTTGAACATATTCGTGAAGCAGCAGCAGTAATGGGTCAATATTGTGATATCCTTGGTTTTCGTTCATTCCCTAAATTGTTGAACCGTGAAGAGGATTATGGAGAAGGTTTGTTCAATAAATTTGTGAAATATAGCGGAGTTCCTGTAATTAGTCTGGAGAGTGCAACCCTGCATCCGTTGCAGAGTTTTGCTGATTTGATTACCATTGAGGAATATAAAAAGGTGGCAAAGCCAAAAGTTGTATTAACCTGGGCGCCCCATGTAAAATCTTTACCACAGGCTGTACCCAATTCATTTTCAGAATGGATGTGCCGTGCGCAGGCTGAGGGAATGATCGATTTTGTAATTACCCATCCCGAAGGTTTGGAGCTGGCTGAGAAATTTACTCCGGGAGCAAAAATTGAATACAATCAGGATATTGCATTACAAGGTGCAGACTTCGTTTATGCCAAAAATTGGTCATCTTACCTTGACTATGGTAAAACTGTTCAGAACGGAGAATCCTGGATGATGACTCATAAAAAATTGGAGCAAACCAATGAAGCGAAAGTAATGCACTGTCTGCCGGTCCGTCGTGATTTCGAGCTTTCTGCCGAAGTATTGGACGGTCCGTATTCATTGGTCATTAAAGAAGCAGCTAACCGGGTTTGGTCTGCCCAAACGGTTTTAAAAAATATGCTGGAGGGCCTGATATGAAATCCCTGAAGGTTATTAAGATTGGCGGAAATGTGATCGATAATCCCGAAAGTCTGCAACAATTTATTGCCGATTTTTCGAGGGTGCATGGACCTAAGATACTGGTTCATGGTGGAGGAAAAATTGCGACCAAACTTGCTGCCGATTTGGGTATTAAATCAAAAATGGTTGAAGGCCGAAGAATCACCGATGGGGAAAGCCTGAAAGTGGTAACCATGGTATATGCCGGCTTGATTAATAAGAATATTGTCGCAGGTTTACAATCTGAGAATTGTAATGCAATCGGCTTGTCGGGTGCGGATGGGAATTTAATCCATGCGAAAAGACGTCCTTTGAAAGAGCTTTTCTCGAAAGAGAAAAATGAAACCATCAGTGTGGACTATGGCTTTGTGGGCGATCTCGATGAATCATCTATTGATCATAGAGGACTTTACAAACTGCTGGAAGCAGGATTTACACCGGTTTTCTCCGCTATCACACACGATGGCAAGGGGCAGCTATTAAATACAAATGCCGACACCATTGCCTCTGCAATTTCTATCGCAATGTCCAAAGAATACGAAACATCCCTTATCTTTTGCTTTGAAAAGGCAGGTGTATTGATGGATGTGGAAGATGATGGTTCAGTAATCCGCTCGATCGATCCGCATTATTACAATGAATTAAAGTTAGAAGGCATTATAAATGAGGGGATGATACCCAAGCTGGATAATGCTTTCGAAGCAATAAAAAAAGGGCTAAAAGAGGTTTGGATTGGCAAAGCCGATGCACTGCCAGCTTTGAACCATGAAAATTTTGGTACACGCTTAATCAGCACATAATGAAAACAGGAACAAAAAGAACAGCAATTTTAGGAAGCGGAAATATTGGTATGTCTTTAGCCAAAGGACTGGTTAAGGCTGATTATTGCAAACCCGCTGATATTACCCTGACCCGCCGTAATGTTCAGCGGCTGGATCCCATTGCAGCTCAGGGTTTTCAGGTCGGTTCAGATAATTATGCCGCTGCGGCAGGTGCCTCAATAGTCATTCTGGCTGTTTTACCTCAGCAACTTGATAATTTATTGGAGCAGATCGACGGTGCAATTGATCCTGCAAAACATTTGGTGATTTCTGTTATTTCAGGAGTTAGTTGTGCAGATATCCGTGCCAAGCTGGGCAGCAGAGTACAGGTTGTAAGGGCGATGCCAAATACTGCAATTGCAATTGGTGAATCCATGACCTGTGTCGCTTCAGATAATGCTGAGGCAGAAAATATTGCGGAAGTGAGCAAAATGTTTGAGACCGTTGGTTCCGTAATCAAGATCAATGAAGATCTGATGACTGCAGCCACAGCATTATGTGCCTGTGGGGTAGCATTCTTCTTAAGAGCAGTTCGGGCAGCATCCCAGGGTGGTGTTGAGATCGGTTTTCATGCTGATGAGGCTTTACGTATGGCTGCACAAACAGCCAAAGGAGCAGCCTCACTTTTACTGCAGCAAAACAGCCATCCCGAACATGAGATCGATAAGGTGACATCACCAAAGGGATGTACTATTGCAGGATTGAATGAAATGGAGCACAATGGTTTTAGCTCTTCAATGATCAAAGGGATTAAATTATCAGCTCAAAAAGCAGGTGAATTGTATACAAACGATTAAAGAAAATGGCGGGCAAACTGTTTGATGACAGCCTTAATTTATTGCGTAAGCTAATCAGTATTCCTTCACTGAGCAGGGAGGAGGAGAATACTGCCTCGGCAATTGAACAATTTCTGGAAGATCAGGGAGTAAAAACCCATCGAATGATCAATAATGTCTGGGCGTATAATGAGCATTTTGATGCAAAAAAGCCCACTATTCTGCTTAATTCTCATCATGATACAGTAAAACCTAATCCGGGATATAGCCGTGACCCATTTGCGGCTGATATCATTGATGATAAATTGTTTGGTTTAGGTAGTAATGATGCAGGTGGCTGTCTGGTTTCTCTTATCGCGGTATTTATTCATTTTTATAAAGCCAAGAATTTAAAATATAACTTCTGTCTGGCTGCAACTGCTGAGGAGGAGATTTCAGGTAAGAACGGTATTGAGCTGATCCTTCCCCAACTGGGTCAGCTTGAGTTTGCAATAGTCGGAGAGCCAACCTTAATGCAGATGGCCGTTGCTGAGCGGGGTTTAATGGTATTAGATTGTGTTGCCCATGGGAGGGCAGGTCATGCTGCGAGAGAAGAGGGTGAAAATGCGATCTATAAGGCAATGAAGGATATTAACTGGTTCAAAACCTATGAGTTTGCCAAGAAGTCAGCCCTGTTTGGCCCCGTTAAAATGAGTGTAACGATCATTGAAGCCGGATCACAGCATAATGTGGTTCCTGCGATTTGTAATTTTACAGTTGATGTAAGGGTGACAGATGCCTATAGGAATGAGGAGGTACTGAAGATAATTAGTCAGAATGTCGACTGTGATGTCAATCCGCGTTCTACCCGCTTAAAACCGTCCTCAATTAGCCTGGAACATCCGATTGTTAAAGCGGGAATTGCTCTGGGCCTGGAAACCTATGGTTCTCCTACCACCAGTGATCAGGCTTTACTTGATATTCCCTCACTCAAGATGGGGCCAGGAGATTCGGCCCGTTCACACATGGCTGATGAATATATCTATTTAAACGAAATTGAAGAGGGAATAAACCTCTATATAAAATTATTGACGGAGATCGTGTGATGGCAAAGAATTTGAATGTTACTCTGGAAAGTGAAAGAGCCCTGCTTCGTCCGCTTGAGTTTGAAGATGAACAAGCCTTGCAGGAAGTAGCAAATGAAGATAGCTTATGGATCTATGGGATTCAGGATCTTTCAATGCCTCAAGAGTTGAATAAATATATTAAGAAAGCAATTTCTGACCGTGAAAATGGCACAAGTGCAGTTTGGGTAGTCATTGATAAAAGAACCAGTAAGGTGGCAGGCTGTACCCGCATTGCCGAAATCTCCTGGAGAGATGAACGGGGACAGATTGGCTGGACATGGATTGGACCTGATTTTCAGGGAAGCGGATTGAATAAAGAGATGAAGTACCTGATGCTTACTTATGGTTTTGAGGTTTTGGGATTGAACAGAATAGAGTTTAAGGCAGATGAGCGCAATCATCAGTCGCGGCAGGCTTTACTGGGAATTGGAGCTACCCGCGAAGGAGTATTACGCCAGCATATGAAGATACATAACGGATATATCCGGAATACTGTTTTTTACAGTATTTTGAGATCCGAATGGGATACCATCAAAGCACAGTATTTCACAAATTTTAAAGCAGTACTATGAGCAAGCTCTGGCAAAAGGAAACAGCAACTGAAAGGTCTGTAGAAAAGTTTACTGTTGGAAATGACAGGGAGCTGGATCATCAGCTTGCTGCATATGACGTATTGGGTTCATTAGCCCATACCCGTATGCTTGAAAGTATTGGTCTTATGGATAAGGGGGATCTGGAACAGGTTCAGGCTGGTCTGAAACAAATTTTCCGTGAAGTTCAGGAAGGTAATTTTAGCATTGAAGATGATGTGGAAGATGTACACTCTCAGGTAGAGTTACTGCTTACCCGAAGGATTGGTGATGCCGGAAAAAAAATTCATAGTGGGCGGTCCAGAAATGATCAGGTTCTGGTGGATCTTAAATTGTTCTTTCGCAGCGAGATTCAGAGGCTGGTCAGAAATACGGATATTCTGTTCACGCAGCTGATAGCACAAAGTGAAGAGCATAAGGATAAATTACTTCCGGGCTATACGCATTTGCAGATCGCGATGCCTTCCTCCTTCGGATTATGGTTCGGGGCCTATGCTGAAAGTCTGGCCGATGATATGGAGCTTATGCTGGCTGCCTGGAAAGTCTGCAATAAAAATCCATTGGGTTCTGCAGCCGGATATGGTTCTTCCTTCCCACTGAACCGCACCATGACCACTGAATTAATGGGCTTTGATTCGCTGAATTACAATGTAGTTTACGCTCAGATGGGTCGTGGAAAAACTGAACGTATTTTGGCGCAGGCAATGTCTTCTGTTGCGGCAACTTTGGCTAAGCTGGCAATGGATGCCTGTTTGTTCATCAATCAGAATTTTGCATTCATCAGTTTCCCTGATGAACTGACCACCGGTTCCAGCATAATGCCTCATAAGAAAAATCCGGATGTTTTTGAGCTGATTCGTGCCAGATGCAATAAAATACAGGCTTTACCGAATGAAATTGCCCTGATGACTACCAATCTGCCATCAGGTTATCATCGCGACCTGCAATTACTGAAAGAGAATCTCTTTCCGGCATTCAGATCATTGAATGAATGCATTGAAATGACAGGCTTTATGTTGCAATCGATCAGAATTAAGGAGGATATTCTTAAGGATGAGAAATATGCTTATTTATTTAGTGTTGATGCAGTGAATGAAGAGGTTTTAAATGGAATACCTTTCAGGGAAGCTTATAAAAAAGTTGGTGCAGCAATTGAAAAGGGTGATTTTAAAGCACCGGGAATTGTTAAACATACACACGAAGGTAGTATCGGAAACCTGTGCAATGAGCAAATCAATACATCATTCAGGGAGATCTTGAAGAGCTTCAATTTTGAAAAGGTAGACAAAGCAGTTGAAGCATTAATCAGGTAAAACAGAAAATTTATAACAGACTGATATTCTTAAGAATATAAAATTAAAAATGAAGGTATCCAAAATAGCAAGTACCCTTGAGGGTTCAGAAATAATTAAAATTGCAGGTCAGATAAATGAACTGAAAAGTAAGGGTGAGCAGATCGCGAACCTGACTATCGGAGATTTTGATTCAACTATTTTTCCTATCCCCAATGAGCTGAAAGATGGAATTGTAGAGGCTTATCAGGCCAACCAGACCAATTATCCACCTGCCGAAGGTGTAGCAGTTTTGCGTGAGAACATTTCTGTTTTCTTGCAGGAGCGCTTCGGTTTATCTTATAACAGTAAACAAATTCTGGTTGCCGGAGGATCACGTCCCTTGATCTATGGAACCTATATGGCTCTTGTTGATCCGGGAGACAAGGTAATATATCCTACTCCATCATGGAACAACAATCATTATTGCCGTTTTACAGGGGCAAGCCAGGTTGCGGTTAAGACTTCGGCAGAAAATAACTTTATGCCAACAGCCGATGATATCCGTCCCTACCTGAAGGGGGCTACCTTGCTGGCCCTATGTTCACCGCTAAACCCAACCGGTACCATGTTTGCCAAAAAGGATCTGGAGGAAATCTGTGATCTGGTAATCGCCGAGAATAAGACTCGCGGTGCGGATGAAAAGCCGCTTTATATTATGTATGATCAGATTTATTCCCTTCTGACCTTTGGTGACCAGGTTCATTTTGATCCGGTTACTTTAAGACCAGAACTGAAAGACAGGGTGATCTATATTGATGGAATATCCAAATGCCTTGCAGCTACGGGTGTTCGTGTAGGCTGGGCTTTCGGTCCGGAACATGTGATTGATAAAATGAAAACAATCGTCGGGCATGTTGGAGCCTGGGCACCTAAGCCTGAACAGGTAGCAACAGCGAAATTTTTAACTCAAACAGCAGAACTGAATAATTACCTGACAACTTTTAAAGCAAAAGTTCAAAAAAGCCTGGATACCTTATATCAGGGTATGATCCGGCTCAAAGAGGATGGTTTTGCTGTAGACGCAATTAATCCGATGGGTGCGATCTACTTAACAGTTAAGGTCGATTATATTGGTAAAACCACTCCAGAGGGAAATGTTTTGAAGGATAGTGCTGAAGTTAATTTTTACCTGATCAGGGAAGCGAAAATGGGGATAGTACCATTTTCAGCATTTGGAACAGATAGCGGTGTAAACTGGTTCAGGGCCTCTGTTGGAGGATGTTCGCATGAAGATATAGAACAAATGATCCCAAGGATGCGGGCTGCACTCAGTAAATTGAAGTAAAATTCATAAAATAAAAGAAGCCGTCTCATAATTCATTTTATGGGACGGTTTTGTTTTATGGACAATT
>CAZTRY010000045.1:0-27804 GCA_964616525.1 uncultured Sphingobacterium sp. | reverse complement strand
CAGTATAATAGTTAAAATCTCTGGCAACAGTACCTTTTACAAATAAATTAGGTAAGATGTTTGCCTGAACACTTGCACGACCAATTAAGCCCTGACGATCATCCCTATTTCCTAATTGGTATGCAGCATAATAAGGGTTAACAGCCGCAGGTACAGGATTCCACTCTAATTCTCTACCTGTTGCAGCATTAATACCCGGTTTATTAGGGTTCGTACCTCTCATGTTCCGAACATCAACTGTATTTGCAGCCAAATACACCGGCCAGGCAGCATTAATTTCTGCATAACCCACGTTTGGTCTGTTGTATCCGGAAACTACATTGTATTGAAAACTGGACTCAATAGTTAAGAAATCATTCTTACCCATTTTTCCACTTACATTCAGATTGGCTGTTTTACGCTTAAAATTAGAATTTGGTTGTTGATCTTGTGCGCGAAGATCACTAACAGATAACCTCATCCTCAATTTTTCACTTCCTGCATTAAATGCTACGCTATTAGTAATATTCGAACTTGTTTCATAAAAGTTTTTAATATTATCTTTTACATTAACTGCAGTATATGGTCGCATTACACCATCGAACTGCATGGCCAAACCACCGTCAATTTTTGCACCATAAGACAGACGGCCAGAGCTTAGTCCAGCAGCAGTATTGGGTGGTTTAACTCCGTCCTGTCCTTGTCCATACTCATACTGGTATTTCGGAAACATAGAAGGTGAACCAAAGTTTGCATCAGAACTAACTTCAATACCTACTCCTTTTTGTGCAGAACCTTTCTTGGTTGTGATCAAAATTACCCCGTTAGCAGCCTGTGAACCGTAAAGTGCGGCAGCAGCACCACCTTTCAGTACAGATATCGTTGCGATATCATCAGGATTCATTCTTGAGATACCATCACCACGGTCAACGTTCAAACCACCAGAACTGGTGATTGGTCCCTTATTTCCGTTATTGATTGGCATACCATCCACAACATAAAGTGGCTGCTGGTTACCATTCAATGAAGTATTTCCACGAATAATTACACGACTGGAACCACCGGCTCCTGAGTTTGCCTGAGTTGCATCAACACCGGCAATTTTACCGGTCAAAGAGTTGGCAATGTTATTCTGACGTGCATCGGTGAACTCTTCACCACGTACTTCCTGCACCGCATAACCTAATCCTCTTTTAGCCTTGGTAACACCAAATGCAGTTACAACCACCTCGCTTAATGCCTGGCGATCTTCAACCATGGTTACATTAACATTGGTTCTGCCATTTACAGAAACTTCTTGAGTAACATAACCGATATAGGTAAATACCAGAACCGCATTTTCAGGAGCATTCAAAACGAAATTTCCGTTAACATCTGTTGAAGCACCGGTCTCAGAACCTTTTACACGAACACTTACTCCAATCAGAGCTTCACCCGATGCATCGATTACTTTACCGCGAATATCAGCACGTTTCTGCTCAATGTTGAATCCAGAAACCTTTGATGCTGATTGAGACTCAAATGATTTAATGCCAGCATTAGGAACTAAAGAAAATTTTGAAGTCTGCTCCAAAAAGCGTTCATCCCTTCTTTTAAGAATAATAGTATTCTCTGTAATGGTATAAGTTAAGGGTTGGTTTTTAAAAACCTGATCCAAAACCTCCTCTAAAGAAGAATTACTTGCTTTTACAGTTACCGGAACTGTATTTCTAAGCAATCTTGTATTGTATAGAAAATCATAACCTGTTTGTTTTCTGATTTCAGTGAAAACTTTATCCAGATTAGAATTTTTTTCATTTAACGTAACATTTTGGGAGAAGCCTTTAGCATTGACCTGCATAAAGGCAACTAAAATTAAAATGGCAGTTAGCTTCATAATTCGTAACGTTTGATTCGAGACTATTTTTATAAGTCCCATGCCAGTTGTAATACTGGCATTGTTAATGCAGGGTTTACTGCATTCACTTAGTAAAACATTTTTCATATTTTTACATTTTAAGTTTGTTTTGGTTAATTAATTAAAATTTCGTACTCACGGAATTTAATACAAGAAATTAATCTGAAACTTTACCGTTCCGGGGCGCAATCCGGGGCGGTTTTTTCATTTTAATCCCTTTAATAAAATTAGCTGGTATCGGTTTTTATCATATAATTTGGATTAAGGTTTATGGCATTGATTTAACTTTTAATTTCTTCCCCTTTACGGTAAATTTCACTCCACCGCTCTCTTCCATTATTTTGAGAACTGCTGATATCTTAACATCATTTGAAATAAAACCTGTGAATTCATCCGTTGGCATTTTACCTTCATACACCAGCTCAACATCATACCATCGCTCAATTTCACGCATAATTTCCCTGATTGGTGTATTTCTAAATTTGAAATAACCATTTTTCCAGGCAACAGCTTTTTCAGTGTCCGCGTTCTCAATCCGGATATCTGAACGGGAAGATTTGGTGAGCGATTGTTCACCGGGTTTTAGGAGCCTGCTGTCGGAAACCATATTTGGTTTTGAATTCAGAATCACTTTAACGCTTCCTTCCAATAAAGTGGTCTTCACATAATCCTCGTCATCATAAGAATTAATGTTAAAATGGGTGCCCAGAACTTCTACAACCTGGTTATCACTTTGCACACGAAATGGAATATTCTTATTGGGTGAAATCTCAAAATAAGCCTCCCCCTTCAGCTGAACCTTCCGTTCATTACCAGCAAATGTAGTTGGATAGCTGAGTGTAGATGCCGAATTTAACCAAACCTTACTCCCATCGGGCAAACGAACCTGATATTTTCCTCCCTTAGGAGTTTGTATGGTATTGATTACCGGTCGGTTGGAAATTAATTTAGACCTGTCGACAGCACTCTTTTCATAGACAATCTGACCGTTATCGGTTTTAGTAATTGCAATATTCCCCTGACTGGCAAGTAAGCCGTTAGCTGCATCATCCAGACTAATCTTTGAACCGTCTGCAAGAGTTAAAATAGCTTTATTATACCCCGGTGCGATATCATTCCTGACATCAATTTCAGCAAAGTGCTCAGGCTCGGCAATTTCTCTGTTTGAGTAAAAGTAGATTCCTGTGGTAATGGCCAGGAGAATCATTGCTGCAATTGAAATGGATTTTAAATAATAAAACCGATAGGAATACTGATCTTCCTCAACAGGATGAACCGTTTCCTGGATTCTTTCAAAGATATGATCTCCAATCTGATCAACATCCTGAATTGGTTCAGATTGTTTCTGAAAACTACCATAAAAATTAAGCAAATGCTGTTCTTCCTCCCAGGAGGCCTCTCCGGCAATATACCTATCCAATAGTTTTTGAAAATTTTTCTTATCCAAAACAGGGGTGTTTTATATGATGAGTAAAAAAATGGAGGTATCCCCTATATGATCTTAAAAATAATTGAGAGTGGAGACCCGATAGCTATCGGGTTGAGAATGGACTTTGATAGTTGATAGTTGATAGTTGACAGTTGACAGTTGACAGTTAGCAAAAATAACAAAATGGAAAATGACGATCTAGTATTTAACTCGTATGAAGATATTAAGGATGAGACTTAGATTTCCATGAGAACTAAGCCTTCTTTGAGTGTTCGTTTGAGAAGCGTTCAGAAAAGAGTTATAAGAACCCTTGAATAAGGTGAATGATTCGGCAATCATTTTTGTCTATTTTCCTATGTTGGTCTCATGTTAATAAAATTGGAATTGGGGGTTTGATCATGGAGATTGGAGAATGAAATAATCAATCCTTAAGTTTTCGTAATACCGAAATGTAACTGATCAGGTTCTGAAAGATACTTTGTCAGTGGGGCCTTCGTTCAAAAGGCAATTTCATCGAAGGATCGACGAAAGAGGTGACAAGTAGAACCTGGGAAAGGGAAATGGAGAATTTAAAACAATGCTTAAAACAATCCCAGGGAAATCCTTAATTGGCGAAGTGCCTTATTCAGGTGATTTTCGACAGTTTTAGTCGAAATATCAAGCTGGGATGCAATTTCCTTGTGTGATAATTGTTCTTCACGGCTTAGTTTATAAACTACCCTGCATTTTGCAGAAAGTTTGTCAACAATAGAATTTATCTGAGATAAAAGTTCGCGATGCTCAATATTACCATATTCTGATGGCGTTTCCATGCGTTCATATATATTCTCAAACAAATCTTCACGTACAGAGCTATAACGAACCTGCCTGTAAACTTCATAGCGCGTCGAAGCGAAGAGATAAGATTTAAGAGAAACTTTAATCTCTATTAACTCTCTTTTATTCCAAAGATTAATGAAAATTTCCTGAATAATATCCTCACAAACCTGCTGATCGTGCAATACATTAAACGCTGAAGAGAATAATTGATTCCAGTATTTTTTGTAAATGAGCTTAAGTGCTATAGCATCTCCTGACCGAATCCGATCCATCAATTCTACATCCTCAATTTTTAATTGCTCATTCATACAGTTCATAAATCTATTAAATAAAAAATGAAAATCAAAATTTACCAGAGTGTCTAAAACAAACCCAGTGAAGAATTATTTTACTAAAATAGAATTTTGTCAAAAAAACAAATCCTTCTGTAACAAAAAAAATATTATTGTCATACTAGGGGATATATTCATAAATTGACACACCATAATACCAGTAAAACATTACCCAGGAATTAAAGTTCTTGCTAATGGTTTAATAACCCAATACAATAAATCCTTAAAACGAGTAAAATGAATCAAAAACATCTTTTATTTTTCGCCCTGCTCTTCTCTGTTTGCTTCAGCGTTCAGGCACAATCACCAAAGCCTTATAACATTGTTATAAAAGGAGGTCATGTTATTGATCCCAAAAACAACATCAACACAGTAATGGATGTTGCTATAAAGGACGGAAAAGTTGCCATGCTTGCAAAAAACATTGACGCTTCAGAAGGTGTGCAGGTTGTGAATGCCAAAGGCATGTACGTCACACCTGGATTAATTGACATCCACGTTCACTTCTTCTGGGGACATGATGGAGATGCCTATATGAATGCTCCCGCAAGTTTACCTGCTGATGGTTTTACTTTTCCGGCAGGTGTTACCACTGTTGTGGATGCAGGCAGCCCGGGATGGAAAACTTTTGAGCTATATAAAAAGCAAACCATCGAAAAATCTCAAACCCGTGTTCTTGCATTCTTGAACATTGTTGGTCAGGGAATGGCCGGTGGCAAGTATGAGAATGACATCAATGAGATGGATTCACAAAAGGCTGCTGAAATGGCAAAAAAATATCCGAATGATATTGTTGGTTTTAAACTGGCGCACTTCAATGGTCGCACCTGGGTACCAACTGATCGTTTAATGGAAGCAGGTCGTCTTGCGAATCTTCCGGTGATTGTTGACTTTGGTGGTGCCACCCCTTACCTTCCACTAGATTCATTATTTAATGTAAAATTCCGCCCCGGCGATATATACACCCATGCTTTTGGTGGAAACGGAAGTACAAGTCCGAATGGCCGTGAGTCAATTGTTGATGTAACTACCAACAAAGTAAAACCTTATGTAATCAAAGCGCAGAACAGAGGTGTAATATTTGACGTTGGTTTTGGTGGTTCCAGCTTCCTTTTCAATCAGGGAACCCCTGCAATAAAAAGTGGCTTCTATCCAAATTCAATAAGTACTGACCTTCATACAGGAAGTATGAACAATGCTATGAAGAATATGCCAAACATCATGTCTTTATTCATGGCTATGGGAATGGATCTTCAAAGTGTTATTAAAGCAAGTACCTGGAATCCAGCACAAGAGGTTAAAAGACCA
Organism: uncultured Sphingobacterium sp.; assembly: GCA_964616525.1. Classification (GTDB taxonomy): domain Bacteria; phylum Bacteroidota; class Bacteroidia; order Sphingobacteriales; family Sphingobacteriaceae; genus Daejeonella. The sequence continues at coordinate 22,040 of CAZTRY010000045.1, read as the reverse complement.
GAGCTTGGAAATCTTTCAGTTGGTGCTGAAGCGGATGTAGCAATCTTTACTTTACGTGAAGGTAACTTCGGATTCTATGCCAGAGATGGTAAAATAGCCGGAAAAAACAGGTTAGAGACTGAAATGACAATCAGAGGTGGTAGAATTGTTTATAATTTAAATGCCATTGCGGAGCCAAATATACTTCCAAGTGCTCCTAGAACAAGACCTGCAAGACCTGCAACAAACTGATAGATTCACATTCAATAAAAAATATTTATGGGCAACTTTCGATGCACATTAAGAAAAACAGGGCTAATCACCCTGTTTTTTTCTTGCTCAGTATTTTGCTTTGCACAGCAAAACAGCCCCAGAGCTGCAGCACCAATAAAAACTCCTGTATCCCTGAGGGCGGATATAAGTGTTGAAAAAGTTATGAATATCGGTCGTTTGGGTGTGAGATTACTTCAAAACCAAAAAACAGGTGAATTTTGGTATTCAACTTTTGATGGAAATGTATTCAGGATCTCAGATTTTGATACACCTAAGGCAAAAGAACATCAGATATTCAGTGCAGAAGATCATGGGATCACCCGATTGCAGGGTGCTGCTTTTTTAGGAAACACGCTGTTTCTGTGCGGAAATATCAGTGTAAATGATGGCAAAGGGACGAAAGGCAGAATGGTAAAATATGAGCTCTCAGGATCGAAACCAGTTATGAAAGAAGTTTTCAATACTGTTGAATACGGGACGAATGCCACCACATTTGATCATGGATGGAATGCCCTGGTTGTCAGTCCGGATAAAAAGTTCATTTATGTAAATTCCGGAGCCAGAACAGACCATGGAGAAGTACAGGATAATAAAGGTGCTTACCCAAATGCCCGCGACAATGCCCTGACAGCAAATGTTTTCAGAATCCCTGTAAATGCTGAAAACTTAATCCTGGGCACTGATGCAGCGAAGTTAAAAGCAGATGGTTATCTGTATGCTGAAGGTATTAGAAATGCTTATGATATGACCTTTGATGGAAAGGGTAACCTGTTTGGCGTTGTTAACTCTGGTGATTATGATCAGTCAGAAGAAATGTTCTGGATCAGGCAAGGCCATCATTATGGCTTTCCATGGCAAATGGCAGGAATTGAAAACCCGCAGCAATTTTCACCCTGGGAGCCAGATCCTGCAAAAGATCCATTTATAGGCCCCGGATCTCATGCCTGGATTGTAAAATATTTCAGAAATGATCCTGATTTTCCCAAAATCCCGGAAGGAGTGAAATTTTCAGCAGGAGTTCAGAATTTGGGACCCGATGCCAATGAATACCGGGATATTGCATCAGGTAAAATTGTAGATGGTGATATTACAGGAAGAGCAGTTAGCACATTTAATGCTCATAGTGTACCGCTAGGTTTGGTTTTTGACGTAAAAAATGCACTTTCACCGGAATTTAAGGGTGATGGGTTTGTTTTTAGATATGGAGGTGGATCTGACCGTCCCGGAACCAATTTGCTAAGAAAATCAGGTAAGGACCTTATGCATTTAGATATGTCTTATAATCCGGCTGCTGATAATTATTATATGAAGACAACTACCATTGTCAACAATTTCAATGCCCCTGTGGATGCTGTAATGGTCAACAATAAAATTTATATCATGGAGCATGGAACGGCAAATTCTGAAGGTGGAAGAATATGGAAAGTCACACTTCCAAGAAAATAATTTAAAAGAAGTAATTCCAATCCCCGGTATCGATTTCAAATATCAGTTCCGGGGATTTCTATTCAATTTTATTTATAAATTGTAAGCCAATATCTAAAAACTAAAATCTTTACAATGGAACAAATCTGGTCTCAAAATTATGATCCGCTAAACAATGCCTTACTATCTACTGTTCTTGCAGCTCTGCCCATAATCGTGCTTCTGGGATCTATTGCCGTATTCCATATCCGGATTCACCTGGCAGCTGTTTTTGGTTTGGTAGTCGCTATCGGGGTGGCACTTTTTGTTTATCAAATGCCTGTTCAAAGCGTTGCTGCGACAACACTTTATGGTAGCGCCTATGGCCTGTTTCCAATTGGCTGGATTGTTTTGAATCTGATATTCCTGTATCAGTTAACAGTCAATAAAGGTTTGTTCACCCTAATAAGAATGCATCTATCAACCATTGCACCGGATCCAAGAATACAGGTAATTCTGATCGCCTTTGCATTCGGTGCTTTTTTTGAAGGCGCAGCAGGTTTCGGAACCCCGGTAGCAATCACAGCTGCTATTCTGATACAGCTTGGTTTCAGACCACTGGCGGCCTGCGGACTATCTTTGATAGCAAATACCGCTCCCGTAGCATTTGGCGCCTTGGGCACTCCTATTATAGCTCTGGCAGCCGTAACAGATATAGACATATTAAAATTGTCTGCTATGGTTGGGAGGCAACTTCCTTTATTTTCATTCATCGTTCCATTTTGGGTAATCTGGGCTATGGCAGGATTCAGGGGTATGATCAGTGTATGGCCCGCAGCACTTACTGCCGGCTTATCATTTGCAGTAACGCAATTCCTGGTTTCAAATTACCACGGACCCTGGTTAGTAGATATTTTTGCTTCTATTGCATCTATCGTTTCAATTATCGTTCTGCTTAAGTTCTGGCAGCCAAAAACTATATGGGAATTACCAAAAGCAGACGACGTGATTCCATTAGCTGCAGACCCGGTCTCAGTTTCCACAAAAGACATGGTTCGCGCCTGGACACCATGGGTAATACTTACCATATTTATTTTTGCATGGGGGGTTCCAACAGTTAAAAAATCCTTAAACTCGATATCCGCACCTGAGTATCAGGTTTCATACCTGCATAATCTGGTGAAGCGTTCCCCTCCTATTGCACCGGTTCCAAGCATCGATAAACCGGCAAAAACCGAAGAGGCCATTTTCAAACTTAACTGGATATCAGCAACAGGTACAGGTATTCTATTTGCCAGTTTAATTGCAGGCTTCGCAATAGGTTATTCTATTCGTGAAATGCTGAAAATTTACCTTCAGACCCTTTGGAGAGTAAGGTTCTCACTGATCACTATAGCGGCAATGCTCGGTCTGGGTTATGTAACCAAATATTCGGGGGCTGATGCCACTCTGGGGCTGGCTCTTGCAAAAACAGGAGTTCTTTATCCATTCTTCGGAACTATGCTGGGATGGCTTGGAGTGGCGCTAACGGGCTCTGATACTGCTTCTAATGTATTATTCGGAAGTCTTCAAACCATTACAGCCAAGCAAACGGATGTCAGTCCGATTCTGATGGCTGCTGCAAACAGTTCGGGAGGTGTAATGGGAAAAATGGTTGATGCTCAAAGTATTGTGGTAGCTAGTACCGCAACAAACTGGTATGGACATGAGGGACAGATTCTTCGATATGTTTTCTTCCACAGTATCGCTCTGGCTGCATTGGTAGGATTATTTGTATTCCTGCAGGCTTATGTAATACCGTTTTCGGATATGGTTGTGAAGTAGGAAATGGAGAATAGGAAATGGGAAATGGAAAGGCTGACAGGGTTTTGAACCCTGTCAGCCTTATGGCCTGCTTGTATTCCTTCCGGCCTATGTTACAACATTCTCGGACATGGCGGTTAAATCAGGAAATAGTTAACGGGAAGTAGGAAATGTTTAAAAGGCGTCTCGCAAAGACGCAGAGACGCGAAATATATCACATAAATTAAATGATACTATATAATCTGTAGCCCCTTGCGTCTTGGCGTCTTTGCGAGAAAAAAATCAAGCAGTTTCAAAGGATAAAATGAGGTCGTGGCTTTCGCCACGACAAATCAATTTTAATTCCGGTTCGGAGACCGGAATCGGATTGCATCATGGACTTAGATAGCAATTAATAAAAAAGGCTGACAGGGTTTTGAACCCTGTCAGCCTTATAAAAAACCCTGTCTGCCTTAGAATCAGACTTTAGATAATTCCTCTTTTATACGGGCAGCAACTATCTTTTCTTCTCCGGGAACCATAATAAAGGTAACCAGTGAAATATTATTTTTACCTGCATTCAATTCAATACCAGGTTCTCCTTTACTCAGTCTCTCCTGAATCTGCTGACCGGTAAACGGAATAACAGACGGATCCCAAGATATCTCCAGATTAGGGGTAGAATTAGCTAATTCAGGCACAAAAACGCGTGTTTTAACACTCTTGATATTTTTGACGGCATTTTCTATATGGGCAATCTGTTTCATCCAGAAATTCCATTCGTCCTCTCCGGTACGTATGAACTTTTCAATCGCAACATACAAACCAAGAATCTCCTCTTTATTTACCTTATGACCTCTTCCAATTGTACTTCCTCTTGGTGATGCGCTGAGACGTGCAGCTGCGATGAGATCCTTTTTACCCATCAATACTCCTGAACTTTGAGGACCACGAATTGCCTTTCCTCCTGAGAGACAAACCAGATCAAAACCCATATCATTGAATTTCCAGAAATTTTCAATTGGAGGAACATCGGCTGCTATATCAATAAGTGTTGGAATATTGCGTCTTTTTGCAACTTCCAGCCATTCTTTATGTTTGATCTGGCCAGAGTTTGTATTGCAATTCATAAAGGCCATCATTGCAGTTTTATCATTTATGGCACGCTCAAGTTCCTCACGGGTCTCAACCCAAACCATAGTTACACCACAATTTTTCATTGCCTGATAGTAGCCAATATTATGACCTTTCTGTAAAATAACCTCTGTTTTCATACCACTACCCTCCAGATGAGGAATCATAGCGGCCTTCTTTGCATCCAGGCCTGATAATACACCTGCAGTTCCCAGCATAATAGCAGAAAATGCTCCCGAAGTAACGGTTGCTGCTTCTGCATGGCATAATTCAGCTATTTTGGCACCTACTTTATCCTGCAGTTCATCAAGCATGCAATACCTTCTCGATGAATTTTTTATTGCATCAAGCACTTCATCCTGCATCAGAGATCCGGTCATAAAGGTTAAGGTAGCTCTTGCATTAATGAATGTACGCACACCTAATTCCTTGAATAAATCTCTTTTTGCTGCTGCAGCGGCAGTATTAGCTACTGTAGTTATAGGAGCTGCTGCGGCTCTTTCTCCCGATAAAATCCCTCCTGCTAATGGAAGAACTGTTAAACCTTTAATAAGGTCTCTGCGTTTCATATGATTAGTATTTAAATTAAAAAAAAATGTCTGATCAGCTCTGCACTGATCAGACATCGATTATTTTTCGGAACCGTGACCGAGATAGGTTCTAAGCTTTTCACTTTCGAACAATTCGGCTGCTTCCTTTTCTGGTTGTAAAAGTGAGACAATGATACCTACCACAAAAGCTGAGGTCATTGAAACGATGGTTGGATTTTTCAGAGGGAAAATTGCTTCTGAATTACCCATAATATCAACCCAAACTGTAGGACTTATAACAATCAGGATCAATGCGAGTGACGCCCCAGTAACCATACACCATACAGCACCTTTTGTTGTAAATCCCTTCCAGATGATCGACATCAGCAAAGCAGGAAAATTCGCACTTGCGGCTATTGAGAAAGCCAGCCCGACCATGAAGGCCACATTCTGACCTTTAAACATCAAGCCTAAAGCAACTGCAAGTACACCTAAAAAGATGGTCGCTCTTTTTGCTACTTTCATCTCTCCTTTTTCATCAGAAACACCATGTTTCACCACGTGTACATAAAGGTCATGAGAAATAGTGGATGCACCTGAAAGCGTAAGGCCTGCAACAACTGCAAGAATCGTTGCAAAGGCTACAGAAGCAATAAAGCCAAGAAATGCGCTGCCACCGGTATTCTCTGCAAGCAGAAGAGCCGCCATATTACCTCCTTTATCAAGACCTAAGATTGCATCTTTACCTACCAGGGCAAGGGCAGCAAATCCGATGAAGAAAGTCAAAATATAGAAGTATCCGATAAAACCGGTAGCAACAAATACAGATTTTCTGGCAGCCTTATCATCAGGCACAGTATAGAAACGCATCAAAATATGCGGAAGTCCTGCAGTTCCAAGCATCAGGGCTAAACCAAGTGAAAGTGCATCAAAAGGATTGGTTATAAAACCTCCGGGAGCAAGCATATCAGCACCATATTGGGATTTTACGGAAAGGAATAATTCTCCCGGACTGAAATTAAATTTAGAAAGCGCAAGTAAAACTAAAATAGTAGCACCTGATAATAAAAGAACAGCTTTGATAATCTGTACCCAGGTGGTTGCAAGCATCCCACCAAAAAGCACATAGGAAGTCATAACTATCCCAACTACAAAAACTGCTATTTCGTAATCAAGACCAAATAGCGTTTTTATTAAACTACCAGCCCCAACCATCTGTGCAATCAGATAGAAGGCAATAGTCATCAATGAGCCTGCTGCTGCAGCGATACGAATTGGCCTTTGTTTTAAACGAAAAGCAACCACATCGGCAAAAGTGTATTTACCAAGATTACGGAGTGGCTCTGCAACCAAAAACATAATCAAAGGCCAGCCAACAAGAAAGCCAATAGAATAGATTAATCCATCATAACCCTTAGTCGCAACCATCCCGGCAATACCGAGGAAAGAAGCTGCACTCATATAGTCTCCTGCCAATGCAAGTCCGTTTTGAAAACCGGAAATATTCCTGCCGGCAGCATAAAATTCAGATCCTGTTTTTGTTTTTTTGGCAGCCCAGTACGTAATGTAAAGAGTAATCGCAACAAACAGGAAGAATATTGCGATTGATACCGGATTTGCGGTTCCCAGAGTTGATGGGGTAACTTCCGGGCTGATTTGAAGTAATAAGTTCAAAGACATATTTTATAGATGTATAAATATTTAGATAATTTCTTTTTTGATTTCCTCTACGGCTTCATCATAATAATTGTTCGCCCAATAAACATATGCTCCTGTGATTAACCAGGAAAACAAAATAATCCCTAAACCAACCACAATTGCTAAATTAAGAGATTCACCAATAGGCAGTTTGAGGGCCTCCTTATCGTAGGCCACCAGTAGTAAAAAACCTATATAAACAAATAGCATGACAAAAGTGAATGATAAAGATATATTCCACCTGTTTTTAACAAGTTTCTTGAATGCCGCGCTTTGAAGAATCTCGTGTGTGTTTGTTTTACTCATAATTTTACCTGTGTTAGTATCTAAAAAATTAATTAAAAAAGGATTTGTATTCAGAAAATGTTTGCCATTGAAACCCCGGAAAATCGGTTTTATATCATGGAAATAATGCTGTCATAAACTAATCTATAATTCTATGAAAAAAAATTGAATAAGCCGCCTTATTGTAATTAATCTTTTAAAAGTCATAAAATCGTTACGCTTTTGTTACAATGCCGGTTCTGAGGCTAATGTGCTGCTCATAAAATTAAAATATGATCTAAAAGGCTAAATTTTAAGTCTCAAACCAAGCCGATTCAATGTGCGGGTAATCAATACGCATAAAAGTGCGAAACAAAACGACTTCAACAAGCCCAGTCCACCAGTTAAAAGAAAGTCCGGAAGTTTAAATCCGGAAATTCTGACCATTGCATAAGCAAAATATGGAATGAGATAACAAAGAAGAGTATCGGTCCCGGCAGGTTTTATTATTTCGAACCACTTACTCTTTTTCCATACATCTGCCACCCAATAAATCAGGGTAAAAGCCATTAGAGTAAAGGCAGAGCAAAGAAACAACCAAGCAGGGGTAGCACCCAGTTTAGCAAGGCCCCAATATGGACGGGTAACTATAGACAAAGCAATTAAAACCAATGATGAAATCAGAAATATGATGGTGAGTTTCCATTTTTCATTTATTTTAACATAATGTCTGAATACATAGGATGTTAAAACTCCTCCCATTGTAAGTGCGGGCAAGGTACCTCCTAAAATGGCATTTGGAATATGTTCAGCTATATACCCGGGAATTAAGCCTGCTTTATTTACCATACTTAGTACACAAAAGAAAATCCATGCAGACAAAAGCGCATAAAAATTATTTCTTGAAAACACCGTTACCAATCCTCCGGCAAGGTAAGCCCAGCCTATTAAACCGAGTATACCCCACCATTGGCTAGCGAAACGAACATCTCCATTTTCGCCTCCGCGATAGTAATAAGCTAAACCAATTAAAGTGATGATGCCCGTAGCCTTCAGGATATTTTCCAGTGCTTTGTTCAACTTGGCTGAATAAGTATTCCAAATTAAAATAAAACAGAAGCAGCTTAAAGGATACCAAAGCCAGGCAGGGATTCCCATTGCAGTGAAGTTAACAGTTTCACCGTTGACAAGAAATACCCCCATCACCAATAAGGCGATGGTTCTGAACAGAATATGCTGAACGATATCTACGGCAGTATCGCCCTTTTTTATCCTGTTTTCAATAGCATAAGGCAATGAAAGCCCGACAATAAACAGAAAAGCCGGAAAAATTACATCTGAAAAACCTATTCCATCTACCCCCCTCTTTACATGTTTCAAACCTTCCGGGATATCAGTCAATGACCAAAAATCATTGACAAAGATCATGAGTACCATTGTAACAGCCCTCAAAATATCGATGGAGGATATACGCTGAACAAGATTATGGGATTTTAGGCTTTCCGTCGGATTATCGGAGATGCTTGAAGTCATAGGGTCAGATTAATTTTGAGATTCTTAACAAATAAACCGGACAGAATCTCATAAAACCGGTTTCCTAAAGTAAAGAAATATGCTCAGTAATTTAGATTGATAGTATTACATTTATGCACAATCTTTTCAAACATATTATGAAATCAAATCTTAGGAAATTACTTCTGTTGAGCCTGTTCTTATTTATCACCGGTATACCCATCCATAAGGTATTTGCCCAAACTTTCAGGACATTTAATAAGCCTGTTGTATTTGATGAACTGCGAAAAAAACTCTCGGTTGAATACCTCAAAGAACGTCATGGAATAATTCAGGATTCTGCCACAATTGTTCCCAGAATGATTGTGCTGCATTGGACAGCCATCCCTACTCTGGAACAATCCTTTGATGTAATGAATCCCGCCCTCCTGCCCGGTGCCAGAAGTGGAATTGCAGGTGCCAGCAGTTTAAATGTCGCTGCTCAGTTTCTTGTGGACCGTGACGGAGTCATTTTCAGACAATTGCCTGAAACTGCCTTTGCCCGACATACCATAGGACTTAACTATTGTGCTATTGGAGTAGAAAATGTAGGGGGCAGTAATGCTCCATTAACTGAAGAACAACTGGAAGCAAATGTGGCATTGATCAGATATCTTAAGAAAAAATATAATATTGAATATGTTATCGGTCACCATGAATACAAATCATTTATTGGTCATCCGCTTTGGAAAGAAAAGGACCCGAATTACCTCACGAATAAAACTGATCCCGGAGATGAGTTCATGAGCAAGGTCAGAGAGCAGATAAAGGATCTTGATATTAAGGGGGCAATCAAAAAGTAGGCCTGTAAATCATTCAAAGCTAAGATTATTAAAAGAAATAATTTAAAGGATTCTTGCTTCAGCCAACAGAAATAAATCAGGTTTTTTTCGTAACTTTGAAGTATTGAAAAAGTTTTTATCCATATTACTTGTTTCAGTCTATCTGATTTCAACAACTGAATTTTACCAGGTGTTGAAACTGCCATTGCTTACCCAACATTTCAATGAGCATAAATCTTTGAATCAGGGTACCACATTCTGGGATTTTTTGGTCATGCATTATACCAATAATGATGTGAAATATGCGGACCATGATAAAGACATGAGGCTTCCTTTCAAATCTCATGAAGGTTCTGTACACAGTATCGTATTAACATTTATTCACAATCCTGCTATTCTGACACTTATCAAACCTGTAGTGATTGATTTGAATGAATATAATCTCAGGGAGAATATCTGTTTTAATTCAACCTACCTTTCCAATATCTGGCAGCCGCCAAAATTCTGTTAACAATTTTATAATTATTTAACCAACTCTGAATCATGAGCTGGTACATTTTTATTATCAATAAATTGTTAAACAATACAATATATGTTAAACGCAATTATAGAGTTTTCTGTAAAGAATAAACTCATCGTTGGACTGTTTGTCATCGGGCTGATTGTCTACGGTACCTATCAAACAACAAAACTACCTATTGATGCTGTTCCTGATATTACCAATAATCAGGTTCAGGTAATCACTGTTGCACCCTCATTTGGTGCTACAGATATCGAACGATTGGTAACCTTTCCAATCGAGCAGGCAAACAGTAATATTAAAGGAATTAAAGAGATCAGAAGCTTTTCAAGATTTGGTCTTTCATTAGTAACTATAGTCTTCAATGATGAAATAGATGTGTACTGGGCCAGGCAGCAGGTTGCAGAGCGGCTTCAGCAGGTACAGACCATAATTCCTCCGGGTATAGGAACTCCGGAATTGGGACCGATATCTACCGGGCTGGGCGAAATTTACCAGTATGTGGTGAGGCCGGAGAAAGGCTATGAAAGCAAATATGATGAAACTGAACTCAGGACAATTCAGGACTGGATTGTAAGGCGTCAATTGCTTGGTGTTGAAGGAGTTGCTGAGGTAAGCAGCTTCGGGGGGAAGTTAAAACAATATGAAGTAACGGTTGATCCCAATAAATTGCAATCCTTTAATATTACCATTCATGATGTATTCAATGCTCTGGAGCAAGGAAACCAAAATACAGGTGGAGCCTATATAGAAAAGGGTCCTACTGTACTTTTTATCCGGTCTGAAGGTCTTATTGGTTCGAAAGAAGACATAGAAAGCATCAGTATAAAAAACACTGCAGGCGGCACACCGGTATTTATCAGGGATGTTGCTGAAATCAATATCGGACATGCTACACGTTATGGTGCCATGACCTATAATGATGAAGGTGAAGTTTCAGGAGCTGTGGTAATGATGCTTAAAGATGCAAATAGCAGTGAAGTAATCAAGAATGTTAAAGAGAGAATTGCCATAATTCAAAAGACATTACCTGAAGGGGTAATCATTGAGCCATTCCTTGACCGGACAAAAATGGTAAACAATGCCATTTTCACGGTTGAAAAAAATCTGCTTGAAGGAGCATTGATTGTGGTATTCATTCTGGTACTCTTTCTCGGAAACTTCCGGGCAGGATTGCTGGTTGCCTCTGTAATTCCATTGGCTATGCTTTTTGCAATTATCCTGATGAATACATTCAAGGTTAGCGGTAACCTGATGAGTTTAGGAGCCCTGGATTTTGGTTTGATCGTTGATGGTGCTGTGATTATTGTGGAAGCTGTGATGCATCAGATCTCACATGGCAAGAGGTATGGCCTGGTGAATCGACTGACTCAATCAAACATGGATGATGAAGTTAAGAAATCAGCAAGCAAAATGATGAACAGTGCTGTTTTCGGTCAAATAATAATACTTATAGTATACCTACCAATTTTAACCTTGCAGGGCATTGAAGGCAAGATGTTTAAACCCATGGCACAAACCGTAGCATTCGCATTGTTAGGGGCCTTTATACTATCAGTAACTTATATTCCAATGATGAGTGCCTGGTTTTTAAGTAAAAAAATTAAACATAAACCAAATCTATCTGACCGGATAATGTTCCGGATAGAAAGATTCTATCAAAATTTACTTTCAAAAGTGATACGTTTTCCAAAGTCTGTTTTGGGAATGGTCATTATACTTTTCATTACTGCCGTATTGATACTTTCAAGACTTGGCGGGGAATTCATTCCAGCATTGGAGGAAGGAGATTTTGCAGTAGATACCAGGGTTCTGACAGGGAGCAATCTGAGTACCACGATTGAGAGTACAACCAAAGCGGCCCATATAATCAAAACACAATTCCCGGAGGTTTTAAAAGTTGTAACCAAGATTGGAAGTGGTGAAGTACCTACTGATCCGATGCCAATGGAGGCAAGTGATATGATGGTTATTTTGAAGGACAAGGCAGAATGGACGTCTGCAAAAACCTTTGATGAATTGGCAGAGAAAATGGGTAAAGCCCTTCAGGACGTTCCCGGAATTACAACGGGTTTTCAGTATCCTGTGCAGATGCGCTTTAATGAACTAATGACAGGTGCCAGGCAAGATGTAGTTTTGAAGATCTTTGGTGAAGACCTTGATACTCTGGCAATTTATGCAGATAAGCTGGGCAAAATTGTAAATACAGTTGAGGGCAGTCAGGATTTGTTTGTTGAACCCGTAACAGGAATGCCTCAAATTGTGATCCAGTATAACAGAGCTGCATTAGCCCAGTATAATTTAAAAATTTCGGAAATCAACAAAGTAGTAAATACTGCATTTGCAGGGCAAAGTACCGGACTTGTTTTTGAAGGTGAAAAACGATTTAATCTTGTTGTGAGATTGAATACTGATAAAAGGAAAGACCTGGAAGATGTAAGGAATTTATTAATCCCTACACCAAATGGGAACAGTATCCCGCTGTACCAGCTTGCTCAGGTAGAGATCAAAGATGGTCCCAATCAGATACAAAGGGAAGATGCAAAACGCAGAATTGTGGTAGGTTTTAATGCGAGAGGTCGCGATGTACAGAGCATTGTAAATGAGCTGCAGTTGAAAGTTGATGAACAGATAAAACTTCCGGCAGGATATTATATCACGTATGGAGGTGCGTTTGAGAACCTTAATGCAGCAAAGCAGAGGCTTATGATTGCTGTTCCGGTATCTTTGCTGCTCATCTTTTTACTTCTGTTTTTTGCTTTTAATTCAGTTAAACAGGGCTTAATCATTTACACGGCCATCCCCTTGTCAGCTATCGGTGGAATTTTCTTTTTGGCGCTCCGTGGGATGCCGTTTAGCATCAGTGCCGGCATTGGTTTCATTGCATTATTTGGAGTAGCAGTTTTAAACGGGATTGTCCTGATCGCCGAATTTAACAGGCTTAAATTATCAGGACTTAAAAATCTAAATAGAATCGTACTTATGGGAACAAAGACTCGCTTGCGTCCGGTAATGATGACAGCATTTGTAGCATCTCTCGGATTCCTACCTATGGCACTGAGCAGTGGAGCCGGCGCTGAGGTTCAGAAACCTTTGGCTACTGTTGTTATTGGCGGCTTAATAATCGCTACCCTGCTAACTTTATTCGTTCTTCCAATACTCTACATCCTTTTTGAGAAAACAGGAAATTCAAAAGTTTCGAAGATCCCGGCAACTCTATTAATCATAATGGCGTTCTCAGGAATTCAGAATGTAAATGGTCAGGAACGAATCAGTCTGCAGGCAGCTATTGATACTGCATTGAAGAATAATTTATCTGTAAAAAATGAAAAGCTTAAAGCTGAATATCAGCAAAAGCTAATCAGTTCATCAGCCAATATTCCGCAGGCGAATCTGAGTACAGAGTTTGGGCAGATAAACAGTATTTATAATGATAACCGATTCGGCTTAAGCCAGTCTTTCAGTTTTCCAACAGTGTATTCCAATCAAAAGAAGGTACTGAATGAAGAATGGAAGGTCTCTGTTTTAAGTGTTGCATTAAAAGAAGCTGAAATTAAAAAGGCAGTTTCACAGATTTATCATAGCATTATAATTCTGAAGGAGAAGGAAAAGCTCTTATTGCAGGCAGACAGCATCTATTCAGAATTTGTGAAGAAAGCCAATTTAAGATTTAAAACTGGTGAGAGCAATGTCCTAGAGAAGGCCACGGCACAAAGCCAGCGTGGTGGTATTTTTCTTCAATTAAAATCTTTACAGGAGGAAATTCAACTGGCAAAACTGCAAATGGCTTTGGTTCTCAACTCTTCAAATAGGTTTGAACCTATGGAAAATTCATTAAGAATGGATCTCCCTGTGCTTATATCTAATCAGGCACTGGGTGAGCATCCCCTATTGAAAATTTCAGATCAGCAGAAAATAATCACAGCCGCAAATACACGCCTGGAACAATCCAAAATGCTGCCTGATTTAAGTCTTGGATACTTTAACACGAGTATTCAGGGTACCGGTGCAGACAATATGATGTACTCTCCATCCAGGCGCTTTAATTCGGGTCATATCGGAATAGGGATACCCATTTTTGCAGGCGCTCAAAAAGCAAGAGTAAATGCTTCCAAAGTACGCGAAATGATGGCTGATAACGAATATCAGACTCAGCTTCAAACAATTGAGAATCAATATAAAAGTGTTCTATCACAATACGAAAGCTATTTAGAGGCTACAAATTATTTTGAAAAAAATTCGCTGCCTGAGGCAAAAACAATCAGTCAGACAGCCGATAAGCAATTTCTAAATGGTGAAATAAATTATCTGGACTGGGTAATGCTGAATAATCAGGCAATTGTTATCCGGAATAATTACCTGGATCTCATCAAAGCTTTAAATGAAAGTATTATTACACTCAATTATTTAGGCTCAAAACAATAAGGACTAATGAATCTGACAGAACCAAGACCCTTGGGGAGTGTTCATTATATCATTAATAAATAACAAAAAATACGCAAATGAAAAATATTATAATCATTTCTGCCCTTTTTTTAATGACAGCTTGTGGACCTCAGAATCCCACAGAAGAGCCTAAGGCAGATCCAAAGGCAAATGCAAATCAAAACATAGTAATTCTGACGGAAGCTCAGTTCAAATCCGCAGGAATTGTATTCGGGAAACTGGAAAATAAAAGTATTGCTTCTCTGCTGAGGGCAAATGGTACAATTGATGTTCCGCCTCAGAATATGATATCAGTTTCAATGCCTTTGGGAGGATATTTAAAGTCATCCAGGCTTTTGCCAGGAATGCAGGTCAGAAAAGGCGAAAGCATTGCGATTATGGAAGATCAGCAATACATACAGTTGCAGCAGGAATACCTCACCACCAAATCGAAGCTGGTATTTAGCAAATCGGAGCTGGATCGTCAAAGGGAATTAAATCAAAGTAAAGCCAGCAGTGATAAGATCCTTCAGCAGGCTCAGATGGATTACAGTACTTTGAGTATCGCATTAAGTTCACTTGCCCAAAAGTTGCGTCTCATCAATATTAATCCAAACAATATTACTGAGAATAATATTTCAAGGACTGTTCCTCTATATTCTCCTATTTCTGGTATTGTTTCGAAAGTGAATGTGAATATCGGTCGGTTTGTAAATCCATCGGATATACTTTTTGAAATTATAGACCCAAGTGATATTCATTTAAATCTGAAAATATTTGAGAAAGATCTTGCTAAACTTAGTAAAGGACAGAAATTAATTGCATATACGAATAATCAGCCTGATAAAAAGTATCCATGTGAGATCAGCCTGATTACCGGAGACCTGAGTGAGGAACGAACCGCTGAGGTATATTGTCATTTTGAAAATTTTGACAAATCCTTAGTACCAGGAATGTATATGAATGCTGAGATTGAAGTAAAAAGTCATGAAACCCAGGCTATACCAGAAGAAGCTATTGTGAGTTTTGAAGGTAAAGATTACGTTTTTGTAAAAAAATCAGGGATGGAGTTTGAGATGAAGCTGGTTGAAACCAGTGTGAAAGAGAATAAATATGCAGAGGTAATCAATAGTTCTGCCTTTGCTGACAAAGAAATAGTGACAAAAGGAGCCTATACCCTACTGATGTCGCTTAAAAATAAATCTGAAGAATAATGGTCAGGTAAAATAAAGGTCGTTTGCTTAGGGCGAACGACCTTTATTTTAAAACAGCAAAAAGCAATCAGGATTTAACATATTTTCTACCCTTGAGCTTATAAATATCCATTACCAACTGCTTTAATCCAGCAGTGACAACTTCGCCGATTCGTACGCCTTTTTCTGCCGAAGAAAAGGTTGGGTCTCCAAATACACCATTGGGTGTCAACTCTTTCATTGTACGATAAAAAGAAATTTTAGGACCGGTTAACAAATCTCCATCAGCCTGAGGAAATGAAAATACATTGGCCCCCTGTTTGATCAGCGATTCCTCAACTAAATTCGGAGAGATAACCTTCATCAAAGAAGTCTCAAATTCGCAAGCATGACCGGTACCTCCAAAATCCGTTTCTGTGATTTTCAGCAATTCTTCTTTTGCTACATTCCACCAGGATGCTCCTAAAATATGTGCATTGGGGTTTGCAAATCCAAGCTGTTCAATAATAACCTGCATAATCCCCTGATTACCGCCATGACTGTTAAGCAGGATAATATTATAAAAACCATGATTCAAAACAGATTGAATAATTTCTTTTACTAAGGATGAAAATGTAGCATGACTTAGAGTGAGAGTTCCGCAAAAGCCCATATGATGATCTGAACATCCAACGGCAACAATCGGCAGAATCAGAACTTTGTCTCCAATCTCTTTATTCAACAGACCCGAGAAATATTCACCAATCATTCTGTCGGTTGCTACCGGCAAGTGGGCTCCATGCTGCTCAATTGCAGCAATATTCAAAAGAACCGGAGTTTGTTTATCCAGTGCAGCAAGCTGAACGGACGCAAGTTGATCCCAAAACATAATTTATTAGATTAATAAAAATTTACCATAGGACATCCGCTAAAATTGATAAGATCCTGTGGTATGCTTTCAGTTATTTATTTAGAGATATTAGTATTCACATCAATCTCAATTTTAATTCCAAAGCCCAAAACAATCTGCCTCTGACGAAAGTACCAGTAGCGAATTCAACAGGGCACTGTATAATATTTAATAAGTTGCTCTACCACCTGAAAGATCAAATGTAAATGCAGTAGAAAAACTTGCTTCAGGTGATACGATGAAAGCAGCAGTTGATGCAGCTTCTTCCAGAGTTCCGCAACGCTTCATTGGGATTTTATCAGTCATATATTTCACCTGCTCATCAGGCAGGGCTTCAACCATGGCCGTACGAATTACAGCAGGTGCAAGTGCATTAATGGTTACACCTGTCTCAGCATATTCCTTACCCTGAACCTTGGTCATACCAATCACAGCCGCTTTGGATGTAGAGTAGGCCAGCATTCCGGCATTACCTTCCTTACCAGAAATGGATGCTATGTGCAGAACCCTTCCATAGTTATTCTTAAGCATTTTAGGGATTGCATATTTAGATGTATAAAATGACCCCATAAGATTCACATTTAGAACCAGTTGCATATTCTCAGCTTCGACTTCATGACTAAGGATGTTTGTTTTCCCAACAATACCCGCGCAATTGACCAAGATATCAATCCGGCCAAAGTGTTCATTTACCTTGTTAATTGAAGCTGCAACTTCCGCTTCATTTGTTATATCCAAAACATATATTTCGGACTCCCCGGCCAAAAGGTTTCTCGTTTTTTGTAAACCGTTTGTATCCCTGTCGAACAGAGCAAGTTTTACACCTTTACCTGATAACTCCAGGGCGATGGCCTGTCCTAAACCAGAGGCAGCCCCGGTAATAATTCCAACCTGATCTTTGAATTCAATTTTCATTCTATATTAATTTGATTTTAAGAGTCCCGCAGCTGCGGGATTTTAATTTTTATTTGTGTTCTGTTCAACTAACTCCTGTAAACTTACTGTATCTGATTTTCTGGTCAATAAATGAATGATTGTCCAGGCAAACAGATAGGTCAACCCGCAAATAATAAACAGCAGATTGTAGCCTCCGATTAAATTCCCGGCAGATTTATAGCTATCCAGGATATATCCCACGAATAAAGGGAATAGCATACCCCCTACCGCTCCGGACATTGCACCTATACCTGTTACAGAGCTTACAGCCTGCTTAGGGAAAAGATCAACAACCAATGTGAATATATTGGTACTCCATGCCTGATGGATCGCCAGGGTAAAACTGAGGATTCCAACCACCATCCATGCATTGGTTGCATATTGGGCGGAAAGTACGGTTAATTCCATGATTGCAAAAATAAAAAGTGCAGTTTTTCTTGCTTTTAATGTAGGCCAGCCTCTCCTGATTAACCAGGATGAAAAGTAACCACCCCCAACACTACCCAAAACAGTCATGGTATAGATTATCATTAATTCAGGGCTCAAATTCGACATATTCAGCTTGAAAGTTGAAGCGAAATAAGAAGGCAGCCAAAACATAAAAAACCAGTAAATGGGGTCAAGTAATATTTTGCCGGTAATGAATGCCCAGGTCTGAGGATAGGTAAAGAGTTTGAACCATTTAATTTTCACAACTTCTTCCTCCGCTTCTGTATCAAGTTTTTGTCCGTCATGAATATAATTGTACTCTTCCTCTGTTAAACGTTTGTGTTTTGATGGCACATCATAAACATAGATCCAGACCAGGAGCCAGATAAAACCAACAGATCCAGTAATAATGAATACTTCATGCCAGCCATAATTGCTCAAAATCAATGGAACAATAAGGAGTGCTATGATGATTCCAAAACTGGTACCGGCATTAAACAGACCTGTAGCGAGAGCCCTCTCCTTTTTAGGAAACCATTCTGCAATCGTTTTCATACCCGCAGGTACGTTGCCGGATTCAGTCAGGCCTAAGCCTATCCTGGCGAGCCCAAAGCCGGTAACACTTCTTGCAACTGCATGCAGCATTCCCATAATGCTCCATGCTGCGACAGAGATGACATATCCGGGCTTGGTTCCAATCCTGTCAATGAACCAGCCCCATGAAATCAAACCTACAGCATAAGCACCTGTAAATGCCATCACTAGAAAGGCAAAATCGGTTTCAGACCAGGAAAACTCTATTTCGAGGGTTGGTTTTAAAAGGCCGAGGATTTGCCGGTCAAGGTAATTGATTGTAGTTGCTGAAACCAATAAGGTTAAGATCAGCCAACGGTAGTTTTTTATTTTTCGGCCAGACATGGAATAGTATTTTAAAAGCTAAGAAAAATGAACAGGATTAATTTTAGGATAGCCAGCTCATTTCTGAGCCGGCTAAACATAAAGGTAGATTCAACAAAACATTAAAGATTCAATTTTTTCCTTCCGGCATCAGTAAGCAGATTGACACTCCATAAAGGATACCATGTTTGTTCCATAATTACTTTTCTTACACCCGGCACCGCATAAAGTGCATCCATCATTGTTTTTGAAACAGTGGAATGAACCACATTGGAACTGTGAGTGAAATAGGCTCCGAGCGGCCTGCCTCTGTGTGGCATAGCCATGGTTACTTTTACCACACTACCGCGTACTGCGATATCATAAACCAATCCCAGATCAACGATACTGATATCTGCTTTATATAACTGCGGATCTTTCACCAAACCCAAAGCTTCCCACAGTAAGGCTTTGTTTATCGGACTATCCTGAGCTTCAGATGCACGGGCAAGACGACGCGGACTTTCTTTTGCAATTATTCCCTTAGGAAGTTCTGAGCCTGATCTGCTTAATGGATTCAGGAGTTCCTGTCTCAGGTTTTCAATTTTCGCAGTATCATCCTTCAATGTAAATGGTATGGTGACATAAGCATTCTTCTGATGAAGCACAGCTCCTTTAGGAATTGTTTTTAATGTTTTTGGAACCGGATATCGGCTCCAGATCTGTCCATGCCACTGATAATGCAGATTTGGGGACCCATTATGAGATAATTCGGCTCCCAAACCCTCTGCATAATGCTCGAGGAAGAACCCGAAGAATGAATCTTTGGTATCCTTATTAAAGAAACCAATTCCCCATAATTTATCACTTAAATCAGCAGGAACACTTCCAGTTTTTAATTTTTGATCGGGACCCATCCATAACATATCAGTAAATGACTGTCCGGTTATTACCCATTCATCATCCCTTAATGCTGCCGGAGAGAATTGTTTTACAGCAGTCATGTGCCCGAACTTATGGAAATAAGGCAACCCGGCATAGAAACGATACTCAATATCCATTATCATCCGGGCCGGTGAGAATATTGGGTGAACCGGTGAATAAGGGAATCCCCAGCGACGGATGATAGTACAGATCGGACCTTTTACTACCTCAAAATCAGGGCATTCATCCCATAAAGAAATACGCATTTTTTGAAAACCCTCTTCTGACACATAATCATGTGCCCAATCTATGCCTGCAGGCTCTCCATGACCCTGACCGCCTGAATAGACCTCCAGGCCATGCTCACGCTTTAAGATCATCCGGGCAAGTTGTCCGGTCTGTCGGGAAAGAATCGCTGTAAAGAATTCATTTTCAATATCCAATCCATAACCCTCACCGGTAACCTTCAGATCAGACTGATAGTTAGGCAATTCTGCATCCGGATTACCGTAGAAAACAATATAATGTCTCTTCTCCTTACCCTGATTATCGGCAAGGAATAATAATTTACAGATCTTCTCTGATCCTCTGCGCACTTCAGAGAATACCTGAGAAATAACCTCGGTTAAAACTCCATCTTTAATTTCTGCTACCCGAATTTCACGTGTAAGAGAGGCAGTCTGAGATGCCTGAAAGCTCAATAAAACTTCTACAGGCTCTGCTTTTCGGGGAGTTCCTATTTTTTCCTCCAGACTCACAACCTTATAATATTTCCAGCCTTTTGCCCAGTTCTTCCATACTGCAGGCAGGGATTCAACTGTTCCAAACTGACCAGCAGAGACATGTGGCGTTCCAAAGCTCTCTTCTTCAGCCTGAGCCTGAATTTCCGATATTCTGATTGAATTGGTAATTGCTCTGGCTGTTCTGTAATCTTTCTTTAGCAATGCCTCCTGAAGTAATTGTATTTTATCCTGAATACTATCCGTCTGGCTGGTTGTTTTATCAGTAAAGGGAGCAATACTCTCCTTTACAAAATTCTCAATGGAATTCTGCGCTTCTGCTTTGGAGCCCAGAGGTAAGGTCAGACCTGCAAAACCTAAAAGACCCATACCCAGAAACTTGCGGCGCTTCATCCCGTCCGAGAATTGTGATTCTGAACTGTCATTTGGAATTTCTGTCACTTTTCCTTTTTCAGAGGATTGATCATGCATTTTTAATGCAGATCTGTTTGGATTAAATTTCTTCATATACATTCTGTTTATTTAAATAATCATCAGGAAAGTCTGTCCCCTTCAGATAAATTAAGTGTTCAATTTAATTTCTAAATGCCTAATTTTCTTTTACCCTCATCTGTTAGCATATTGGAACTCCATCCGGGATACCAGGTCTGTTCCATAATCACTTTCTTAACTCCCGGAACCTCATATACAGCTGTCAGGATATTTTTAGAAGTGGTTGGATGAACAATATTTGAGCCGTATGCAAAATAGGTCCCCAGCGGGCGACCGCGATGAGGCATTGCTATTAATACTTTTACCACACTCCCCCTCACTGTCACATCATAAACTAAACCAAGATCAACAATACTGATATCAGACTTGTAGAACTGAGGGTCTTTCACATCACGGAGTGCCTTCCATATCAGATCTTTTGAAATCGGACTGTCCTGAGCCTCTCCCAGGCGGGCTAAACGTCCCGGACAATCTCTCGCCTGAGCAGTACTATTCAGTTCAGCTGAAGTACTTGTTAATGGATTCATAAGTTCCTTTCTGAGTGCTTCAATTTTAGCCGGACCATCTTCTTTTGTAAATGGGATAGTAACATAGGCATTCTTCTGGTGCAGAATTGTTCCTTCCTTAACCACCTTATCTCTCTCTAATGGATACCTCGACCAGGTAGTACCGTGCCATTTGTAATACATATTGGGTCCGCCGTCATGTATCAGTTCTGCTTCTCTGCCATCTGCATGATGATCAAGAAATAAGCCCATAAATGAATCTTTGGTATCCTTATTAAAAAAGCCAATTCCCCATAGATTTTTAGCTGAATCGGCAGGAATAGCGCCCAAATTCAATTTGCCGTCGGCACTCATCCACATCAGATCAGTAAATGATTGTCCGGTGATTACCCATTCATCGTCCCGCAAAGCCGCCGACACAAAATCTTTAACTGTGGTCATGTGTCCGAATTTATAAAAATAAGGAAGGCCTGCATAAAACCGATATTCGATATCCATGTTCATCCGCGCAGGTGCAAACACAGGATGTATTGCAGAATATGGGAATCCCCAGCGACGAATGATGGTACAGATAGGGCCTATGACAACCTCAAAGTCAGGACACTCATCCCAAAGCGAAATCCTCAGCTTGGAAAAGAACCCTTCTGTAATATAGTCGTGTGCCCAATCAATCCCTGCAGGTTCTCCATGCCCCTGTCCACCAGAATAGATTT
>CAZTRY010000044.1:23399-28023 GCA_964616525.1 uncultured Sphingobacterium sp. | reverse complement strand
TTACAGTTTAAATCATAAGTTTCAGAGGTTAGATGTTGAGTTGTGCAACAGCCACGAAGGCCGGAATCTCACTACTTCACCCCACGGATTGTCATCCGATAGCTATCGGATCCAGCGAAAGCTGGAACCTCCTTAACTCATGAAATTCCATTACAAGCTTTCTCCGAACACTAATTATATTTCTTCAGAATCCATCTTCAAAAACAAAGTCAAACAGATGCTCAACATCAGTAAATCAAAGTCACCACCCCCGAAACCACCTGCTTCCCCGACCGTACTGAAATCTTATAATAATAGGTCCCCTGTGGGAGTTTTGCACCCTGATGATTCCCATCCCATGGCGTGGTGTATCCTCTGCTGCTGAATACTTTCCGCCCATAACGGTTATAAACCTGCACCATTGCCGTTTTATCGGATTCCAATCCAGCAAGGATCCATTGATCATTTATCCCATCCCCATTGGGTGTGAAAGAATTTGTACCGACCCTGAAAATATCAGGATAGATCGTGAATTCCCTGAAAACACTCTGCGGATTATAGTTCGCATCCCCTTTCTGAATAGCTTCAATCCTCACTGTTCCGGGTTTATTGATCTTTACCTGATTCCCATTGATAATCTCTGCGATCAGATTTTCCGTACTGACAAACCTGATCGTTAATCCCGAATTCACACTTGCATTTAAAGAAAATATGGGGTCCGACTCTGTTTTATTCGGAATCGGATCAAACGTAATAACCTGATCGGCCTTGTTAACCAGCATAACTCCAGATTGATAGCTGATTACATAATTTGCCGCCGTGGCAGAACTTACTAAAATAGGATAGGTTCCGGGAGAGGAACTTAAGGAAGCGGTAGTAGTCACTACGGCCTTATTCTGCAATACCGCATCACTCTCTCCATTAGCAAAACCTAGGTATTCCAGGGTCAGATCAGGATTGGGGGCTCCATAAACCCTGCTTTGATCCTTCGCTTTAATGATCAAAGCTTTGGGTTTCACAGTTAATAATTGAGTTGCAAAGACAGCACTATTTGAAGCTTTGGAAGCAGTGATCAGACTTGTTCCGGCACCTGTAATTTTGATCTGACCGGATGCACTTATGCTTGCAACCTTTGGATCAGCACTTGAATAAACAATCACAGCTCCGGTTTCTGCACTAAAAACCGAGGGCGTAAAATCATCATCCCCATAAGTCTTTTCTGGCAGAGCAGGGAAATTAAGTGTCTGTTGAGAGGATTCTGAAACGACCAGCAAATTAAAGTCCACCGAATTGGTACAGCCCATTGCATTACTTAGGGTGTAGGTAATAATTGCTGAGCCCTCAGCGATACCGCTAACTTCTCCGTTTACCGCATTCACCTTTGCAATTGCAGGAGCATTACTGCTCCATATGCCGGATGAACTTGCTGTTGAGGTAGAAAGCGTTGTCTTTGAACCTATCAATACTGTGCCTGAGCCTGTGATGGGTGAGATTTTCGGAGGTTCTGGAATAACCAGGGTAAACAGGCTTCCGGTACTGCTTATCCCTGCACTGTTACGCACTTTTAAAGCACCATTGTAAACGCCATCAGCCAGAGTAGCGGGCATGATGATCTCAAATGAGCCGGGAGGTAAAACCTGATCAGTCACATTTGTTAAACCTCCTGCCAAACCCTTCTGATCCCATATTATGCTGTATAAGGTAGGATCACCTTCAGTTTTATCATAAGAAAAGGTAGTCTTAATTACCCCTTTACAAAATTCCGAGCTATAATTTTTAAGTGAAACAGAGATCTTTGGCCCGGGCGCAAAAATCCATGAGGCACCCATCCGGTTGTCATCCTGATTACCACCAATTATTGCTGTAGAACCATCGGCACTTAATGCGAGCGACTGGCCCTGATTTGCGACCCCCACATTCCCAATACCTGTTAATTTAGGTCCTCTTTGTTCCCAGGAATTCCCTGACCACGTGAATATCCAGGCTGCACCATTGGTATAATTATCAGCCTTAGCACCAATCAGAACCGTGTTACCATCGGCACTCATAGCTACCGACCAGCCCTGTGCCGCACTTTCAGAGCTTACTGTACCTGCCAGCTTATCCCCCTTTAAATTCCATTCTGTTCCATTCTTTTGAAATACCCAGGCCGCTCCCCTGTTATTATCTGCTACTGAGGCGCCGATTATGGCATTACTTCCATCGGCATTCAATGCAACAGATATTCCCTGCCACTTCGTACCCGGATAAGAGGAAACATCCAGCCTTTTAGACTGCCTGTCCCATTCAGTACCATTTCTAAAATAAAGGAAAGCAACACCCTGCTGATTTTTATCCAGAGGCGCGCCAACAATCGCCGTACTCCCATCCGCACTTAGTCCTACAGAGATTCCCTGCCCTCCCTCCGGACTGTTCTCATCAAATAATTTTTCACCTTTCTGAGTCCACAAATTATCCTTTCGGATAAAAATCCAGGCCGCACCACGCGGGTAAGAATCATAGGGTGCTCCAATGATCACTGTATTCCCATCCGCACTCATCCCAACAGAATAGCCCATATTGACAGGCAGAATATAATCATCAAAACCTGTTCCGACCAGCTTTTCTCCTTGTTGTGTCCAGACCTCATTTTTCCGGGTAAAGATCCAGGCAGCCCCAGTTCCTTTGTTGTCCAGATAACCCCCAACAATAACCGTATTACCATCGGCGCTGATTGCCACAGACCTGCCCTGCTGCGCCGAACCAATATTCCCGGTTCCTACCAGCTTAGGGCCCTGCTGTTTCCATTCATTTCCATTCCTGACAAAAATCCAGGCCGCACCCTGCTGATTATTATCGTTGGGAGCCCCGACAATTGCCGTATTCCCGTCGGCACTAATCGCAACCGACCTTCCGGATTCTGCCGGGCCAACATTGCCCGATCCAGGCAACTTATCCCCCTGCTGGGCACTGGGAAAGGAAGAAGTACTCAGTGTAAAATTTTCTGAACTATTAGCAGTACCTGCCGTTGAACTAACTGAAATTTTGCCAGTCGTAGCACCAGGCATAACATAGGCCGTAACAGAGCTTGCAGAAAGAGAAATGATCAATGCGGGTTTTTCGCCGATGCTGACGGAGTTCAACTGGCCTAAGGCCGAACCCTGAATAGTTACCAGAGTTCCCGGTGAGCCGGATTTTGGGGAAAAGGAGCTGATGGCCGGAGCCTGTGCTTTGGCATCACTAAAATACAAGAAGGCCAGAAAGATGACCAGATTTGTGATT
The DNA here is from genome assembly GCA_964616525.1 of uncultured Sphingobacterium sp. Taxonomy (GTDB): domain Bacteria; phylum Bacteroidota; class Bacteroidia; order Sphingobacteriales; family Sphingobacteriaceae; genus Daejeonella. The sequence goes on along the minus strand of CAZTRY010000044.1, from coordinate 24,783 downwards.
TTACACCTCATTTTCCAAAAATAATCGTTTCGTTATATACGTGCCGAAGATACCCGGGGGTTTGCAAAGGGATCAGGTTTATTTTAAATATGTAGATTTTTAAGCGGATTAACAAGGTGAAAAGCTCTGCCCGGAATAATCTGCTTGTCATTTGTAAGCAAATATTCTGTTTAGTACCTTTAAACTTAATTCAAAATCAAAAAAGATTAACACATCATGGTTTTGCTTAAACCTGCATAGGGTATTATTACATAATCATGATGGCTTTATCACCATTAAAAAACAAAAAATAAAACGATGAAACAACTACTTATTTTGGGAGTACTCTTCCTGGCAGCCTGCGGAGGTTCAAGTGATAAAAAAACTACAGAACAGGCAGATACTGCAAAAGCCCCTGAACTGGTTCTTAATTGGGAAAGCGACAGCACGCTAAAAGTTCCTGAATCTGTTTTGTTTGATAAGGCCAATCAGGTTTTATATGTGAGTAATATTGATGGCCAAAATCCCTGGGAAGCTGATGGTAAAGGTTCTATAGGTAAAGTAGGACTGGATGGTAAGGTAATCGCAGCAGAATGGGTAAGTGGTTTGAATGGTCCAAAAGGGATGGGCCTTTATAATGGCAAATTATACGTTGCCGATTTGGGGAATATCGCAGTGATCGATATTGCGGGGGGAAAAATTGAAAAAACAATTCCAATTGAAGGTGCTACCGGACTGAATGATATCAGTATCGATCCGAAAGGGGTGATTTATGTCACCGAGTATCTGGCGAAGAAATTATACAAAGTAGAAAATGAAAAGGCTGAACTGATTGCCGAAAATCTGACACAGCCAAATGGTGTTCTTTTCCATAACAATGAGCTCTTCCTGCTAGATGGTACCGGAATGTTCAAAGTCAATGCCGATAAATCACTGGCTAAAATTGCCGATGGTATGGAAGGCGGAGTAGACGGAATTGAGAATATCGAAGGCAATAATTTCATTGTATCCTGCTGGGAAGGTGCCCTATGGCATGTCAATACCGATGGCACCAAGCATTTACTCATGGATACCAGAAAAGAGAAAAGAAGTACTGCTGATATCGGTTTTGATCCTGAAACAAAAACTGTTTACGTTCCTACGTTCTTTAGGAATACGGTTGTTGCTTACGAGATTAAGTAGTAAGTTTTAGGTTATAAGTTGTAAGTTTTAAGGGTGGTTCAGAAGAAATGAATTACTCAAGCTTCTAAGATTAAAAGCGAAAGCTGAAAGTTGGATTGATTTGAAACTCGTTAGTTTAATCCAATCCTTCTTGTCATTGCGAGCGCAGCGAAGCAATCTCTATTGTCAATTGGATTCTTAACATGAGATTGCTTCGTCGTGCCTCCTCGCAATGACAAATTCG
>CAZTRY010000044.1:0-23299 GCA_964616525.1 uncultured Sphingobacterium sp. | reverse complement strand
GGTTTCCTGTGCAATAATCCTCAATTCAAAGGGCCAGGTTCTCGTCACCCAGCGCAGCGCAATCATGCCACTTCCATTAAAATGGGAATTTCCGGGCGGCAAGATCGAATCCGGTGAAACAGCAGAAGAGTGCCTGATCAGGGAGATTAAGGAAGAACTGAACATTGAAATCCAAATTACCGGCAGTTTGCCCCCGAATGATTATCAATACCCCGATAAACTGATCCGGCTGATACCATTTATCTGCCGGCAAACAGGAGGAGAGCTAATATTAAAAGAACATGCTGCTTATAAATGGCTGGATGCTAAGGATTTGTTAGATTTGGATTGGGCGGAGGCGGATGTGGGGGTGGTGGGGGAGTTTTTGAGGATGACTATTAACAATCCAATGACTGGTTTAGAATAATTGACTAATTATCGATCTAAATTTACACTGTTGGTGGGAGATTACTACACTAAACTATAAACTTGACTTGGTGGAAATAACAAAGTCAATGCTTTCGATTGAATCTTAAACAAGGGACCTTTTTCAACTACCTTTCCCTTTCCGTTCCTCTTGATTAGATGATCAACCGTAACTAAGCCTTGATCAAGCAATATATCGAATTGTGAAGGAATTGGTTTCTTAGTATGTTCCACCTTTTTAAAATGAAAATACTCATTACTATCTATTAATATTGATTCTGCAGAAATCCAAAATGTTTCATTATGCTTCTCTAAAAGTCTTTTATGTAATATACTTAAAGGCCAGTGTACGAAATCACCAATTTTCTCATCAATAGAATTTTCGGTTAACAAAAATTTGTTCTGGTCGACTTTCAATCTTAAACCCTGCGAATTTCTCCCAAAAGCTGATACAGTACAATATAACTTAAAATCTGACTCTCTCCGATAACCAAAATTATCCAAAATCTCAGCAGAGCTTTTAAATTTTGATATTCCCCAATCAGGAACTTGAGCAAACAATGTTTTTCTATTATTCCGTTTATCTCTGTATGACTTCAATTCAATTCCTTTGTAATCAGGACTTTTAGAAGAATTAATAGAAATGCCTAATAAATACTCTAATGTTCTTCCTATTGCGGTATCTGCATTTAATAATGCTTTTATGGGTCCACGTTTTGCAATTTCAGTAAGTAACCTTAAAAGTTCATTGGGTATTTCATTTGACTGGCTCTGTATCTCATTAATTAACTCCTTTAACGGATTATTTGAGGAATTCTCAATTATAAACTTAACATCATATTTAGTCAAGTTGATAACATACAATTCACCATTGAATAGAATGATTCCAATAATATCATTCGGCTCACAATATTGTGTTAATCCTTTGAACCATATTCTAGGATCTCCATTCTTCGTAACAGGTCTATACAATGAAGCTACAGAAGACTTTAATTTATCTGGATAAACCAAAAAGGAGTTGATAAGAACTTTATGCTCTTGTCCTTTTCCTTGAGATGAATAATCATGTAAGTCATTCTTCTCAAGGAAACTTCTTACAGGACCTGTTGCATCCATAATAGACTTCTCAAGGCCGGTTCTTGTGGGCTCTAATACAGTTAACTCGACAGAGTTCTCTGTAAACGTTTTTATGTTCTGTTCTTCGTCGGATCTGAATTTACGCATTCAGCAAATTACTGAATGTTTTTTAATATTTCTAAGGCTACTGCTCTGGCCATCAGAGGAGGGACTGCATTTCCAACTAAAGTAAATTGAGGCACTTCGAATTTTCTTTTATTCCCACCAGTTGACCTTTTCCCCTGAAAGACAAATGAGTCATCAAATGATTGAAGTCTGGCCATTTCACGAACTGTCAATGCTCTTGGATTTGCATAGTGTATGTAATCATCGGAAATGGTCATTACAGTAGGGCTCTGCCCATCTGGTTTCAGAACGTTATAATTTCTTTTATCAGATTCTATCCCTAACTCTTTTAATTTGTTTTTTGACAATAGATAATCTCCTTCTTCCAATATTATTCTTAGCCGATTTACCACATCATCATTTTGTTTACTAGTTTTATGATTATGTAAGGGTGCAACCATGTGAGATAAACTTGAGTGTAATTCGTCAAAATCACGAACATAAAATGGATTTTTTGAATGTAAAAAACGGCCATTTAAACGCCCTTTCTTTGACCATTCAGCATAAGTTAATCCTTCAATATCCTCAGAACCATCAATATTCCTTTTCTTAATTAGCTCTAATAGTTTCTTTGATGTACCATTAAACTTTGCCTTTACATCAATTTTTTCGTAATCCCATTTCGAATCATCATTCCCAATAAAATCTAAATCATAAAGTGCCTCAAATACAGTTACTTTTTGCTTGCCTGTCACAGTAGGAGGAACAGTTTTAATGAGCTTTTGATCTTTTCGGCATCCAATAAATAAAACTCTTTCCCTATTCTGTGGAACACCATAATTTGAAGCTAATGCAACAAAAGGTTCTTCAATATTATACAATCTAATATGAGAAAGTATTTCGTCAAATTCCTTTTCCTTATCAGCAGTCTTTACAAACTCTCTCAATCCATTGACACATTCATCAAAAGAGTAAGCATATATTTCTAAAGATTTAATTATCTCCTCAACATCGCCAATGTATTCAGCTTCTGGCTTCAATGTTTTAAATGCAAGGTTAATTTGCTCAATAATTGAATCAGCCTCAATTGAGGTTAGAAATGAATCAAAACTGTCAGCAAAAAAATCATTATCAATATCACAAAAAGACTTTTCATTGATGACTCTTTTCCGAATGTAAGCAAATTCACTTGTTCTCTTAAGCATATTAAAACCATGCCTAATAGTGCTTATGCTAATATCAGTTTTACTAGTTTTATAACTTACTATTTTAGGAGTTAACTTACGAAATCGGTTTTCTAAATTAATAATGTACTTTTCTTGAAGCTTTTCAAGATCTTTTTCAGTCGATTTTTCAAATTGTAGACGCAAACTATAAGAGTCAAGAATGAATTGCGCTCCCTTTTGATATTTGTACAAGTGAGAAACAAAGTTTGTTAATTGTTGGAACTCCTCTAAATCAACAATGGATCTAATTTCTTGTAAAATCATCTCTTTAATTCTTCCACCCTCTTTAGTCAATATTCCTTTGACATTTTCCATTACAAAATACTTTGGCCGCAACTGCCTAATTACTTTTAAATAATGAGCGAACAAGTCATCCTTTTTATCAAACTTTTTTCTTTTACCCGCCAAACTAAAACTTTGGCAGGGAGGTCCTCCACATACCACATCTACTCGCCTTCCATCAATTTTTTTTAATAAATTATCTAAAAAATCAGGTTCAGTAATATCTTGTTTTAAAAACTCCATATCCAAGCCCAATTGATAATTGTACCTAGCAAGGTGAGTTAGTTCACAGTTCTCATTAATATCACTTGCTAATAAAAAATCATAATACTTTTTTTCCTTTTCTGCCTGAATGAACCCTTCGCTAAAACCACCAGCTCCAGCGAATAAATCAATAAATGATATCGCCTCTTTCCCTTCATAATATTCAAGATCCTCTGCCAAAATTTTAATATCTGTATTTTCCCTTCTTCCATTTACAAGAGTTTGAATCTTTTCTTTAATTAACCTTTCAGTAAGCTTTGTATGAGGAACTGTTTCGAGAAATTTTTCAACTTCTTGTTTTAAAAACAATAAAAATTTATTGATTGATTTATGATTATACTCCCCCTCGCCAACTAATTGATGTTTAATACTCCAATCCTTCTTCTTTATTTTCTCACCAGTAGAAACTTTTACTTGAATATCTTTTTGTCGAATGACTAAATGAATAGGATAAAGCCTATTTTTATCAGCCTTATCAAGATAAAATTTAACGTTTAACATATTGCGGACAGATTTACGGACACGAACAAACTTACGGACAGAAATTTTCTATTTCAAGTATTTTGCTAAAAATATTATCAAAATTTTTCCACAATATTGGGTTTGTATACAAATACCGAAAGACATTTAATGAAATAAACGAGATATGGGTTTTCAAAATAAAAAATAACCTTAAGGTACCCATTTGCTAAATCTCAAATTCTCTTCTCTCTAAAATTCCCAAATCAATTCCTACCTTCATTAAAGAAAAACTTAAAATAACATCCCCTCATGAAACGCCGCCAACTCCTCAAATCCCTCAGCCTTCTACCCCTCGCAGGTGGAATAACAAATCTTTCCCTACAGGCAGAACCTGCTCCGGCAGAAGATCTGTACAAGGAACTGGGAATCCGCACCTTTATTAATGCGGCAGGAACTTTAACCTATATGACCGGCAGTATTATGCAGGATCAGGTGTTGAAGGCAATCAACAACTCGGTAGGTAAGTTTTGCATGCTGGATGAACTGCAGGATAAGGTGGGTGAACAGATTGCTAAAATGACACATGCTGAGGCTGCTACAGTGACCAGCGGTGCGTATTCCGCAATGACATTGGGTTTGGCGGGAGTCCTTACCGGACTGGATATGAAAAAGGTGGGGCAATTGCCCAATCTGGAAGGCATGAAATCGGAAGTGATCTGTCAGAAGGCTCATAAAGATGCCTATACCCAGGCATTTTTACTGACCGGATGCAAAATTATCACGGTAGAAACCCGGGAAGAACTGGAGAATGCCATCAATGAAAAAACGGCGATGATGCATTTCCTCAACATTGCTGTTAATGGAGGTAAAATCAAACATGAAGAATGGATTGAAGTGGGTAAAAAACACAATATCCCCACCTCAATTGATATTGCGGCTGATGTACCACCGATTGAAAATCTATGGAAATTCAATGATATGGGCTTTGATCTGGTCTTCCTTTCAGGAGGCAAGGCAGTCCGCGCACCTCAGAGTACCGGTTATCTAATGGGCAGAAAACACCTGATTGAGGCTGCACGACTCAGTGCACCGCCAAGGGCGGTTACCATCGGTCGCGGACATAAAGTAAATAAAGAAGAGATCCTTGGAGCTTATGTGGCTATCAAAAACATGATTGCTATGGATCATGAAAAAGAATGGAAAAAATGGGAAGCAGGCATTGCATTAATTGAAAACGTGGTGAAATCAATCGATGGTATCACAACAAAAGTAACGGTCAACCCGCTGGGAAATCATACCCCATCCCTCCGCATCACCTGGGATGATACTAAAATCAAACTAACGGGCCATGAGCTGCGTGAAAATCTTCGTAATGGAAACCCATCCATTGAGGCAGGATTTTCAGGCTTACCGATTTTTAAAGGCCAGGCTACCCCACCCAAACCCGGAGCAAAAGGAGGCAATTCGGTATCCATCACCGTCTGGATGATGCAGCCTGGTGAGGATAAGGTTGTGGCGAGGAGGTTGAAGGAAGAATTTTTTAAGCAGAAAGCTAAAAGTTGAAAGCGGAAAGCTAAAAGCCAAAAAAACCGAAACGGTCTTATACAGTACTAGACAGGATACTTTATGGTAGAAAAGTCTTGAAACAGATCTCTCCTTCGCTGAGAAAACGAAAAATATATGAAATCCCTTTGCTCGTCAGAGATGACGGACTATTAATGGCAGGAACCCCCACCGGATAGCTAATTATCTCATTCGCTAATTTAAACCCTCTCCTTCGGAGAGGGCAGCACTAATTTTCAAAACCAGCAGTTCCGTTCTCAGGGTGAGGCTCCCTAATATGCTGCTAAAGCAAAAATCCGGCTCATAGCAATGAGATCCTTCGTCGCCTCAAAATTACAGTAAATTGAGAAAATCGACCGGCTCCTCTGGATGACAGGCCTTACTAATTTGCTAATTCTCTAATTTGCTAATTTAAGATATGTGAAGCCGAAATCTACTTGCCGATCGCCTATGTGATTTCGTAAGTCTTTTCCCCACCGGATAGCTATCGGGTTGCTAATTCCCTCATCGACAAATCGACAAATTAACTCATTGACAAATTGACTCTCCATTTGCTAATTTGCTAATTCTCTAATTTGCTAATTGGTCCCTTTCCAGCATCGACGTCTCCTTCGTATCCTTCATCCCAATATAAACCAGTAAAGACAAAAAGATACAGCCGGTAATATACCAGTAGAAATACTCCTCATGACCGGAATTTTTTAACCAGAGTGCAACATACTCAGCTGTGCCGCCAAAGATGGCTACGGTAAGGGCATAAGGCAAGCCGACACCCAGGGCACGTACCTGAGCGGGGAAGAGTTCCGCTTTTACAATGGCGTTAATGCTGGTATATCCACTTACAATGAATAATCCGGCGAGGAGCAAAAAGAAGGCGCTGTAAGGTGAAGAAATGTGGCTTAGGGTAGTAAGCAGCGGAACAGTACAAATGGTACCCAGCAGACCAAAACTAATCAGCAGGGGCCGGCGACCAATACGATCAGAAAGAGCCCCAAAAAGCGGTTGAATCAAAGCAAATATCAGCATACTGATAAAGGAGATTTGTGTGGATTCAGCTTTACTCAGGTTCACAGTATTCACCAGAAATTTCTGCATATAGGTTGTGTAGGTATAGAAGGCAAGGGTACCGCCAAGGGTCAGACCAACAACTGTCAGCAGGGCCCTGGGATGTTTTAAGAGTTCCTTTATTGTGCCTTTGCGTTCATCAGCCTTATTTTTCTGTGCTTCGAAGGCTTTGGTTTCATAGAGAGTGCTTCGCAGGTAAAGTGCCACCAGCGAAAGTATAGCTCCAATTACAAAAGGAATCCGCCATCCCCAGTCATGAAGTTGTTCATCACTCAGCCATTTTTGAAGAATAAGCTGAATTCCGAGCGCTAAAAGCTGTCCGCCGATTAGGGTAACATATTGAAAACTGGAATAAAAACCCCGGCGTTTCTTCGTGGCCATTTCACTTAGGTATGTCGCTGAAACACCGTATTCACCTCCCACGCTCAACCCTTGCAAAAGTCTGGCTATCAGCAACATAATGGGGGCAATAATTCCTATGGACTGATATGTAGGAATAAAAGCAATGAGCATAGACCCGAAGGACATGAGCAATACCGAAAGGGTCATACTTTGTTTACGTCCAAGCTTATCTGCAATCCGGCCAAAGAGCCAGCCTCCGATTGGCCGCATCAAAAAGCCCAGGGCAAATATGCCGGCGGTATTGAGCAGTTGAGCAGTTTTATTGCCTTCGGGGAAAAAGGAAGCTGAAAAATAGAGAGCAAAGGCAGAATAAGCATACCAGTCGTACCACTCAACCAAATTTCCGATTGAGCCACCGAAGATGGCCTTCAGTCTGCGACGGGAGATATTTTCTTCGGGTAATAAACTATGCACTTTGATTTTTTTTTATAATAATAGGAGTTTATTTGGGGAAAATGAATTGGAAATTAAATAAGAAGCAGATGCGACACGGGTGTGCTAGCATAGGTGAAATACCTGAAGATAAAAAATGATTAAAAGAGCTGAATCATTTATCGTACGGTTCCGCAATCGATTCCAGCGGAGGCTGGAATCTCCCTATCCACATCACTAAGTTTGTCATCCGATAATTATCGGATCCCACGAAAGTGGGGACCTCCCAATTTTCAAATAATAACATTCTACCTGGGCAATCGTGTCCAGAAAAAATCCTGCTCATTTAATGAGATCCTTCGTCGCCTCACATTAGTATTAATTAAGAAAATTCGTTGGCTCCTCAGGATGACAGGCGTTTCAAACTCGCTAATTATCTCCAATTGCTAATTGGAATATGTGAAGCCGAAATCTACTTGCAGTTCGCCGAGGTGATTTCGTAAGTCATTTCCCACCCGAAAACTATTTGGTTGCTAATTTGCTAATTCTCTAATTTGCTAATTAGAATATGTGACTGACGAAATCTACTTGTCGCACGCCTATGTGATTTCGTAAGTCGGATTCACATTTGCTAATTCCTCTACCGTATCTTCAAATTTTCAAATCCTCAAATTTTCAAATCTCCCTGTCCCCCATTTGCTAATTTGCTAATTCCCTCAATTTACTAATTCCCCTCCAGTAATCTTTCTGTTTCCTGTTTCAATATTGGAAATAAAAAACTATTTTAATTTCATGAAAAACTACAGCCACCCGGGAAAGCATTACACCCTATTAATTTACCTGGCTCTCTTAACTTTTTTGAGTAGTTGTAAGCCTGGGGCAGATAAATTACCTGCATCCGATAAGGATAATGGCGGACTAATTCTGCCGGGTGGATTTGAGGCTCTGGTGGTAGTCGATAGTATTGGAGGTGGTTCTGTTATCGCTCTGCAGATAAGTCAGCTTGCAAAATCCAATGCTCCTCAGACAGCACCTGCTGAAATTAAAGGTGCCCCAAAAAGCACCCAACTGAGTCGCCCGAATAACCAGCCCTCAGGGAATTATGTTGGCGCCAGACATCTTGCAGTGAACCAGAATGGAGATGTTTACGTGAAACTAAGATCCCCTACAATTGATGGTTATGGCAATGCAGCACTTAGAGATTTGGATGGCGACGGAAAGGCCGATTCCGTGAAGATCTGGGGCAAATACGAGAACCGCAACAGGGGAACTGCCATGCAAATCCATAATGGCTATCTCTACTTTAGCTCAGAGTTAATGGTTTTTCGCAATAAGTTGAAGGAAGGTCAACTGGTACCCGACAGTAAAATGGATACCGTAGTGATCGATACCCTGCCATATCACGAACATATGGCCAAAGCACTGGCATTTGATGGGAAAGGAAATATGTTTGTTTCCTGGGGTATGGGAACCAATTCCTGTCAGGCGGAGAACAGAAAACCAGGATCGCCGGGAATGAATCCTTGTCCGTACCTGGTTGACCATGGCGGAATCTGGAAGTTTGATGAAAATAAACTGCAGCAAAAACAAAGCGACGGAAAACGCTATGCTACCGGAATGCGGAGTATTGTTGGTATGACCTGGGATAAAGGCACCAATGCCCTTTATGCACTGCACCATGGAAGGGATGATCTGCGACTACTCTGGCCTGAATATTACAGTCCCTGGAAAAGCGCCATGCTCCCATCAGATGAACTTTTTAAAGTTAATGAAGGATTCGATGGAGGTTTCCCTTATTATTATTACGATCAGATGCTGGGCAAGAAAGTCCTGAGCCCTGAATACGGCGGTGATGGCGTAAAAGAGGGTGATGGAGCCAAACTTCCTAAACCACTCCTGGGTTTTCCCGGACATTATGCACCAAATGATATCTTATTTTACAAGGGCAACCAGTTCCCTGCGCGCTACAAAGAGGGTGCATTTATTTCACTGCATGGATCTACCAACCGTATCCCATACCCGCAGGTTGGGAATGTTGTTGTCTTTGTTCCAATGAAGAATGGCGTCGTAACCGGTCCATGGGAAGTATTTGCCGATGGCTTTGCTGGCAAGGATACCCTTGCAGTAGCCAATGACGCCACTTACAGACCGATGGGTCTAGCTGAAGGCCCAGATGGTTCTCTGTATGTGGGTGAAACCCAAAAAGGAAAAATTTGGAGAATCATGTACAAGGGCGATAAAAAGTCGTTTGGAAATAAAGAATTGGCTGAAATGGAGAAGCGCAAATCTTTATCTCATCTTAAAACCCCGGATGAAATGGCAGATAATTTGGACAGAAAGGGCAAACCGGTACATGCTGAACTTTTATACAATATCTATTGCAGAAACTGCCACCAAAGCGATGGAAATGGTGATGGAAGCAGATTCCCTCCTCTTGCAGGGTCTGAATGGGTAAACAGCGACAAAACGGTGCTGATCAATGTGGTATTAAATGGCATGACCGGTGCAATTCAGGTCAAAGGCCAAAATTATAATGACACGATGCCTGCACACGCATCTTTCCTCACAGATAAAGAAATTTCGGAGATCCTAACTTATGTAAGAAAGAGTTGGGGTAACAAATCGGGACCGGTAACTGAGAAGGAAGTGGCGGAGGTAAGGAAGCTGATGGGGAAGAATTGAGAGCTGACAATTAAAAAATCGACAGTGATGTCCCTCCTGCGTCGGGATGACATATAAAGTGTAGAGATGAATTTTAATTTGAACCATTACATCCCAGTCAACCGGCAACTGACAACAGGCAACAAGTAACAGGTAACTGACAACAGATAACTCAAGTACCTTTATCTTCTTTAGACGATTCGTCTATCAGAAGTTTCTCAATTCTTGTGTCGGGAATCAGCCAAAGTACAGCAACAACAAAATATAAGAACATGCCTATTCCTGAATGTATAAAGGATAATCCTATCGCGCTGGCATAAATACCTAAGGACAATTTCCCTTTCCAATCATTACCTAAAGCTCTGTCAATAAGTGAATCCTTACCATGATGCGATATTAAAGTCTTAGCCAGAATGGTATAGGCAATCGCATTCATGATGAGTACAATACCGTAAAAAATAACCGGCCATTTCCCAAAATGATTCTCTCCCATCCAGGCGGTCACGAAAGGAATTAAAGAAAGCCAGAATAAGAGATGAAGGTTAGCCCATAATATAGCCCCATTGACAGATTTCACGGTATGCAGCATGTGATGATGATTATTCCAGTAAATACCAACATAAACGAAGCTAAGCACATAACTGATAAACACAGGAAACAGAGTCGATAAGGCCTCAATACTATCTGAATGTGGCACTTTTAACTCCAAAACCATGATGGTAATAATGATGGCTATCACTCCATCACTGAATGCTTCGAGTCGACCTTTTGTAATCATAATCCTGTTGAATTTCTATCCAAAATAATAATTTTCATTTACAATTGAGTAAACCTGCATAGGAGTCAGGAGTGAGAATGAGTGACAGATCATGGAACCATCACTCACTCAAATAAATTAACTGATTAGCTCAGCAAGTTCTTCATCCTCAATAAACAAATCCTCTTTTGGCATTCTAACCTTTGCCAATGGAAGTAACCAGTCCTTTTCTTCATTGCGATAGCCCAAAGGGAGAATCAGCACACTTTTTAAACCACGTTCCTCTAAGCCCAAAAGCTGATCCAAAGCCGCAGGATCAAAGCCCTCCATTGGGGTACTGTCAACTTCGAGTGTCGCAGCAGCAATGAGTGCGGTGCCTAAAGCAATATAGGCCTGGCGTGCTGCCCATTGAAAATTCTGTTCGGCTGACTGTGCCATAAACCGCTCACCATATCCTCTCATCACAGCAAGTGATTCCTCTGATACATTTCGTACCCGGACAATGTTTTTTATCATGGCATCCACACGTTCAGTTGTTACTCTATCCCATGCTGCAAATACCAGTAAATGAGAGGCATCTGTAATCTGAGGCTGATTAAATGCAATTGGTTTAATCTTCTCCAGCAATTCTTTATTCTGTATGACAAATACCTGATAGGGTTGAAAACCAGCTGATGATGCCGATAAGCGGATACTTTCCAATATCAAATCAACTTTTTCCTGTGGTACGGTATTACCGTTCATACTCTTAGTGGCGTAGCGCCAGTTTAATGCATTTATTATGTTCATTTCTTATTATTATTAGTTACTTTTAATAACTCAAAACTATTTAGTAACTTTGCATTATACAATACGGCACCTGTTTTACACTCAGTATTATGAAAGTAACCAATGGCGAAACAGCCTCTGAAGGTAGTCGCGAAGAAATAGCAAATTATTTTTCTGACAACAGGAAGACAAATCACTGTCCCATAACAGACATCCTCAGTCGTATCAGTGATAAGTGGACCATGCATGCCATCATCATGCTGGGTAAAGCCGAGACCCTTCGATTTACGGAGCTGAAGAAAATGATACCGGGGATTTCCCAGCGGATGTTAACCGTAACACTCCGTACACTGGAAGAGGATGGCCTGGTTACGCGCACTATTTACCCTCAGATCCCGCCAAGGGTTGAATACGAACTTACTCCTTTGGGGCGGAGTCTGGTTGGCCAGCTCATTTCCCTATCCGAATGGGCCAATGTGAATATGGTTCATATTTTGAGAGCAAGGGAGGAGTACATTTTGAAGAGGAGTTGAGAATTACGAATTCAATTACCCCGACCAAACAAATTCTCTACTTCATACATATTTCTCGGCTTCGCCATAAATTTTCTACTTTAGATTGAAATAAATGAGTTGAGATGAGAATAAAATTGATTGGCCTGTGTGCGCTTTTTCTTTCAGTTTCGATAGCACTTAATGCCCAGACCTTTAATGTAGCCACTTTTAATATCAGGTATGATAACCCGCGCGACACTGGCAATTTATGGGTAGCCCGCGCACCAGTTGTATCTAGTCTGATCCGCTTTCACGACTTCGATATTTTTGGAGTTCAGGAAGCTCTGAAAAATCAACTGGATGATATCAGAACTGCATTACCACATTTCTCCCGCTATGGAGTTGGCAGGAAAGATGGCAAGGAAGGCGGTGAACATTCATCCATCTTTTACAAAAAGGATAAATTCAAACTACTGAAAAGCGGAGACTTCTGGCTCTCTCAAACCCCGGATAAACCCGGCTTAGGATGGGACGCAACCTGCTGTAACCGCATCTGCTCTTGGGTTTATCTAGAAAATAAGGCGAGTGGTAAAAAGTTCTATTTCTTTAATGTGCATTTTGACCATCAGGGAGTTGTAGCCAGAATGGAAAGTGCAAAACTGATCATACAGAAAATCAAGGAAATTGCTGGCAGCCAGCCGGTAATCTTCACAGGCGACCTAAACGGTGGCCGCGATAGTGAATGGTATCAGACTATTGCTAATTCCGGGATTCTGAAAGACTCGTACAAGGATGTAGAATTCCCATATGAACTTAACTCATCAGGAAATGGATTCAAAGCCCCGATAAATAAATCTGTTATAGATCACATCTTCACTTCTAAGCATTTTAAAGCGAGCAGATGGGGAATACTGACAGACACTTATTTCGGCAAATTTCCTTCTGATCATTTCCCCGTGATGTCAACACTTAGTTTCTGATTATGTGGTCTTTATTTTTATGAATCCGGTGCATCATGTAACGGCTTTTTTTATTCCAATTTGCGACTACTGAAAATTAATTTAGTTTATTTATAAATTTGTATTTTTATATTAAACGCTTTCAATACTCCAATTATGAACAAAATTTTAATTTTCGCAGCAGCAGTGATGCTATTCGCATCCTGTAAGAAGGAAACGATCACCGAAACTACTAATCAGGATGATCTAAAGAAATACGCAGAAATGAGTTCCAGCGCAATCTTGTTAAAAGCTAATGATGGTTCAGGAATACAGATGTCTGCAAACAAATCAAATAATGGCAAAAGGGTAACCAGACCATTGAAAAGTAAGGGTTCAGGAACCATTTCTTATATTCCGAATGGTTGCGGGGATGGAACTCTCAAATTCAAATCTGTCGGTACCGGTAATTCAACTGCACTCGGACTTCAACAACAAGTAACAGTATTTTGTATGAATTCGCTGGGACAGCCGATCAGTGCAATTGGCGGAGTTGGAACAGCTGCTAATGGAGATAAACTCTATTATGCTCTGGTAGGTGCAGGTATGGATGCTGCCACCGGATTCATGTTCCAGCAATACGTATTTACAGGTGGAACCGGAAAATTTGCTGATGCAACAGGAAATATGACCTTGTTGTACACAGTAAATACACCAACTAACTATGAGTATACCGGCGAAGGTTCTATTACATTTTAGTGGGAATGAATCCTGCTTAGCTGCCTGATTCTGGCAGCTCAAAATTATTAAATTTACTCAAAGCCGGTTTTATACCGGCTTTGTCATTTTAGCATTTGAAATTTTAAGTATCTATGACTTCAGCAATGCCATTTTATATATTTGAAAAAAATAAAGAAAATGATCGCACACCACGTTTTATTCTGGCTTAAAGCCGACACCACTGAGGAACAAAAAACTGCATTTCGCAAAAGTTTAGATACCCTGCAATTTATTGAAGCAGTCAAAATGTATCATATTGGAACACCAGCTCCTATCGAGCGCGCCGTGGTGGATACAACTTATACCTTTAGCTTATTTCTTCTGTTCGACGATATGGCCGGCCATGATGAATATCAGGTTCATCCCCTGCACAAGGCATTTTTAGATGAGTTCAGGGTCTTCTTTGATAAGGTGATTATCTACGATGCTCATTAAAATCAGGGTCTGCTGAGCAAAGTCCTCAAAAATAACAGAAGCCTGCAAAATATTCGCAGGCTTTTGTCATTAAAAACCCTTTTCTCTTTTGTTTATTGCAACCAGCAAAAACTGATTAAATTTATTGATTCAAAAAACCCAAACCGTGAGAATATTCTTCCTCTTCCTTTTGCTATTTGTTTCCGCTGCAAGCACATCTGCACAAAGTAAAAAATTTGAATTTATTGCTTTCGGGGATATGCCCTATCGTCTGCCCGATGATTATGCCCGTTTCGAAAATCTGATCAAAGCGGTCAATAAGGAAAAGCCGGCTTTTAGTGTGCATGTCGGTGATTTTAAATCAGGTTCAACCCTTTGCTCTGATGAATATTTCGGTAAGATTTTTAACTATTTTGAAAGCTTTTCCAGGCCATTGATCTACACTCCGGGTGACAATGAGTGGACAGATTGCAACAGGGAGGCTGCCGGAAGATATGACCCTCTGGAAAGGCTGGCCTTATTGAGAAAAATGTTTTTTAAAGAGCCTAAAAGTCTCGGGCAAAAAAAGATTTTACTCAGTACCCAAGGCAGCAATCCGCAATTTGCCAGATATGTTGAAAATGTAGCCTGGGAACACGGTGGAATTCAGTTTGCAACCATACATTTAGTGGGTAGCAGTAATAATTTCAAAGGAACTGACAATACCGAATTTCTCGAACGAGAAAAGGCAAACCTCGCCTGGATGGAAGAAATTTTCAATAAGGCAAAGGATAAAAAAGGGCTGGTCTTCTTTACCCAGGCAGATATGTTCTATGGAGGCAAAATCGTTCCTGTATTTAAGGGAATTTGTGATAAACTTTCAGAGTTAAGCAGGATTTATGGCAAGCCTGTCCTCTGGGTCAATGGCGATTCTCATCGCTTCATTGTCGATAAGCCCCTATTAAATCCTGATAAGCGGTCTACCATCCTTAATTTCACCCGGGTGCAGGTTTTTGGGGATGCCGATGTGGCCTCTGTTCAAATAACTGTGGATGCACATTCAAAAGAATTGTTTACGGTGAGGCAGATGCTGCTCAGCAAAATAAATTGAGAAATAACTCTGGATAGGATTGAAAAAAATAATTAAACAAAGGTATTTAAACTTAAGGATTGATCTTCCAATAAGCTTGTGTACCTGGTTTTCTTTCATCTGTTGCCCTTACAACTAAGGTATCTCCATTATTCAGGTTTCCAAAAATTTCAATTCCGCTATCGGTACTCATTCCCTGTGAAACATCAACCCATTCGGCTAAACCATTTTTGATAGCAATGACAAATTTCCTTTCTTGATTGGTTGCTATTGCTCCTGATGCAACAATAAATGATGGAATACTTCTTTTGAAACTAAGGTTTACATAAGCAAAGCTTCCGGCCTTTAATTCATTGTCCGAATTTTTAAAACTGTACTCCCACATCTCTGTCCTGTTTTTAGGGTCAATTGCACCGCTTTTTCTAACTAACTGGGCTGTGAAATTTTTATTGGGATTACTCTGAACCTTAAATTTCACTTCTTTATCTGTTGGTTCAGCGGATACATATAACTCAGGCACTGCCACCCTTAGTCTTAGGACATTGGTATTTTGAACTGTGAGGATAGGAACAGATTGTCCGACCAGGGCACCGCGATCAGCATTTCTTGCTGTAATAATTCCATTAAATGGAGCTTTAATTATCAGATAAGCAGCTACTTCATTGTAGGATTGTGCCAGGCTTTTTGCACTTTGGTATGCAGCGCTATCTGCCAATTTCTGGTTCCGGCTTTTTACAAGATCTACCGGAGCAACTATACCGGCAGTTTTTGCCTGGGATGCTCTGCTCAGACGATCATAAACATCCCTGCTGGATTGATATCTGGATAAAGCAGTAGACAGTGCCGATTGGTATTCGGCAGATCTGGTTTTGACTTCAGGTGCATCAATAACTGCAAGAATTTGTCCCTTGCTTACCTTATCTCCAATATCTACTCTGATATCTTTAATATAGCCTTCAACCTTTGCATTTAAGTCCGACGTTTCGTAAGGTAATAACTCTGCCGGCAGTTGAACAGATTTGCTAACCTCAGAACTTGATAAAATAAATACCGGGACTGTATCCGTAACTTCAACAGTGGCATTCGTTGGTGTAGCCTTCTTTTCTGTACAGGCAGAAATGCAGAAAATTACTATTGAAAATTTAACTAATGACTTTATCATCTATTATTATCTACTTATTTAAATTGAATTCCGGATCCTGAGGGTCCAGGGATATAACTTTATATTTTCTTTTGCCTGCAGCCCATTGATATACAGCTGGCAGGAAAAATAAAACGCTGATCGTTGAACTTATTAATCCCCCAATAACTGCAATGCCCAGTGGTGCAATTTGGCCGCCACCCAAAGCCATTGGGATCATCCCGGCAATCATGGCCAGGCTGGTCATTAAAATAGGACGTAAACGACTCTCGGCAGAAATAAGGTGGGAGCTTTCAATATTGCCGGCCTTCCTAAGTATTTCGGCACTGGTCACAAATAATACGGCATTTGCAATTGCTACCCCAACGGCCATAATTGTTCCCATATAGGATTGAATATTCATAGACTGGCCTGTTATCAGTAGCAGTAATAAAGCGCCTGCAATAACTGCGGGTATAATCGCAAGCATCACCAGGGCAATACGGAAGGATTGAAAAAATACAGCCATCAGTAAAAAAATAACAACCATTGCTACCAATAATCCAAACTGTAAACTACTTAAGGTTTGAAAAAGTAATTCAGGCTGACCTCTTAACAGAATTTTAGCTCCCTTAGGCAGACTTGGCCGTATCCTTTCAACAATTTCTTCTGTTTTCTTAAATGCGGATCCAAGGTCCATTTCATGAACATTTGCCGTAACTGTGATATATCTTTGCTGATTTAAGCGATCATATTCACCAGGCATGGCAATCTTTTTCCAGGATGCAACCTCATTCAATAAATGACTGCTTCCAATACCTGAACCTACCGGAATCATTTCGATTTGAGATGTAGAATTCATCTTGTATTCAGGATATTGGACCTGCACTACATAGGCAGTACCCGTTGTTTTATCAAGCCAATATCCCGGCGACATAAATCGTGTGCTGGAAGTTGCGGCAACAATTGACCGGGTAATCTGTTCTGAAGTTAAATTAAGCTGGCCGGCCTTTATACGGTCGACCTCAATTTTTATTGCGGGGTAATCCAATGGAGTTGCAATCTGGATATCACGCATGTAGGGCAATCCCGATAATTCATTAACTATCTTTTTTGCCGTTCCCTTTCCCTGCTCAAGGTTTCTATTTACTACTGCAATTTGGATGGGATTGCTCGTTCCCATATTCAATACCTGACTGGCAATATCTCCGGGTTCAAAGGATATCATTGCTTTCGGCAGTTCCTTTTTGACCAAGTCCCTTAATTGTTCTTTAAAGTCTTCGATCTCAATCGAACCCTTGCTTAATTTGATCTTTGTAACACTTTCATGCGGCCCACCTGTCCACAAATAAATATAGTTAACAGGAAAACTTGAAGGCTGGGTTCCAACAAATGCAGAAGTTATTTCTATATTTTCTTTTCCGGCAATTTTTGATGATAATTCTAATAATTTCCTGGTAGCATCTTCTGTTCTCTCTAATCTTGTTCCAACAGGAAGTCTTAACCGGATCTGGGTTTGCCCTGTATCTACCTCCGGGAAAAGCTCTGTGCCTATTGATAGAAAGAAGGCAATAACCAAACCAATTGATACTGCCGAAAATGTGAGTGTAATGAAGCCTGTATTCCTCGAAAGCCGAGTTACAGTTCCCTGATAACGAATTTTTAAACGCTCAAATCGTGTGTTTGAGTTGGATTGCACATGCCCCTTCATCATCCAATTAGCCAAAACAGGAACAAAGGTTTGAGACAAAAGGAATGAAGCGACCATAGCAAAACCAACTGCCAATGACAAAGGCATAAACATCGCCCTTGGGACCCCATTCATAAATAATGAAGGCACAAATACGGCCAGTATGCTAAAAAGGATCAACAGTTTTGCAGCAGCAATTTCCTTACAGGCATCTGCAATAGCTTGACCTTTATCCTTTCCCATCTCGAGATGCCGGTGTATATTCTCTATGGTAACTGTAGCTTCATCAACAAGAATTCCGACTGATAGGGCAAGTCCGCCCAGTGTCATAATATTTATTGTCTGACCAAATAAGTATAAAAGGGTAGCCGAACAAAGCAAAGCCAAAGGAATGGTCATGACAACAATCAATGCCCCGCGTCTGTCCCCCAAAAAAAGCAAGACCATCAAACCTGTTAAAATTGCACCCAAACCACCCTCAAACAACAAACTCTTTAAGGCTGAAATAACATAACCTGATTGATCAAATTCATATGAAACTTTGATATCATCAGGTATAGCTGCCTGCATATCAGGAAGAGAAGCCTTTACTAATTTAACTACATCCCATGTAGAAGCATCTGCACGCTTTGTTACCGGAATGTAAACAGAACGTTTGCCATTTACCAGGGCATAACTAGTGGTTACATCCGATCCAATACTTACAGTCGCTATATCTTTTACATAGACAGAGGTTCCACTACCCTTTTGCAATGGGGTGTTTTCCAAATCCTGCAGGTTTTCAATTACACTATTTTGCGGAGTAAGATAAGTGCTGTCTCCAATACGAACATTCCCTGCAGGAGAAATCGTATTTGAGGTAGAAAGTGACTGCATCACCTGCTCTGGTGTTAATTGATAATTCCGGATTTTATCAGGATCAACATTGACAATTACAGTTTTGTTGTTTCCACCAAATGGAGGTGGTGCCGATACACCTGGCAGGGTTGAGAACATGGGTCTTACCCTGAACAAAGCCAGATCTGAAATTTCGCCCAATGATCTGGTTTCTGAACTGAAAACGAGCTGACCAACAGGCACACTTCCTGCATCAAAACGGGTAATAAATGGAGGAACGGTACCTGGAGGCATAAATGCCCTGGATCGGTTTACATAACCTACCACTTCTGCCATAGCCTGGGCCATATCTGTCCCTTCATTAAATTCAATTTTAATGAGAGTTGCACCTTGTATGGATTTGGAATCAACATACTTTACTCCCGTGATATATAAAAAGTGGTATTCATAATAGGAAGTGACAAAACCTTCCATCTGCTCAGGAGAAAGCCCCCCATATGGTTGAGCAACATAAACTGTTGGCAATCCTAATGTTGGGAAAATATCGATTTTGCTTTTTTTGATAGATATATAAGAAAAGAAGGCAATTCCAAGTACGGCAACAAGAACGGTGATGGGGTGCCTTAGTGCGGATATTATTAGTTTCATTTCTTGATTATCTATTGTAAAATAAATTTAAGTCTCCCTTAGCTACACTCATTTCCAGCAAAGATCGCTGAATAATCAATTTTGCACTGGTATCATTAATTTCGGCTTGCTGCAGCTCAAATTGAGCTTGAGTCAATCTGGTAAAATCAACCAGGCCTGAATCATAACTAACTTTTAAACTATTATACACCTCAATAGCACTTTTAAGTCGAATTGCGGTATTTCTCGAGATTGCTACGTTCGACCGGTACTGTTGCATAGCCATATCGGCTTGCTTATTTATATCAAGTTTTACCTGTTCAATTCTAAAAGCAGCCGACTTTAGCAGTTCCCCATATTGTTGCTTTTTACTGTTCAACTGATGAAATTGCAGAATAGGAAAACTCAACTGGATCCCAAAACCTATATTATTGCGGGTTAAGCTAAAGCCTTCAGATTTGTTGATGTTGTTATTTACATCTATCCCGGAGCCTCTTCCATAAACATTACCCCAAAAATCCAATTTAGGCCTCCAGGTTTTTTTTACTTCATCAAGCATCGCGCTTGTAACACCCATTTGTGCCGATGCTGCCAAATGATAAGGATGGTTTGTAATGTTAATAGCCGGATCAATAGTAATATTTTGTCCATTAAAGGAGGTATCAGTGAGAACCAAATCAGCACCTCTTTCTGTATTCCCAATTAAATGGGAAAGCTCAATAAGCTTTTGTTTATAATTATTTTGGGTTTGCAGGAGATCAATTTCAGCCTGAGCAATTGAACTTTGTAATTGGAGTGTATCAATTCCAGGTCTCAATCCGTTTTTTGCCAGTTCCAGTGATTGATCAAGACTGGATTGATATCTCTTAATATTTGCCTGGTTAGCAAGCATAACCTGTTTAAAATAAACCGCATCCAGGTAAGAATTTATTGCTAAATACTGATACTTGAAAGTTTGTTCATTATAATCAGCGCTTGCTAATTTATATTGTGCTGCAGCTCTATCAACAGATGCCAGTCTCTGTCCGAAGGTAATCGGGCGCCAGCTTAGAAATGCAGTTGCTGCAGAACCGGGAACAAAATTAATATCGTTATTTAAAGATGGTGGACCACTAATTGGCATAATTAAACCGGGATAGCTCATGCCCGTAATGTTATTAAAAGTAGCCACATTAGCCTGATATGCAACAGTTAGTTCTGGCATCAAACTGCGCTTTTCATAACTAATCAAATTTTTGATGGCATCAATTTCAGATTTTTTAGCGTTTAAATGGGGCAAATTATCCTTAACTAATGCTGGAATATCCTTTAAAGCTATTTGCGTTTGTGAATAGCTTGCAAAGCTGGCAAATAAAGTAAAAAAGCCAATCCATAATGCACACAAACATCTGTATTTTAATATCATCTGAACTATCGTATAATGTTATTAATATTTAACAAAGAAGAACAGAAAAAAACTGCTCTTACGGTATATTTGAAAATAGTACGGTACTAAAAGAGATTTGCTCTATAATTATGAGGTGTGATGCCTGTAAATCTCTTAAAATATTTAATAAAGTGGGATGAATCATTAAAACTGAGAATAAATGCCACCTGAGCTATTGAATTATCCGTATAGATCAATAATCGTTTTGCCTCATCAATAATAAATTCAGATAAAACATTCGAAGCTGATACATTCATCACTTTCTTACATGCCATATTCAGGTTTTGTGGTGAGGTGTTAAGTTTATTTGCATAATAGGAAACACTGTTTTTTAATGTTTTTTCCTGACTTAAAATCTCCAGAAAATTATGATAAAATGCGTTTTCAATAATTTTCCTATTTACATATGGGTATTTGCCTTCCTGTAATATTTTCGCCAGTAATGCTTTTAACAGGCCTTCAATAAAAACCTGAGAAGAATCGCCTTCCAATGCGCCTTCTGCTATCAGGATCTCGAATAATTTATTTATCGAATTGGTTTGATTAAGATGTAATACAGGAGTCTTACTTAATTGAAATAACAATGATTTGATCTCTTTGTCTATACTTTGATCAATTAATTTTTTCTTGAGAATGACTACATAACCTTCAGGCTCTGAATCCAATTCCCAATAATGAATTTGTTCTTTACGTACAAAAAATACACTTTCAGGGAGCACTTCATACCGTTTAGAATCAATAAAATGATATCCACTGCCTTTGGAAAGATAAATGATCTCAAAATAGCTTTTATGCTTATGTGGCTTGGTAACTCTGACATCCTTCCTAAAGGATGAGACTTTAAGAACCTTATCTTCATTAATTTCGTTCTTAATTCGAATTGAGCTATCCATCAAGCATTTTAAGTTAATATTCGAGTTGGTTTTCAGGGAATAACACTAATTTAATTTACAATTTAACCAAAGTTCAGCCCTAAATCATAGAATTAGTCTTAATGTTTTATATTTAAAATGTAGTTACATTAATTATTTTAAGCTCCGATAAAGTTATTGAAATTTTCTACTCAGAGGTCCCGAACTTAACTGAACACCTGCTTTATAGATAGCATTGATTGAACGGGTATTCCTGATGTTTTCTAAGGGATTTTCATCCAAAATCAACAGATCGGCAATCTTTCCTTTTTCTATGGTACCATAATCTTTTTCGATTCGCAGAACACGGGCGGCGTTTAAAGTAGCGATACGAATCACATCCTGCGGACTCAATCCGGCTTCTACCAGTAATTCCAATTCAAGATGTTCGGCAAAGCCCTGAGCCCTGATAGGAAAGGCTCCAGAGTCGGTGCCCAAGGCTACCAATACACCGGCATCGTGAAGCTTTTTTACATTCTGAAGTGCTATCCTGAATGCTGCGGCACTACGAACTGCAGCAGCAGAAACTTTTTGTTCATTCTGATAAGCAGGGGAACTAAGCATTTCATAAACCCTGGGTTCAAGTGCAGCCTTAAAAAAAGGTTCCTCAAACCAGTTTGGTTTTGACATATAGGCATGTGCAAACTTATCGAGCGCAAGTGTTGGGATATATGGGATCTTTCTGGCTTTCATCTGAGCGATCAATGCATCATCCACCACACTATCCCGGATACTGTGTCCGAATACGTCTATTCCTGAGCTGATTAACTTACGGGCATCAGACAAATAATACACATGCGCCGCCACTCTGCGCTGATACTGGTGCGCCTCCTGAATAATCTTTTGATAAATAGCCGGCTTCATTTTAGTCTGTGGCGAGCCATCAACCCAGATCTTCACCATGGATGGATTAAGTCCGTTCAGCTCCTTCATCATTAGCGGAACTTCATCAGGAGACACCGGCCGGTATAAATTCCCCATAAAAGATTCCTTGCTGACAGATGGATCAGGAATATTAAAACCATAGCCACCGGAAAAAAGTCGGGCACCGGGCAAAAGGCCCCGCATCAATGAATCACGGAAGCCTTTTTCAAATAGTATAGGCCGGTCGGTACCAAGCGTTTGAACCGTACTTACACCATAATCCAGGTATTTTTTCAGTTGGGCCAATACGTTCTCCCTTGTAAAAAATGTACCGCTTTGATTATTCCCGCTGATCACCCCTACATGAACATGGGCACTGATCATTGCCGGCATTACGGTCTTTCCCTTAAGATCAAGCACACGTGCTCCGGCACTTTTTAAATTTTTTCCAATGGCGGCAATGCGCTGACCTTCAATCAGAATATCTGTATCTACCTGAACCCCGCCACCATTGCCGTCAATCAGATTAAGATTCTTTAAAAGGGTTCTTGTTTGTACTAGCTGTTGTGCAAATGTATTCGATGCAAAAACCAGCAGAATTAAAAAAGCAAAGTACCGGAACATTCTGCCCCGGGATTCTAAAGGATTGTTCATTTTAAGAGAATAAAGCCTTAATTGTATGAGGTTGAACTAAAACTAGAATAATCAGGCCTCCTGCCA
>CAZTRY010000043.1:13759-28129 GCA_964616525.1 uncultured Sphingobacterium sp. | reverse complement strand
CATGCCTGATATGACTAAGAAAGTACGAGTAAGATTTGCACCCAGCCCTACAGGAGGTTTACATCTTGGGGGAGTAAGAACTGTGTTATTTAATTATCTTTTTGCCCGTAAACACGGGGGTGATTTTATACTCAGAATAGAAGATACCGATCAAAGCCGTTATGTAGAGGGGGCAGAACAATATATCCTTGATTGCCTCGCCTGGTGCGGATTAAACCCCGATGAAGGTCCTGAAAATGGTGGCCCATATGCTCCCTATCGTCAGAGTGAACGGAAAGAAAATTATCGTAAATATGCCGAGGAATTGGTTAACAAGGGCCATGCATATTATGCATTCGACACTCCGGCAGAACTGGATGAGCAAAGACAAAAATTTCCAAACTTTCGATATGGTCATGAGAATCGCGGTGGATTGCGAAATTCCCTGAACCTTTCACAGGAGGAAACACAAGTACTTCTGGATCAGGGAGTACCGCATGTTATCCGCATTAAAGTTCCGGCAGATGAAAGCGTTCATTTTTATGATATGATCCGTGGGGATGTCAGCTTTGACACCAACCTTGTGGACGATAAAGTACTGCTAAAAGCTGATGGAATGCCCACTTATCACCTGGCGGTTGTAGTGGATGATTATCTGATGAAAATCAGCCATGCCTTCCGGGGAGAAGAATGGCTCCCTTCAGCACCGGTTCATATCCTGCTTTGGGAATATTTAGGATGGAAAGCAGATATGCCACATTGGGTACATCTTCCGCTGATCCTCAAGCCTGATGGCAATGGTAAACTAAGCAAGCGTGATGGCGACAGGCTTGGTTTCCCTGTATATGCAATGAACTGGAAAGATCCGAAAAGCGGTGAAATCACCAGGGGATTCCGTGAAATGGGATACCTTCCCGAGGCTTTTGTCAATATGCTGGCCCTATTAGGCTGGAATGACGGAACCGAACAGGAGATCTTCAGCATGGATGAACTTATTGAGAAATTCAGTATCGAAAGGGTTAGTAAAGCAGGCGCGAAGTTTGATTTTGAGAAAGCGAAGTGGTTTAACCATGAGTATATTAAGAAGAGTCAGGTATCTAGTATCAAGTTTCAGGTACTTGAGATCTTGAAAGCTAAGGGCATCCAAATTCAGGATAATGAGTATTTCGATAAAGTACTGGAGACTG
The DNA here is from genome assembly GCA_964616525.1 of uncultured Sphingobacterium sp. Classification (GTDB taxonomy): domain Bacteria; phylum Bacteroidota; class Bacteroidia; order Sphingobacteriales; family Sphingobacteriaceae; genus Daejeonella. The sequence goes on along the minus strand of CAZTRY010000043.1, from coordinate 26,963 downwards.
TCAAAGAGCGTATGACCTTTCTACAGGATTTCTGGGATCAGGCTTCATTCTTCTTCGAGCAACCTGCATTTTATGACCTGAATGCGGTTAAACCTAAATGGACAGATGCAAAAACCGAATTTTTCAATGAGCTGATAAAAATCTGGGAAGCCGTCAATGATGCAGAGGCCTGGGAAGCCGTCAATCTGGAAGCTAATTTTAAAGCTTTAGCAGAAGAAAGGGGTATTAAACCGGGTGAGCTGATGTTACCATTCAGGGTTATGCTGGTTGGAGGCAAATTTGGTCCGGGAGTTTTTGATATTGCTGTACTTCTTGGAAAAGAGGAAACAATCAGGAGGATTCAAAAAGCGATTATTGCTTTTACGGAGGAGTAAACATTTGTCTGAACTATGATTAGTATGATGTATTTGATTAATATGGTACAGGGCTTTCAAGATTAATCATTACAATCACACTAGTCAAAAAAATCATAGTTCAGACAATTAAATCCCATTCTTCCAATTAGGTTAATTCATATATTTAATTAACCAAAGCCTCAATAATGAGATTCAAATCCTTATTCATCCCAATCAGGGCGAATACCTCATATTTCTTTATTCTATACCTGTTCCTCTGTATAAATTTTATTGCCTGTAAAACGACTGAAAGCCCAAGTCTGGCTATTGTCAATGCAAAAATCTGGACCGGTGACGAGGCTCAGCCCTGGGCAGAAGCTATCGCGATCAATGGTGAAACGATAATCCATGTTGGAAGCAATGAAGCAGTCAGGAAAATGCTGGATGATGGCACAGAACTTATTGATGCCCAAGGCCAGATGCTGGTGCCAGGATTCAACGATGCTCATGTTCATTTTATTGATGGCGGTTTCGGACTATCATCAGTCTCATTACGCGATGCGAAAACCAAACAGGAATTTATTGATCGCATTGCTGCCTTCGTCAAAACAGTTCCTCCGGGTACCTGGATTTTAAATGGCGACTGGGATCATACTAATTGGGGAGGCGAACTTCCGCAAGCCAGCTGGATTGATACGGTGAGTGCCGAACACCCTGTTTTTGTTCAGCGTCTGGACGGGCATATGGGCCTGGCGAATTCTGCTGCAATGAAAATTGGAAAAATAAGTGCCGCCACTACAGATGTCGAAGGTGGTTCTATCATCCGTGATAAGAGCGGAATGCCAGAGGGTATTTTCAAAGACAATGCAATGGGACTGATTGGTCAGCATATATCCGATCCTTCGGATGAATTAAAAGACCGAGCACTTCAGACAGCAATGAAGTATGTAGCCGAAAAAGGTGTTACTTCAGTCCAGAGCATGGGTGGCTGGCAGGATCTGGAAGTCTACCGCAGAGCTGCAAAAAAGGGACTTTTAAGCACCCGCATTTATGCCATTGTTCCCTTGAATACCTGGAAAAAACTTAGTGAAGAAGTTGAAAAATCAGGCAAAGGTGATTCCTGGTTAAAGATTGGAGGATTAAAGGGATTTGTTGACGGATCATTGGGATCGCATACTGCGGCATTTAAAAAGCCCTTCAGCGATACCCCAACTGATAGCGGCTTTCTTGTTACCCCGGTAAAGGAACTCTATGAACAAATAAGCGCTGCCGACAAAGCCGGATTACAGGTCATGGTACATGCCATAGGTGATAAAGCGATTTACGAACAACTGAATATTTTTGAAAGCGTTGAAAAACAGAATGGAAAACGAGACAGACGTTTCCGTATTGAACATGCCCAGCATATTGCACCGGAAGATCTGAGCCGCTTCAAAACACTCCAGGTCATCGCCAGCATGCAGCCCTACCATGCGATTGACGACGGACGATGGGCTGAAAAAGTAATCGGACCTGAACGTATAAAAACAACCTATGCCTTTAAAAGTCTTCTGGATAATCAGGCGGTTCTGGCCTTTGGAAGCGACTGGTTTGTAGCCCCGCCAACACCCATTGAGAGTATTTATGCTGCGGTTAGCCGTCGCACTCTTGATGAAAAAAACCCTGGAGGATGGGTTCCTCAACAAAAAATCAGTGTTAAAGAGGCCCTAAAAGCGTACACCTATAATTCTGCATTCGCCTCCTTTGATGAAAATAATAAGGGGATATTAAAAAAGGGCTATCTGGCAGATTTCGTTCTTCTGGATCAAAATTTGTTCGAAATTAAAGCTGAAAACATCAGAAATGTAAAAGTTATGAAAACCTTTACAGGCGGGAAGCTCGTTTTTGAGCGGGACAAAAAATAGATTGTCTAAAATATATTGAAGAATAATTTTATAATATTGTCAGGATAAATTTAAGATTATGAAGTGGTCAGGAAGACGCGGAAGCGGAAACATTGATGACAGACGTGGCATGAGCGGTGGTGGTATGGCCCTTGGCGGCGGGGCAATTATTCTCGTTATTCTGGGCTTATTATTTGGCGCAGATCCACAGTCTATTTTAACTCAGGTATCTCAAAATCAGCCTGTTCAGGAAGGGAAAATTGGCTCGCCACAGGATGATGCCGGCAAATTTGCAGATGTGGTTCTGGCTGATACTGATGAATTATGGACAGAAGTCTTCAGAGAAAACGGTAAGCAATATGAACGGCCAACTATGGTACTTTTCGATGATCTTGTTGCTTCTGCCTGCGGTTCAGCAAGCTCTGCTACCGGACCGTTTTACTGCCCATCAGACCGTCAAATCTACATTGACCTTAGCTTCCAGACAGAGCTGAAGAACAGATTTGGAGCAGGCGGTGATTTCCCGATGGCCTATGTCATTGCCCATGAGGTTGGCCATCATGTGCAGAATCTTTTAGGTGTTTCAGAAAATGTACAACGTTTACGTAGCAGCCTCAATGAAACCGAGTACAATCAATTGTCTGTTAGGCTGGAATTGCAGGCAGATTTTTATGCTGGTATTTATGCCAATTACATCGAAAAACTGCAACAAAATGGTGAAAGTGTACTTGAAGCAGGGGATATTGAAGAAGCCCTGACTGCTGCCAGTGCCATTGGTGACGACCGCCTGCAGCAACAATCGCAGGGCAGGGTAGTCCCTGATTCCTTTACTCACGGAACCTCAGAACAGCGAATGAAATGGTTCAAAAAAGGCTATGAAAGTGGGGATATGAAGCAGGGGGATACGTTTAATGCGAAGGATTTGTAGGATTCCCTGTCATTATAAGGAAGTTTCCTCTCCGCGAAAGGGTGGATCGGGATTCTAATTGAAATTAATTCTAAAGCGCAATGCAACCTGTCATCCTGAACGGAGTGAAGGAACTTCGTACTCAGCAAACAAACTCTACCTAAAACCACCAAGTTCCCTCCTGCGTCGGGATGACATCCTGCTTTGATTCACTTTTAATTCTCCATCCGATTGCTATCGGGCCTCAATTTCCCATTTCCAATTCCCCACCCAATAACTATCGGGTCTCCATTCTCAACTGTCAATTGTCAACTGTCAATTAAATTAAACCTCAGACCTCAACACCTCCAGTGGCGGCCTGTTCAATACCCCTCTGCTGTTAAATAATCCAACCAACACCGTTAATGAGGTAATCAGCAGGAACAGGATTAAAACCGGAAGTATCTCAGGAGAAAAGCGCGTCTCGAAAATGAATCCCGCCAAGCCCCAGCTCGCTATCAGAGCTAAAACAATACCCGCACCTGCAGCCAAAGCCCCCAGGAAAAAATATTCCAGCGCAGTAATTACCAGAATCTGCTTACGACTAGCCCCCATCGTCCTTAATAAAACACTTTCCCTGATACGCTGGTATTTACTGATGAGTACCGAAGCTATGAGAACAATTAATCCTGTTATAATACTGAATGCGGCCATGAAACGGATTACAAAGCCCATTTTGTCGAGAATCTCATCCAACACACTCAATACCAAACCCAGATCGATCATCGAAATATTCGGAAAGGTTCTGACTACCGCCTGCTGGTATTTCGCCGACAATTCATTGGAAGGTACCTGAGTGAGTAGCACATGAAACTGAGGGGCATCCTCCAAAACACCGGTTGGAAAGATCAGGATAAAGTTTGTCTGAATCCGGTTCCAGTCGACCTTTCGTGTGCTGCCAACCAGAGCCTTTAATGGAGCGCCCTGAACATTGAACGTCAGCTCATCTCCTACCTTCACCCCGATGCGTTTGGCATAACCATCCTCCAGGGAAACATATACCGGCTTGCCCGGTTCAGCCTTTCCGATCCATTTTCCATCTATCAGCTCCTCCGAATCACTCAAACTATCCCGATAGGTCACACGATATTCCCGCTCCAGTCCGCGCATGGCTCCCCAGGCAACAGAATCCTTTTTATAGCTTGCTGCATTACGGCCCTTAATTTCGGTCATCCGCATATTTACGATTGGAACTTCCTGTAAAACAGGCAGATTCATACTCCTCGTCAAATCAGAAACCGCCTGCTTCTGATTACTCTGAATATCAAAGAGCACCATATTTGGCTGATTCTTACTGGATGAACGGGTAACCCGATTGATCAGAATTCCCTGAACGAAAAAGAGTGTACATATGAAGGCCGTACCCAATCCGATTGAAACTACCAGGATTAAGGTCTGATTATTCGGTCTGAAAAGATTTGCAAAACCCTGTCTCCATAAATAAGACCAGGAAGAAGGAAAATAACGACGTGCAAGCCACATCATTGCATAGGCAAGAGCAGCAAGGGCAATAAATCCGGCAAGGACTCCCGAAGTAAAGAATACCGTCTTCTTAATTGAACCCATCTGAAGGTAGGTGAACCCAAAAATGAAGAGCACGATAATAAAATAGACCATCCATTTTATGGGATCCTTAAACAGGGAAGTTTCCTCTAGCGAAAGTCGAAGTGTATTTAATGGTGATATATTCCTGACCGAAACCAATGGCAGGAGGGCAAATAAAATTGAAATGATCAAACCCAATAAAAGACCCTGCCCGACAGCCATCCACGAAATAGCAACGGTAATTTCAACCGGTAGAAAGTCTTTCAATACGATTGGCAAAAACTGCTGAATAAGTGTCCCCAAAATAGCACCAATGAGGGAACCAATCAACCCAATCCCGGCAATCTGGATCAGATAAATCAGAAATGCCTGCCTTGAACTGGCACCGAGACAACGCAGAACAGCGATGGTATTGATCTTTTCACGAATATAAATATGAATGGCACTTGCCACGCCAATACATCCCAGAAGTAGTGCAATGAAGCCAACCAGAGCCAGAAATTCGGTCATATCTTCAAAAGACCTGCCTGTGTTCTCCTTCCGGGATTCAATGGTTTCATAATCCAGCTCTGCTTTTTCGAGTTGTGGCTCAAGGCGCTTGACCAGTTTATTGACATTGGTTTCTGGCGGAAATTTATAATAAAAATTATAGGTGATTCGGCTCCCTTTTTGCGAAAGGCCTGTTTCTTCGAGGTATGAAAGTGGAATATAAACAATCGGAGCAACCGCAGCATTAAAGCCCGTTTGTCCAGGTGCTTTGTTCAATACCCCGGCAATCTCAAAAATGACCTCACCTACTTTTATTGAATCGCCCGGCTTTGCATCATACTGAAGCATCAGGGTTTTATCAACCAAAGCCTGCTTACCGAGCCTGAAGCTACGGCTGGCAGTTTGAGGAGTAGTTTCTATATCACCGTAATAAGGAAAATCCCCGGATAAGGCCCTGACATTGACCAGCCGGGTACCCCCATTCTTCTGAAAATAAACCATGGAGGCGAAAGTCCGTTCTTCTGAACGCTCGGTGCCTAATGATTTAAGCATCGGCATAGCCTCTTCTTTCACTGCCTTATTCGTCTCGATAATCAGATCTGCTCCCAGCAGGCTTTTAGCCTGCGAATCAATATCCTTCCTGAGATTATATTCAAAAGAATAAATGGCTACTAAAGCCGCAATTCCAAGGATGATTGAGGAAATGAACAGAAATAAACGTGAGCGGTTGCGCCTGCTATCCCGCCATGCCATGAGCAGAAGCCATCTGAAATTCAGGGAACCTTTATGCTCTTCGATAAGAGGGTCATTAAGCTCCGACATGATCCGGCTTTTCAGAGTTTTCAATATTAGTCCTCAGATCCGAAACCAGAGAACCACCTTTTATGCGGATAATCCTCTGAGTTTTAGAAGCCATTTCAAGATCATGCGTGACCAGAACCAGGGTTGTTCCGGCTTCCTTATTCAGATCAAAAATCAGTTTTACGACCTTTTCACTGGTTTCAGCATCAAGGTTTCCTGTAGGCTCATCGGCGAATAGAATTTTGGGAGAATTTGAAAAGGCCCTTGCCAGTGAAACCCGCTGCTGCTCCCCGCCGGATAACTGTGTAGGATAATGATGCCCCCGGTCAGCCAGACCAACCTTATCAAGCAATTCTAATGCCCGCGGATGGATATTCTTTTCTCCCCTTAATTCAAGAGGAACCATGACATTTTCGAGTGCTGTCAGAGTTGGCAATAGCTGAAAGTTCTGAAAAATAAAACCCACATGCTGGTTTCTGACCTGTGCCCGCTGGTCCTCATTAAGATTATCCAGGCGGATATGATTCAGCTCTACAATTCCGGATGTGGAGCGATCAAGACCTGCACATAAACCAAGAAGCGTTGTTTTACCACTTCCGGAAGGACCCACTATCGACATGGTCGAGCCCGCCTCTATTGCAAAACTAATATCATCCAAAACGGTTAGCGTGCGGCCCCCGCTTTGATAAGTTTTACTCAAATTCTGAATATTCAGTATAATGTCCAAAGTCTCTTCTTAAATTAATTTAACGTGAGTTCGATTAGTAAATAGCTAATGTTTAACCACATAGTTTGTCTTTTATTTTAATTAAAGGAAACATAGATTGAAGCAAAGCTTCAGGACTATCCCTGTCCAAAATGAAGTTTGGCAGGTATAAAATGCTATGTTTCCCTGCCTGCGGTAGGCAGGTATATGGTTTTTAAATTTTATTTCAAATAAATTTATGATTTAACAATCTTCGCAAAATAAACAAAATGAAGCTCTTAGCGAGACCTGCATTGTAAAAATCTTCTCATATTATTGGATGGTGGGAGAATGTTACAGTACATATGGAATTAGATATCATGCAAGCTTAAATTGGTCTTGATTTACAGAAAAACCCGAAATGAGTTAATTATACTTTGGTGCCTGATTTTATACATCGGAGTAAACGAGTCTGAAGACTCTTAATCATTTAATAATCGGTAGAGACGCTACGCTTAACTCTACCGACAGTTGGTTTTTGCCATCAGCCTAAATTGGAATGGACAAGTAATCATCAAATTTCTGGTTATTTCCCGTAAGGAAAGTTTCGGGATACTTTTCTCATCATCCGCTCCACTAAATCATCGGTAGAACCACTGATACTATCATCCATTGATTTAAAGAAACGCCATAAAAGCTCACCATCTGCTCCGTTATTTAGTGTTAAAACTAAACTACCTGTTCCTGTTTTTCCCCCAAATCCTCCAAGCAATACCATAGAAGCAATTGCTGCTCCATCTGATTTGGTCTGTTCAGTTTCAAAACGTCCTCCCAATACCGCATCAACACCTAAAGCCTTTGCTACTTCATCTTTTGTAAACTCATCTAATTTCCCTTCCATCCCGGCCTTTTTCAGAAGGATGTTTGTCTTATCTATATCTTGAAAAGAAACAGAATATTCATCTGCCTTTCTTAATAAAAAAGTATACATACTTCCCTGAATGGATTTTGACATTTTCTGCTCCTGGTCCAAATTTCCCTCCAAACTATAGCCTTTTGGTTGCTTACGATAGGTAATCTTAACATCAAAAGGTAATATTGCTACTGTTTTATGCGACTGAATAGTTGTTTTTAACTTGGGACTTTCAAACATTTGCTTTGAACCCTCAATCTGGGCCAATGCGATACAGGGAATAAAAAAAGCAAATAGGATAAGTTTTTTCATAATATTCTTAATTTTTGAGAGTGTAATACATTTAAGGCTATAATGTAACGATTTAAATTCCGCCTAAAATCATTTGATTTGGTATGGCCCTGGATGTTACATCAAGTATGTTCTTCTAATCTCAAATTGATGTCCTATCTTCTACAGTTATGATTATTAGATAAGCATTTTCAATTCCTATTTTCCGCCTAAAGCTGTATATTGTTTTATAAATCCTTATTAATGCAGAAGTGGCGGGTATGTGATTAATAGGATACATCAAAATTGTCCAAAAAAATTAATATGAAAACCCAATCAAAACTTACCATCGCCAGCCTGTTATTATTTTTGTTCCTGGTGCCAATAGCTCAGGCATCTAAACCTGTAAGAATAGCAACAATTGGGGCTTCCCCTAACATCAATAAAAATCAGTCGCCAGAGGTTTTAGTAGAGCAAATGATTAGTTTCTGGCAGGGCCAGCTCAATCAGGTGCTTAATTCTAAACTGGATTTGATTGTATTGCCCGAAATTTGTGATGTACCGGTCGGCTTGAGTACTTCAGAGCAAAAAATTTATGTCGAAGTAAAGAAAAACAAACTTTCAGACTTTTTTGCCAAAATAGCCAGAGAGAATAATTGCTATATCGCCTATGGATCATTACATAATTCTGATAAGGGCCTTCGCAATTCCTTGATTTTACTGGACAGGGCCGGAAAAATAGCAGGGACTTATCATAAGAACTTTCCAACTATTCCTGAAATGGAACAGGGAGTTATCCCGGGTGATCAAAGCCAAATTTTTAAATGTGATTTCGGTACAGTTGGAATGGCCATTTGTTTTGATCTGAATTATGATGAATTGCGTACAAAATATGCACAACAACAGCCTGATATCATCCTCTTTTCCTCAGTTTACCATGGCGGATTAATGCAGGGCATTTGGGCTTATTCCTGCCGTTCTTATTTTGTAAGTGCCATTGGAGTTGTACAATTGCCTTCTGAGGTTCTTAATCCCCTGGGGGAGATTGTCGCAACTAGCACCAATTACTTTAATTATACCCTTGCCACTATTAACCTTGATTATGAATTAGCACACCTGGATTATAACTGGGATAAACTTAAGAAGCTAAAGGCGAAATATGGTGATGCAGTTAGTATCCATGATCCCGGAAAAGTGGGCTCAATAATGATTACCAGTGAAGATAGTGCCGTCACTGCCAGGCAGATGGTTCAGGAGTTCGATATTGAACTTTTGGATACCTATTTTGACCGCTCAAGAGCGTTTAGGAAAAAGCAAATGGTTTTACCTTAAATGTAAATTTACCAAAGAGTTTGCGACTGATGAATTTAGCTTGTATGACGCATAAGTAAATTTGTAAGTCTTCGATCAGAATGTGAAATCACCTGACAGAGCGGAAAGTTGATTTCGTCTTCACATCTCAGTATAGCGACTGACGAATTTATCTTGCATGACGCCTAGGTAAATTCGTAAGTCAACGATCCGACTTACGAAATCACATAGGCGAATAGAAAGTCGATTTCGTCAGTCACATTCAGCGTGGTGACTTACGAATTTAAATGCATAACGCCTAAGTAAATTCGTAAGTCTTAATCATCCTAAATCTGTATTTTCGGATTTCATTATTCAAAAAATATGTTCAAAATAAAAATATACGGCATACTGTTCCTCTTTGCCATTATCAGTGCTTGCGGAAACGGAGAAAATAAAAAGGCAGAAAGCGAATCTGCTGATAGTTTAAGTGTTAAAAATTTAACTGAAAGGAAAAATATTCTCGTATTTGGAAATAGTCTTACTGCCGGACTTGGAGTAGAACCTGATGAAGCCTTTCCGGCACTTATCGGAAACAGAATTGATTCCTTAAATCTTCCTTATGAAGTAACTAACGCAGGATTAAGCGGTGAAACTACTGCCGCCGGAAAAGAACGAATCAATTGGTTATTGAAACAAAAGGTTGATGTATTCGTGCTTGAACTGGGTGCAAATGATGGTTTGAGGGGAATTCCGCTTACCGAAACCAGGAAGAATCTGCAGAGTATCATCGACCGGGTAAAAGCTAAATATCCGGATGCCAAACTGGTAATGACCGGCATGGAAGTACCTCCCAATATGGGTAGCAAATATGCTTCTGAATTCAGGGTGATCTTCCCGGAGCTGGCTAAGAAAAACAATATGGCATTGGTTCCATTCTTACTCGATAAGGTAGGTGGTGTTCCTGAACTGAATCAAAGTGATGGTATCCATCCCACACCTGAAGGTCATAAAATTTTAGCCGAAAATGTATGGGTGGTATTAAAAGATCTCCTGTAAAATAAAGAAAGGCCCCCCAATAATTATCGGGGGACCATTTCAACCAATCAACATTAAACTAATTCTTAATTCTTCTTTGTTCATCTTCCAAACCGGTTGAGCGTCGGCGCTCAGGTTTGATCTCAGTCTTACCGAAGCGGTAACTCAAACTTAGCCTACCAATACGGGTCTCATTTTTCTGCTGCAGATTATAATTAAGCCCGGTATAAGCACTGGTTATTGTTTGGCGTCGGGTGTCAAAAATATCGCTCAGCGCAAATTTGATGTTTGCCCTTTTGTTAAGTAATGTTTTACTGATACCCAGATCAATGCCATATTGTGAACTTATTTTCAAAGTTCCATACTCAATCGGTGATCTGTAATCAGCCATAAGCTCTGCACTTAAAGTTTTGCTGATACTGAATTTATGCTGTGAGTTAAATTGAAATGCTACTTTTCCACTGTTCAGATCCTGCCCCCTGAGGTCGGATGAACGAAATCCCAGATAGTATGCCAGCAGATTATTACTGCTGCTCCACCATTTACTTAAGGTGACCGGGGCATTCAGGTTTAAACCATAATTGATCTGTTTATCCAGGTTCTCATTAGTCTGGAATAATGCCTTTTTTGCAGTATCAGGAAGTAAGACCTCTGTAATTACATCTCTGGTCAGGCTGTAATTTAAAGATAGATTATAGGTCTTCTTATAGTTGTAAGACACTTCGTAATTATTGGTGTATTGCGGATTAAGGAATGGATTTCCCTGATTATAAGTATACTGATCCAGAAAATAAATGAATGGATTTAGAGCATCATAACTCGGGCGGTCAATACGGCGACTGTATGAGAAAGACATATCAAGATTTTTGGATAAGGTTTGATTGATAAAAAGGCTCGGAAAAACATCCAGATAACTACGCTCCACAAGCTTGGAAGTAGTTATGGAATTACCCTTCGAATTTGTTTGTTCTGCTCTCAATCCAAACTGAATACTTGTTTTCTTAAACTGCTTGTTCAGGTTTGTATAGGCGGCATTTACATTTTCATCATAAACAAACTGATTGCTTCTTCGGATATCATTTTCCCAATTGCTGTTTTTCAGTTCTTCAAACCTGAAATCATTATCAGTTTTAACAATGCTGCTCTTTATTCCGGCTTCAAACTTCATAGTCTTATTCAAAGGCAGGGTATAATCTGCCTTAAGAGCTTTAATATTGATCAGCGATGGGGTACTGTTCCTGATTAAAGAAGGGGCTTTGTTCGATCCGTTATAATTCACAAAACGATTATCGTAAAGGGTTCTGTTGTCACCATTAAAACGTGAATAATCAAGATCAAGCGAGAGCTCCATTCCGGAAGTATCCAGAATTGATTTATAATTCAAATTATAAGCCATATTGCTGTACTTACTGTTTTCATTATTGACAGCAATTACCGATGAATCGGCCTGGCTGAATGATCGCCCAATCGCAGTTATATTATTGTTCAAATCTGAACCTGAATTGCTGTAACCATTCATAAGAAATCCCAGTGTATTATTCTTATTCAGAAAAAAGTCAAGCCCTGCTTTAAAATTATTGTTATCATTCTTCCTTAATGAATTTACCTGCTGCCCGAAATAAGTCATCACATTTGAGTTTGAAACCTCCCGGTTAATGCTCATATTCTGTGCCCGATCGACACTTGAGAAATTATAATTCCCGAAAATGTTGATATCCCTGTTTCTGTGATTCAATGAAAGTCCGGCATTGGAACGATAATTATCCCCATAGCCTGTACCTGCTGTCAGAGTACCATTTGTACCTACATTATTGCTCTTTTTGGTTTTAATATTGATAATTCCTGAATTTCCGGCCGCATCGTATTTTGCCGAAGGATTGGTGATGAGTTCGATGGTTTCGACTTGTGAACTAGGCATACTTTTCAGGAGGTTCGCTACATCTGCACTACTCATATAAGTCTGCTTACCATCAATCATGACCAAAACCCCCTGCTTACCCTGCATGGCGATGTTATCATTCTGATCTACAGTAACTCCCGGGGCTCTCTGAAGTACCTCAAGTGCTGTGGATCCTGCCGCTACACTGCTATTTTCAACATTTACAACCAATCTGTCCATTTTACGTTCTACAAATGGCTTTATGGCTCTGACCGTTACTTCACCAAGCATTTTACTATCCTTTGCCACAATAATCTCAGGAAAATTTACCAAAGGGTTAGCCTGATTGATGCTGAAGGTTTTAGTACTATATTTCTTAAATCCTATCATAGTGGCACTTAAAAAATAATCTCCTGAAGGCAGATCAGACAGTAAAAACTTGCCATCCAGATCAGTCAGAGCAGTACGTACCAGTGAAGAATCACCGCTTTTCAAAAGGCTGATGGTCACAAAATCAAGGGGCTTTTTCTCTTCATCCAATACTGTCCCGCTTATTTTTGATCCCGGAATTTTGTTTTGGGCAATGCCGGATTCTGCAGCACAGAGCAGACAAAGTATGATAAGTATAAATGCAAAATATCGCGTACTCATTTCTATATTCTTAAAAATTTAGCACAAAAAATCTCCTGAGAATCCCTGAAATGATCCTTACTACAACCCAGGAAATCTGATTGCTGTTATTGGTTTAAATGTATTTGCTGATAAGACGACAGGGGAAAGGATAGGTTACAGGAAAAATGAGGAAAAGGGATTTTCGCATATTGGTAGGGGGAGGGTAGGACGAAGCAATCTTTTTTCATTCATTAATACCAAAAGGGAGATTGCCGCGCTGCGCTCGCAATGACAAAACGCTCTGCTGGTAATGACAAACGAATGTCTAAAGCAATGACAAATATCAGCACCTCACTGATCTCAAGGATAGGCAGTTAGCATAAGTCACTATTATTGTCATTGCGAGGAGGCACGACGAAGCAATCTTATTGCATTCATTAATACCGGAGAGAGATTGCCGGGTTGCGCTCGCAATGACAAAACGCTCTGCTGGTAATGACAAACGAATGTCTAAAGCA
>CAZTRY010000043.1:0-13659 GCA_964616525.1 uncultured Sphingobacterium sp. | reverse complement strand
TTATTGTCATTGCGAGGAGGCACGACGAAGCAATCTTATTGCATTCATTAATACCAGGATGGAGATTGCCGCGCTGCGCTCGCAATGACATGAAACTGCGCTCGCAATGACATGATACTGCGATCGCAATAACAAGAAACTGCGCTCGCAGGGATGACATCCTTCTTCAAGTAAAAGATATAATAATAATTAATTTCAATCCTCAACCCGAAAGCTATCAGGTCTCAACTCTGTCCCACCAGTTCAACAGGAAAAGCAATCGTGAATGTCGTCCCCTTAGAGATCTCAGAAATGATCCCGATTTTAATCTGATGATAGTCGGCAATACTTTTTACAATCGATAGTCCGAGGCCATAACCGGCAGATTCTTCCGATTGATTTGCTTTTTTAAAACGATTGAAAATGGTTCCAAGTTCATCCTCAGAAATACCGATACCGGTATCAGTGATATGAATTCCATAAGAGCCATCGGAATTTAACTGATCCCAGATCCGGATGCTGCCATTGGTCTTATTATACCTGATTGCATTATTCATAAGATTATAAACGAGCTGGAATATGAGATCGCGGTTAATATTAACAAGCAGAAGATGTTCTGTAAGCTTTGTCTCCAGACTAATCTCCTTTTCATTAAGTCTGTGATTGATCTCATCAAGCACATCTTCAAACAATTCGGTCACGCTTACCGATTCCTTTTTACTGAACTGTTCATTTTCAATTCTCGAAATCAGGAGCAGGGAGTGCACTATTCGTTTTAGCCGGTTCAGAGTCCTTTGCATCCCAATCAGCCGTAACTGCACCAGTTCTGTCACTTCCGGTTCCACCATCAGGTTTTCAATTTTGTTCTGCAGGATGCCTATAGGAGTCATTAACTCATGCGATGCATTTGCAGTAAATTCCCTTTCCTTTTCAAAAGCCTCATGAATCTGCTGCATCAGACTGATCAGGGAAGTATCGAGGTATTGAAAATCAGTGGTTGAGGTTTTAACCGGGATTGAATGCTCATTAAATGGGAATTTCCTGTTCCTGATTTTAGTATTGATGATCTCTCCCAATGGGCGAAGAAGGTATCGGGTATAGAACAAGTCTATCACCAGGGTAATCAGAATCAATGCCAGAAGCACATAGGTTGCGATACGCTGCAGGGGCCGGTTATATTGGTCGATTGTATCAATGGTTTTGCCGACCTCCATCAGGTAGGTGCCGCTGCCGGCAGGAAATGAATGGGTTAAAACCCTGTAATCCAGGGTATCCTGCTCAATAATCCGCTCATCAGTATAAATGGTATCAATTTTAAAACCTTTGGCCACGGGTTCCAGAGAGATATATTCTTCTTTCAGCATGGTATAGCTACCATAGCTTTCTTCACCCTGCAGGTAAGATTCAACCCCATTTTTAGATACTACATCAAGAACCTTCTTTTGCTGTTGTCTGAGGTAATAATCGGTGTAGGTTCTGGCGATTCCACCAATCAGATAAGGAAGTGTCAGGACAAAAAGCAGTACAATGGCAAGCTTCGACAGCGTAATGAAAAGGGTAAGCTTGCTGATTAATTTCACTACTTCCTGATTTTATAACCTACGCCTCTGACTGTTTCGAGCCATTCAACCGGTCCAAAAACACTCAGTTTTTTACGGATATTCTTGATGTGAACATCAATATAATTAGAATCGTAATCATCATCTGCAAAGGTTCCCCAGATATGTTCACTTAACTGCATTCTGGTTAACACCCTGTTTTTATGCAGGAGCAGGTAGCTGAGCAGGTCGAATTCCTTACGGGTCAGTTCGATCTCCTTTCCTGTATGGCTCACTACGCGCTTTTGAAGATCGATCTTAAATTCACCCAGATCAAGTTCATGCGTATTGACATTAAATTTTCTACGGGATATTGCCTGCATTCTGGATTGCAATTCGAGCAGGGAAAAGGGTTTGGGCAAATAATCATCGGCACCCAGATCCAGGCCAACAATACGGTCTTCAATATTCCCCCGGGCTGTAAGAATGATGTAAGCCGCATCAGGGTTTAATTTTTTTGCTTCCTGTAAAACCTTCAATCCGTCAAGGTCGGGTAGTCCAAGATCAAGCAAAACAAAGTCATAGGGATTTACCCCAAGCATTTCCAGGCCCTTGCGTGCGTTATGGGCAAGGTCACAGATGTAGAATGCCTTTTTCAGAAACGCTTCAACTTCATAAGCCAGCGTCTTTTCGTCTTCGATCAGGAGTACTTTCAAATCAAAATTGGTAGTAGAGACTTAAATTAAAAAATGAACGTGCTTTTTGTTTCGACTCCGAAACATTCTTGCCTAAGGCAGATATCTGCCAGCCGGTTTCAATCAGATAATGACTTCGGTTATATCCCAGCAAAAAATTCATATTGTATGAGATCATATCGAAACTGCTTGCATCCCTGGTAATTCTATAGTTTAGCTCCCGGTTTGTCCGATTAGGATCAATGGGCATAGGATTCAATGGTCGGTCCCGCCTCACAATATATTCCTCCAGATAATGCAGTGTGCCTCCTACAAGCTCCAAACCGGGTTCAAAAGAGATAAAATCATTTTTGCTGAATAAACTGCCGAGATTTAATGCCTTTGAAGCACTGAATGACATAAATAAATCACGCTGGGTTCCGAATGCATAATAGGTGTTTAAACCGGTCTTAAAAATGTTCAGATCATAGGCTAATGAAGCGCTGAGCGTATTTTCATTTGCAGCACCCAAAAGCGGCGAGTTCTTAGCAAAAATTGAACGGCTGTATCCAAATGCAGCATTGAAATTTTTTGAAATATCGGTTTCAAATCCGGCAGAAAGGTCAAGTTCAGATATTGCCGAACCGCCTGCATTGATTAGCTTATAAGAGCCCGCAGAAAAATATAAACCACTCTTTAAACGCAAAGATGCATTCGTGAGAACATAGGGCAACTTTTGCTCTGCCGTTTGTCCGTAATAGTTGGCATTATTACCATAAATTCCGGCAAGGGTAAGTGTAGTACGCTTTGCGTCTTCCTGAGTGGAATCACGCTGGGCAAAGGAGTCAGATGCAAAAAGTAATGCAAATACCAATAGAATGAAACTTCTCTTCATGTTATATCAATAGAACCATTAATAATGAATACCTCCAAATCCTTTCTTAGGTATCCTCATCGGTGGTCTTCGTATTGGTATGCGGTCAGTAACTGCCTTAGGTTTCAGTTTTGGGATTGAACGCGGAACCTGCTTAATCCCTGATTTCTGACGAATCCGTTGGTTCTCAGCCTTTATTTCCTCTATTCTTCTGATATCATCCGGCCTGTTTTCCCCTGGTCTGATCTCTCCAGGACGATTTTCTCCGGGCCTGTTCCCTCCCTGCCTCGTATCCGCTACCGGGCGATCCTGTTCATTTTTATCTCCCGGTCTATTGGGTAGAATAGTATCTGAAACAATGAGAGGAATCTCATCAATGTATCTCAGCCGGATTGGTTTACCATCAATTTCCTTCTCTACCGCATATAGCATAGGCGGCAGAATGCCACAAATGGCAAACAGAATACTTGTAAGATAAACCGCTAATGATTTCATTTGGTGTAAAAATAAAGAAAGTTTGCCTCAAAAAGAGGCAAACGATCGCTCAAAATAAAGGCAATATATATGATGGAAGCCTCAAAAACTCCGAACTCCGGTATTCACACGGACATTTGTTCGGATATTTGGCTGGCTGATTTTCGTTCCTGCACCAGTTCTTGTACCAATTCCGGTTCTTGTTCTAACTCCTGTTGTACCGGTGGCATCAATTCCGGTACCCCTTCCTCCGGTATTACAAGCACCTCCTTGCCGGCGCTCTTTTCCCTTCACTCCTTCTGCAGGCCTTTGCCCTGTTCTTTGACCCTCAGTCATTGTCTGAGTTCCGGTCCCTCTTCCACCGCCTCTCCGCATGCCCCTTCCTTCCTGGGAATACACACTAAAGGATAGTAGAAATACGATAAAAAATAAAATATAAGTTTTCATGTCTTCCAACTTTAAGCTGCTTGTAAATAATACTTAAAGATTGGAAGACAAGATGAAGAGAAGATGAATTTTTGAAAAATTCGAAAAATTTATCTGAGTGAGTTAATATATGCTGCTATTTTCAAACCATCTTCCTTTTTTACCTGTGGCATAGGAGGCATTGGTGTTGGATATTCCGGCCAGTTCTCAGGCTGAGGATTATGGATAAGCTGCAGAATCTTTTCAGGGCTGTAATTACGCTTCGCGATATCCCTAAATGATGGTCCAACCAGTTTTCTGTCGGGATTATGGCATGACAAACAGGTATAGGATGCCATCATGGCCTTAACATCATTGAATACAGGCACTTTCTCCTCCTGTGCCGGTTTTGCAGAAGAAGCTATCAGTTTTTGAGGTGCAGCGGTACTTTGCTGAGTCTTTTCAGGAATTAAAGCAGAATTTTTAGTGCTTAATTCAGAAATTGACAATTTCGGTCCATCAGGAATATTATTCAGTGTATAATAGGCTGTAGGATGTACAAGTGAATAATAATTATCCTTTTCACGTATTCCATCCAGCCTGATTGTATGGATATAATACCTGCGCAAATTGTCAACAACTATTCTTGCTTTCAGGCCGTCGGCAGACAGTTTAACGCCTTTAATATTCAATGTTTGGGTATTTACCGGCGGACTTCCATAAACCGGCTGGTATTTATAGATATAACTCTCAACAGAGTATGATGCAATGTCTTTTGCTGAAGCCGGGTCAACCGGCTGGGTAAATTCAATCTCAAATCCATCAGGCATTGCCCTTACAGCTTTCATCTCAAAAGGCATTTTATTGCTCCATACCAGTCTTTCCAGGCCTTCATTTGCTTCACCGGCTGAGCCCCAGCCACGGTTAGTTTCACCAATAAACAAAGACCCATCCCTTGCCCATGACATACGCATTACGCCAGATCTGAAACCGGTTTTAAATACAAATGATGCGCCCTGATACTCTCCGTTCACCTTTTCCATAAACACTCTTGAAAGCATACTCATACCCTGGTCACCAACCAGAATCTGACCTTCAAAAGGGCCGAAATGACCTTTAGGAATAGTAATTGGCTCGGAAGTTGAAATTCCCAGAATCCCGTAAGGCAGCCAGACAGAGGGCAAACGCAATTCCGGAAACTCCTTTTTCATATCAAAAAGGGTCTTAAAATTCTCGTTGACAATATTTTCTGGCTTTATAAAGCGGCCCTTATCGTTCTTAGTTTTTCGGGGATCAATCTTTGAATTGAACTGTGATTCTGTCAATTTAACCGGTGATTCAGGTCTGCCTGTCCAGGCTAAACCTGCCGGATGTCCCATGAAATCTCCCTTCTCCATTTTCCATAAAGCACCTGATCCCATCCAATCACCCTGATTATCGGTATAAAAAAGCTCATTATTCAAAAATCCAAGACCTGCCGGTGAACGCATTCCTGTAGCCCATGGCTGCATTTTACCATCTTCAGTGATGCGCATTGCCCAGCCTCTCCATGGCACACGGCTTTCACCTCTCCACCATTCTTCGCTTCCAAAGGCTACATTGCCGGTGACAAAAAATGAACCGTCGGGAGCAATCTTCGGACCGAAACTATATTCATGATAATGACCGGATAATGGCCAGGAATAAACAGTTTCATAGACATCAGCCTTGCCATCCAGATTGGTATCCAGCAACTTGGTTAATTCACCCCTTTGGGCACAATACAATGCCCCATCTTTATAAGCCAGGCCCAGAACCTCATGCATACCGGAAGCAAATTTTCTAAAATAAGGTCTGCTGCTCGTTGGATTTTCAACAATGAAAATATCTCCCCGGCGGGTTGAAATTCCAAGATCACCATTTGGAAGACTAACAAGTCCGCCAACTTCCAGGATAATCCCTTCTGGGGTGGCAACCTTCATGATCTTAAAGAAATCCTCCTCCTTTGGGGTTTCCTGTGCATGGGCAGAAATACCGTAGCCAAGTATTGAAATGAGAAGAACTGAATGATATAATTTTTTTAGGTGTCTCATGTCGGGATCAGAATAAAATTGAATAGCTTAAACTTTTAACTGCAGGAATAATTAGTTCCTTTCGGCCATTTTGATCGCGGATCAGGGCTTTTGACCCGCCGGTTTCATCAAGGCGCAGGAAATAGGATTGATCGTCTATCAGATAAAGGCCCTGAGATACTTCTATAATGTTTGAAGCTTCAGCCAGACGGAAGTAAAGACCTGCAGGATTGTCTGAAAGGCTGATTTGCCGATTGATTCCCTGTCCTTTCCCGAGCAATTTAACCGCATCATTAACAGTAATACCGTAAGTAAGGTACCTGAAGGTTGGCCTGCCTTCTGCATCAAGAACATAGCCTTTGGGACGATATCCGGTTCCGGTGGTATCACTGATCCAGGCCGACTGCCCATTTGCAAGTTTTGACAGTGTTTGTGCGGGTTTACCAAATCGCTGTACTGTACCCAATGGTCTTGAAGACCCGTCGCCACGATCATGCCACATCGGAGTTGCATTCAGAAAACCGCCTCTCCAGACCTGAATGATTGCCGCATTATCCATATCGTAGGTATAATGAACTTTCTCGGGACTGCCAACAGATACTGCATGTACCACTCGCGGAGATCCCGGGAGATCCATAAAGCTTCTTAAAATATAATTCTCAGTGGGCTCAATATGAATCGGATCTACAGAATTTCCATTTGCCTGAACTGCCTCTGCAGGCCTTCCATTATCAAACCTGCTTACCTTGATGTTGCGAAATGCAACAGCACCATGGTCGCCCTGAATACGCAATGGGCCGGAGGCTGTTTCAGCATCCCCAATGGCTCCGCGTGTTGGGCCTGATAATTCCACATGATCATGAATGAGCACTCCATTCAGCTCAACCTTCAACATTACTGCATTGGCTGTCTTTTTTCCTTTAGAATCAAAACGCGGTGCCTGGAAAGAAATCTTTAGTTTCTGCCAAAGTCCGGGCGCACGACTTGCATTTTGTCTTGGAGCATAACCCATATATCCTTTTTGTCCATTGGGTTTTGACTCATCCCAACGCTCATAAATCCCGCCATTACTGCCTGATCTGATTGCAGTGGCGCCCCAGGTATCAATCAATTGGATCTCATACCGGCCCTGAAGGTAAATACCTGAATTTGACTCCGAAGCCATCAGATACTCCAGCTCAAGATCAATATCTCCGTAATCTTCTAGACTATAAAGGTCTTCACCTTTTTGCTGATGATCCGGAAGATTTAGCAAAACCCCGGTACCATTTGTAAAATGAAGGGTATTTACCTTATTCAGATCTGCCTGAACACTACCAACAATCTGCCATGTTTTGGAAGATTTTTTAAAGAATGTGAGATCTTTCAGACCCGGTTGAATGACCGACTGTCCGTAAAGCATTTTTGAAAAACCAATACAGAGGATTATCCCCAGAGTTTTATACAATGCTGATGAAAAGTTGAATGTGAAAATCATTTTATAATTCTAATTAACCGCGAAAGATAATAATGAAATATTGGATTGGAATTATCGCAGTTAATTTTTTTCATTGAGGACAGGATGCAATAAACGCAAAATCAATAAGCGTCCCTGCAAAATATAGGGCTAATTACAATGCTAAAACACTGGAATAATTGAACTCAGGGTTTGAAAGATAGGTTTACAGCCATCAGCGCCTCCCTTAATTTAGGTAAGGAAGACGGTCCCATACCGTGAAATTTTAAAATTTCTGCTTCACGATATTCAGAAAGCTCTTTCAGATTTCTTATCCCATTATTTTCCAATGCTCTTTTGGCAGGTGCTCCCAATGAATCGGGAAATCCAACCATGATGGCGGAGCTTTTTTTTGCCTTAGGCTTCGCTTTCTCCAGATTCTCCTTTATCCTGAATTGTACAATCCTGCTGATCAGATCAAAGGGAATTTCTTTATCCATTGGAAACTGAATAGAGCCCTTTCCGCTTTCATAAACCGAGAGTTCCTGTTTAAAGACTGATATTCCGGATGGTGCCGGATAGAATCCGATATGATTTTTAAAGGCTCCAAAATGAACCAGGTTGCCATTCAGAACAAATGTTGGGAGCTGATATTTTATTGCCTCTGTTGCCTCTGGTGCAGCCTTCCTTATTACCATTCTGACCTTTTGCAAAAGCTTCTGAACCTTTAGTGGATAAAGGGAAATATACTCATCAATAGTTTCGGGTTTATTGGTTGAAGTTATCATGAGAATTGGTTTTATACAATTAACAAGCGCCGGTCGCTGGCTGATAACAGATAACTGGCAACAGGTAACTTATGAAAAGTTATAACTATTTACCTGAAATTACAAAAGCCGGGGGAAATGTCTAATTAACTGTGTCTTTAATCTCAAGTAATTCAACAGAAAATGCTTGCTTTACTGTGCGGATGGGTTTTCCCTGTGCATCGCTCAAGATCTTGACAAAACATCCTCCATAGTATAAAATAATTGAAGAATAAAATACAAAAAGCAGGATAAGAACCATTGAACCTGATGCACCGTAAATGATTCCGATATTGCTTTGGATGAGCAGATAACCCAAAATCCATTTACCAAGATTGAAGAGAACTGCAGTAAAAAGTGCTCCTCCAAAGGCAATTTTCCACCTTGGTCTTCCAATCGTTAGAAATCTGAATAATACTGTGAACCAAATACTTACAACTATCACAAAAATCAGATCATTGATCAGATAGTAAAAAAATCTTGCACCTATACCCAGGACTCCTCCAAGGTAATTTCCCAAAATCACCTGTGATCCTTCCAAAAACAAAGAGGCCAAAAACAAAAACCCGGCAAGAAAAATGATAATAAGTGAACGCATCCGATACCGGATACTAAAAAGAATGCCCGACTTAGGGCGTTTTCGGATATCCCAAATCTGCTCCAGAGAATTCTTAATCACATCAAAAAGTGTGGTAGCAACAAACATTAAAAATATAAAGCCAAACACCGTGACGTACCAGCTTTGATTCAAACCGCTAACGGCCTCCAAAACTCCCTCTACCTGCTGCGCACTGCTTCTGCCCAGAATATGACCCAGCCTGCTGATCAGTTCTGAACTCAGTACACCCGGATCAACCCAGAACCTGAAAAATTGTGTAAAAATGATGAGTATTGGTGGCAATGCAAAAGTGGTAAAGAAAGCTGTCGCAGCTGCCATCCGAAGCGGATCGTTCAGCCTGAAAAGACTGACAGAACTTTTCATCTGCGAAAATAATGCCCCTGCCTTTTCTGAGAAACTCTGACCTTTATGAATTTTCTTTGCCAAGCCGTAAAGGTAGGAAAATTGGAGTTATACGTTGTAGGTTATTAGGTTGTGCGTTTTGAAAATTTAAACTGGAATATTTATAATCAGAAGATCAATTTATTTCAAATGAATAAGGATCTAATCTCAATACTCTGTACTCAATACTATTTCCCTGCCATCTTCAATAACAATTCAGGCTCATTAGTGGTTATAAAATCAATCTTCTGATCCAGAAACCATTGCAGCAGTTTGGGGTCATTTACGGTCCATGCATTAATTGTTAGTCCTTTTGCCTTAGCCTGTTCAATCCATTCGGGATTTTTTTGAAAAACACTCTGGTTATAATCAAGTCCCCAAAATTTATCAGCAGCCAATACCTCAGGCGATTTATCGCCGTTCAAATAAGCCACCCTCGCATAAGGATCCAGACGCATCAGTTCCATACAGATATTATAATCAAAACTGATGTAATCAATCCATGCCTGTGCCTTCATCGATCTTACCATCTCATAAACCTTACGTGCACTTTGAATGGCACGTTCTTTATTTACTGTAGTCTTTAATTCGAGGACCAGTTTGGTTGAATTTTGTTTCATACCTTCTGTAAGATATTCATCCAAACCGGGCATATTTTCTCCATTGGAGAGCCTGAGCTGCTTTAATTCAGCAAAATTTGTACTACGAATAACTTTGCCCTTAAAGGAGGGATCGTGGTTAACAATCAAACCCGAATCTAAGCTCATATGCACATCAAACTCGGATCCCTGACAACCCAAACGAACAGCATGCTGCAATGCTGAGATTGAGTTTTCGGATGCTCCTGTATTTTTCCAGGCACCGCGATGAGCAATGACCCTGTTTCTCTGAAAATCATCCTTCACTAATCTGAATGTTTCCTGAACCTGACCAGTGGCCGTTTGCGCTTCAATAGTCAGATCATACCATTTTATTCCCTCGTCAATGTACTTTTTACGAAGAGACAGCTGTTTACCCTTTAGCGTAAATCGTTTCGCATTTTCGCCTATAAGCTTGAATTTAGCCTCAGATCCATTCAAACTGAGCGTACCGATCATTGTACTTTCTTTTGAAAATGTATGATTACTCAGATAAACAGTGGACTTTTCCTGAGCTGTTAGCATGCTGTTCATGGCAGTCATAAGGAGGATTGAAAGGAAGAGGTTTTTTAACATGGAGATAGTTGAGAATTATTATCGTTATAATTAATTTATTATCGTTATTATAAATATTAATCGATTTAATATGAGCAAATCAAAGCTACGGAATTAACAAAAAGGTTTTGTTAAACTAAGAATATGAATTTGAATTTTCATGTTACAAAAGAGTTGATATCAGCAAAATAAAATCGATAAGTTTACTTTATCCTAATTCATTATCTATCCTTAAAGAAAACAGCATGTTTCGCTCAAAATTTATTGGTGCTTTATTTTTTATCATGCTTCAGTGCTGCATGTTGCAAGTACAGGCAGGTGTAGGGTCAGAATTTAAGACCGGTGAACTTAAGAACCCAAGAAGAACATTCACAGACCCAGAACCAAACAAGCCGGGGCGTATAATAAGTCCCAATGATTTTAAAGGTACTGATTCCGAGCGCATTCAAAAAGCTATTAATGCTGCAAAAGGCAGCAGCAATAAGGTTGTTATTCCAATGCATAATGCCAGAGGAGGAAATATCTGGAAGATTGACCGGGCGATTTTATTACCAAGTAATATCAGTCTGGTACTGGACAATTGTATTATTCAGTTATCTGACATTTGCAGGGACAATATGTTCAGAAGTGATAATGTCGGAGTTGGAATTAGCAATCCGGGCTGGAATTATAATATCAGTATTGTTGGAATAGGTGAGGTGCAATTGAGAGGAGCAGATAATCCACGATCAACAGGAGATGCCTACAGAACGCTTACCTTGACGAATGAAAAAGGAAGGGTAAGTTATGGAAGTGATGCCGGCAAGGAGGGTATGAAGCAAAAAGGCGACTGGCGTAATAACCTGATCCAGATTGCAAAAGTGGATGGCTTTATATTCAGAAATATAACAATTAAAAAC
The DNA here is from genome assembly GCA_964616525.1 of uncultured Sphingobacterium sp. Lineage (GTDB taxonomy): Bacteria > Bacteroidota > Bacteroidia > Sphingobacteriales > Sphingobacteriaceae > Daejeonella. The sequence continues at coordinate 2,331 of CAZTRY010000043.1, read as the reverse complement.
TCTCATGCCTGGGCAATGAGCTTTGAACGGACAAAAAATGTAGAATTGTCGGCATTGAGATTTTTAAACCCGGAATATATAAAAGTGAATGGCGCTCAGGTAAAAACCTATAATAAAGATGGTATTAACCTGCGTCATGGCTGTAAATATTTCAGGATAGACAATATTACCGGAATCAATGGAGATGATTTAATCGCCCTTTCAAGTCTCGATGCTGCCCCATATTATCATACCGATGGGGATATCAATTCTTATCAGGTTACTTCTACAAAATGGAATGGACCTGAGGATGATACCGAGCAGGTCTTTATCACGAATTGTCAAACGAACTATACCGGAGTTGCCATCAGGGCAAGTGATAATGCCAGTATCCATCATGTTTATATCAATGGAGTAATTACGAAAGCAAGACCCGATACACCGCCTCCCTATGGTGGAAGTCCTTATACAGTTTTGGTGGGTGGTCGTGGATATGGTGATAATTCAGTCAGGGGTAAAATAAATAATATTTATGCGACCAATCTCTTCGGGGATGGTAAATCATTAATCCTGGTCGAATCACAAGTATCTGATTGTCAATTTATTAATGGTATTTATACAGGCACTGCCCCGGATGCGATAACCTATAACATAGACAAAAAAACGACCACAAACATAACCGAGGTCAACTTAATTAAGGTGCCGGAACCCCGGAAATAAGGATTGATTCTTTGTCAATATATTTTAAAGAAGGGGTATTTTTTGGCATTATATCTGCGTTATACCGGTATGAAAAAAATTCTGCTTTTTAGCTTGATCACTGTCATTGCTACTGGCTGCGGGGTATCCCGGAAAATCAGTCTACTGGAACAATGCCGCTACGATATAAAATCTGCCGATAGTGTTTATGTTGCAGGCAGGGATCTTACCCGGCAGATTAAAACCGGAAGGTTTGACCTTGGCAGTGTCCCCGAACTCGCCATTGGACTTTTAAGAAAAGATATCCCCCTAAGGGCAAGGATTAATCTAGGAATAGAAAACCCAGGATCAAAACCTATTGAAATAAATCAATTCGACTATATCATTTCCTTTAAAGGCCAGGAATTGGTCAATGGCACTACCGAAAGAAAGATTGAAATCCATCCTGAGGAAACCACCGTGGTGCCGGTCATGCTCAGGATCAATATCTACTCCATTTTATCAGACAGAAACACAAGAGAAGAGATTTTTTCCTACCTGCGGGGAGCGGAAAATGCGCAAAAAAGTCTGATAAGTATTAAAATACGGCCAAGTATCAGGTTTGGAAATAAACTGATCAAATATCCGGGCTATATTACGATTGATAAGGAATTGAGCAGTAGTATGTTTAAATAACTTGAACTCGAAATAAAATATAAAAACCACATACCTGCCTACCGCAGGCAGGGAAACATAGCATTTTAAAGTGCTAAACTTTTTTATAAAAAAAGATAGCTTTGATGCTAAAAACTTTGCACCCTTTTAAGCATAAGACAATCCAAAAATGTGCTTTGATTTTAAAACATTTACATATCCAACTCACGTTAATTAAATGAGCAAATCGCAATATTTAGGAAGCTAAATATTGGCAGTTTTCATAAAAATACCAGAGTAAATCTATTAAACGCTATTTGCCAATAAATGAGTGAGATGAAACTTGATTATGGGTATTTGAAATGGTTGAACGAAAAAATGAGTACCGGGATAGGCCCATAACTCAATAGCCCGGTGCTTTAGCTCCGGGTAAGAACCCGGTATTAGTATGGGCTTCAGCCCAAAACCTAACCGGTCTGAACGGAACAAATATTGGTGCTTTAGCACCAGAATGCAAATAAATAATCCTAATCTACCATTTCCTAATCCGAAATTTTTTATTCTAATCAGGGTAGGTTAATGCTCTATCGATCGGGCTAAAGCCCAATGTAATTGTTCCCCAACTGTTGCAGAATAGATTGGGCTGAAGCCCGAAAACCAACAAATCCATTAACCCCAGCTAAAACTGGGGCCTATTGAGCGACCGGATTAGGATTATGTCATAATTAATTTGACGGTTCGATCGGGATGCTGAAGAGGCTAAATAATAAGATTCAATTAGGCCATTCCCAGATTGGGAATAGCCTTAATTGTTAGATAAATTCGCTAAGGTCAGGATTTAAGAGAACTGTGCTAAGCTATTAAACCCGATTGTAGCGGATAACGGCCTGTTCCTAAGCCGGAGGTCTTATTAGTTCTGGAGGTTCCAGCTTGCGCTGGAATGACAATTTGGATGGGATGGATTGGGAGATTCCAGCCTTCCTTTAGATTAGCTTTCAATAAGAAAGACAGTTATTGTTG
>CAZTRY010000042.1:9304-28504 GCA_964616525.1 uncultured Sphingobacterium sp. | reverse complement strand
CTGCAATCACCGGATGGGAGCTAGCCAGAAATGTGTCCACACGATAGGATAGCTACCGGAAGGTACTGTCCGCCCTGGGCGAATGGGAGTACCGAATGAACGGGATAAAATACGGTTGGTGCCCATCCCGATAACTATCTGGACCGTTAGAAACTGAACCTGCTTTTCAAATTCCTCTGATTGTTTTGTTGCTTATACCAACTTCATTCACACTTTGTTTGAAATGAAATTGTCAAAAAAAATAGTCTCTAAGCACATAATTTAATCAAGTTTGCTTAACAGGAAGTACAATTTTTAGCTTCAAGGCTGTCTTTGTTTAAAGAAGTATAAGCACCATGAGTTGCTATGTTTACCTGCTCGTGGAAGGCAGGTATATGCTTTTTAAATGTTATCTCCAGCCCGACTTAATTTATATACAAATGATAGGATTGATCTTGTTAATTTAGGATCACCAGTTTTATCCATGTCAGATGTAATTTTAGTTTAATTTTATTGGCAGACTTAGACAATCTTATTAAATAAGGCTCTGATTTTGCTTAGTTACAAAGGCATAATCAGTATATTTGTAATTCTTATTTTTGTATATGAACATCAATATAAATGTGCGTCGTGAAGTTTTAACCCATATTGAAAAGTTTATGGGTGATACTATGTTTGATTATTTAAAGCCTATCGATACCAACTGGCAACCAGCTGATCTGCTGCCTGATGCTACCCGTGATACTTTTTTTCAGGAGGTGAAAGATTTGCAGGAAAATGCCAAAGGACTTTCCTATGATTTGGTTGCTGTTTTAATTGGTGATACTATAACTGAAGAAGCTCTTCCTACTTATGAATCCTGGTTAAGTATGGTTGAAGGTGTTTCCAAAGATGAAAAGGGAGGATGGATGAGGTGGGTACGTCACTGGACTGCGGAGGAGAACAGACATGGTGATTTACTGAATAAGTATTTGTATCTGTCTGGTCGCGTAAACATGCGTGCTATGGAAGTCTCTACCCAGTATCTGATCGCTGATGGATTTGATATTGGTACCGGAAATGATCCTTACAGAAACTTTATTTATACCAGTTTTCAGGAAATGGCTACCAATATTTCTCATCGCCGTGTAGCTACTCTGGCTAAGAATTCAGGAGACGCGCTGCTTTCTAAAATGTGTGGTGTAATTGCTGCTGATGAGGCTCGTCATGCAAAGGCCTATAAGGATTTTATTTCAAAGGTTTTCGAAGTTGACGCTAATGAGGCCATGATTGCTTTTGAAGATATGATGCGTCAGAAAATTGTGATGCCAGCTCATTTCCTTCGTGAAGTAGGTTTGCAGATGGGCCAGACTTTCGGCCATTTTACAGATGCCGCTCAGCGTTTGGGAGTATATACTGCAGTTGATTATGTGCAGATTATGAAGCAATTGATTGACGACTGGCAGATTGAAAAATTAAGAGATTTGAACGAAGCCGGTGAAAAGGCGCGTGATTATGTGATGAAACTTCCTGACCGATTGTTGAGGATCGCTGAAAGAATGAAAAATCCAAGTCTGGAATACAAGTTCAGCTGGATTGCAGGTTAATCCTGCTTCATAAAATTGAAAAGCCCCGCCAGGTATCTCCTGAGCGGGGCTTTTGCCATATTTATAGTCTTTTATTTTTTGACTAATTGCATTTTCTCAGGATTCCACAAAATGGCAGTGTCGTTGTTATAGCTGTCATTACATAGGAGTGCCGGAGCTGCTGCGCGATATCCGAAAATGGCATCTTCAGCAACCTTTCCATTGTTTTTTATTGCATTAAAGAAATTTACAAAATGGTCATATGGCCCACCCATATATCCTTTTTCTGCTGCAAATGTATATTCTTCCTGAGGTAATATTCGTTTTCGATCACTTAATGGGGTACCTGCATTTTTCATTTTTTCGATGAAAAAGGGATCATCCGAAGAAAAGTTCTTATTTCTTCTTAAGGTAACACTATCCCAGCCAATATCCATGGCTCCTTCACTTCCAACCAGTTTTAAGATAGTATTTCCGCTGGTTCCATCTGCAAAATTGCATCTTAAAGATAGATTGAATGCAGGATGAGTCTGAGCCTGTTCAGGATAATCAAAAATTCCCAGGAGGACATCAGGTACTTCCCGGCCATCTTTCCAGTATCTTAAACCGCCGGATGAATAAATCTTATTCGGACCAAAAGAATCTGTAATAAAATGCAGACTTGAGAAGAGGTGAACAAACAAATCACCTGACATTCCTGTTCCGTAATCCCGGTAATTTCTCCACCGGAAGAAACGCATGGCATCAAATGAACGTTTGGTAGTATTGCTTACAAAAGTATCCCAGTCTACGGTGGCTGCAGAAGCATCAGCCGGAATTGGATATTGCCAGGCACCACCCGGTGAATGACGAGCCCAGAAACCTTCGGCAAAGTTTAATTGGCCGATTGCCCCATCTTTCAGAAGCTCTTTTGCCTTTTCATTCCCCAATGAGGAAACTCCCTGACTACCAACCTGAAATACTTTTCCTGTTTCTTTTTGTGCTTTGATTACTGCTGGTCCTTCAGTAATGTCATGAACCATTGGTTTTTCACAGTAAACGTGTTTACCCGCTCTCATGGCATCTATTGAAATTTGCTGATGCCAATGATCTGGTGTAGCCACAATAACTGCATCAATATCTGAGCGGTTTAATATTTCCTTGTATGACCTTGTGGTGAAAATATCCTGTCCCCAGCGATTTTTAGCATCTTTTAGCCTCCCGTCGTACAGGTCACAAACCCCTACCAGTTTTGTTCCCGGAACTTTAAGTGCTGTGATTGTATCTCCTGTACCCATCCCCCCTGCTCCGATCAGTGCAATGTTAATGTTATCGTTAGCACCAATATATTGTCTTTTATGGATTATAAACTGAGCTGCTTCACTTTCCTGAGCTGCTGCGAGTACATTGCTGCCAATAGCAACGGCAGCTGTGGATGCTGCCATTTTTTTAATAAAGCCTCTGCGGGAGGATTCCTGATTATTGTTCATTAGAATTTAATTTGGTTTTTAAGACCCGCACAAACGGGATTTAATCCCGCATATGCGGGATTGGGCATTCTTATTATTAGAATAAATTATTTGAGGTGGTTTTTATTAGAGTTCTGTAATTTTAATGTTCTTCCATCTAACCTTGATGTCGCCACCAGAATGGATTTGAAGAGCAATAAAGCCTTTTCCTGCGCCAAATTTATCATCTTTCAGGTGTGAGATTTGTTTGCCGTTTAACCAGGTAGTTATTTCATCACCCATTACATGGATCTTTCCTCTGTTCCAGCCATCCGGACTAAGACCTGATTCTTCTTCTTTAGTTGGTTTTGTTAACCAGCCTCGTCCATAGGACTCGTAAATGCCTCCTGTTCCGTTTCCTGGAGGAGCAACCTCAACCTGCCATCCGCTGATCTTGGTTCCCTCGATGCTGGAACGCACGAATACTCCGCTATTGCCATTTGCTTCAAGTTTAAAATCGTATTCAAGGATGAAATTCTTGTAGGTTTTGTCAGTAGACAAATAGCCATACTCTTTTTTTGGCCCATTTTCACAAACAAGATTGCCTTTTTCAACATACCACTTCTCTGTACCGTGTATGGTCCAGCCTGTAAGATCCTTGCCGTTAAATAGTTTTGTCGATTTCTGTGCACTGGCGGCAGTTGAAATCAAAATAAATGAGAAAATAAATAATACGTATTTCATTATGGTGTGTTTTGGTTTATATAATAAATATAGTTTTTAAAAAATGGATTCAAAACGAAGCGTTATATATTTTACACTTTTATATAAATATGCTTTTTATCCATCCATAATCCAATCAGCCAGCACATCAGCATAAATGAGATCGCAAATAATAAGGATCCAGATGGACCCGGAACGATTGACTGAAAGAATCCTTTACCTATTGCTGCTTTTAAACTCATATCTTCCCCTACCTCTACCAGATTAAGTATCCTGCTGCTGAATTCGGCAAGGAGGTAAATGAATAATGGATTTTTACCGAAAACATTGAAAAAGTAAGTCCAGTTCCATTTATTCCAATGCTTGATTTCTACGATAAAAAGTAAAGCCGCAATGCTTGCCAGACTCAATCCGCCGGTCAGTAATATAAATGAACTGGTCCATAATTTTTTGTTGATTGGGAAAACACTGTCCCAGCAGAGGGCAATAAAAATGAGTGCAGCGCCGCTTAACAGTAATTTAGCTATGGTTTCGTAATTCTTCCCGTTTTCACGGATGTACTTTCCTGCAAAATAGCCGATGATAACCAGTACAATTGCCGGCATGGTACTCAATAGCCCTTGTGCTTCAAAGGGTACTCCTTCACCCTTTGACAAGTGACTTTCTCCAATCAGAAACTTATCAAGATAATGCCCTGCATTTCCTAGCATGCTGTACGGGTCAGCAGAGTCACCAAACAATAGCAGAATGATCCAATACAAAGGAAGAAACAGGATGCTGAGCAGAATTACTTTTTTCTCAGATAGGTAATGTATCATCAATGCCCCAAAGAAATAGCACAATGCGATTCTTTGTAACACTCCGAAAATGCGTGTTTCACTAATTGGCTTCAGGATTAAGTTCCCTGCATCATCACTTTTGAAATAGGGGAACCAATACAGGAGGTAGCCGAGGACAAAAATCCAGAGGCTTCTTTTTAGTATTTTCAGGAATACTCCGCTTTCCTGATCCATTTTGCTTTTGGTAAAGCTCATTGCATTGCCAACAGCGAATAAAAAAGCAGGGAATACCAGATCAGTTACTGTAAATCCATGCCAGTCGGCATGTAAGAGTGGTGCAAATGGTGTTGCTCCACCTCCGGGAGTATTAACAATGATCATGAAACATACGGTCATGCCCCTGAAAACGTCGAGTGAGAGAAAACGTTCGGATGGATTACTCATTTTTCGAAATTGGATTTAACCTGTGTGGTACAAAGAATCCAATTTACATTTTTTTTCGTCATTCCTACCTACCACTGTCATCTCGAAGGAGGCACGACTGAGAGATCTTATTACTAAAGTCAATGCCTTTCATTAACAGATTTCTCCCCGCGTTAACGATTTGTTTGAATACAAGGGCCGTTTCCGCGAGTCGAAATGATGGTAATTACATATTCCGCCTGTACTGCCCGCCAACCTCATACAATGCATGAGAAATCTGTCCGAGGCTACAAACTTTTGCAACTTCCATCAGGCTTTCAAAGATATTTTCGCCGGCAACAGCTTTTTGCTGTAACTCCTTTAACAGAACTTCAGATTCTTGCTCGTTTCTTTGTTTGAAAGCATTTAAAGCTGAAATCTGGAATTGTTTTTCTTCTTCTGTAGCCCGTATTACCTCGGAAGGAATAATAGTAGGCGACCCTTTCTTATTCAGGAAGGTATTCACTCCAATTATCGGATAGGTTCCTTCATGTTTCAGGGTTTCATAATAAAGGGATTCTTCCTGAATCTTGCTTCGCTGATACATGGTCTCCATGGCACCTAAAACACCACCTCTGTCATTGATCCGTTTGAATTCTTCCAGAACAGCTGCCTCAACCAGGTCAGTTAATTCTTCAATAATGAATGCCCCCTGGAGCGGGTTCTCATTTTTTGCCAGACCTAATTCCCTGTTAATAATGAGCTGTATCGCCATCGCCCTGCGTACCGACTCTTCTGTTGGTGTGGTAATTGCTTCATCATAAGCATTTGTATGCAAGGAATTACAATTATCATAGATCGCGTAAAGCGCCTGCAAAGTTGTCCGGATATCATTGAAATCAATTTCCTGAGCATGCAGAGAACGCCCTGAAGTCTGGATATGATATTTTAATTTTTGGGAACGCTCATTCCCCTTGTATTTATGCTTGATTGCTTTTGCCCAGATCTTTCTGGCTACACGGCCGATTACCGAATATTCGGGGTCAATTCCATTCGAGAAAAAGAAAGAGAGATTAGGTGCGAATTCATCAATATGCATCCCGCGGCTCAGGTAATATTCTACGAAAGTAAATCCATTACTCAGGGTAAAAGCGAGTTGTGAGATTGGATTGGCACCTGCTTCAGCAATATGGTATCCTGAAATAGAAACAGAATAAAAGTTCCTTACCTGCTGTTCAATAAAGTATTTTTGAATATCGCCCATCATTCTCAAAGCGAATTCGGTCGAGAAGATGCAAGTGTTTTGTGCCTGGTCTTCTTTTAAAATATCTGCCTGAACAGTCCCTCTGACATTGGCAAGTGCATAGGCTTTAATCTTTTTATAGACATCCGCAGGTAATATCTGATCACCTGTCAGACCAAGCAGCATTAATCCGAGTCCATTGTTTCCTTCAGGGAGTTTGCCCTGATAAACCGGCTGAGAAATGCCCTTTGCTTTGAAAATCTGATCAATTTTAGCCTTAACTTCTGCCTGCAATCCGTTTTCAATAATGTATTTCTCACATTGCTGATCGATTGCGGCATTCATGAAGAAGCCGAGGAGCATCGGCGCCGGACCATTAATAGTCATGGATACCGATGTGGAAGGATGGCAGAGATCAAAACCGCTATACAATTTTTTAGCATCATCAAGTGTTGCAATGCTGACACCTGAATTTCCGATTTTGCCATAAATATCCGGCCGGAGACCAGGATCTTCGCCGTACAAAGTAACTGAATCGAAAGCTGTAGAAAGCCGGTGAGCCGGTTGACCCAGAGAGACATAATGAAAACGTTTGTTTGTTCTCTCCGGACCGCCTTCTCCGGCAAACATTCTTGTTGGGTCTTCGCCCTCACGTTTTAAAGGGAATACTCCGGCAGCATACGGAAACTCCCCGGGTACGTTTTCAGTCAGTAACCAGCGCAGAATGTCGCCCCATGCTTCATATCCCGGTAGGGATATTTTTGGAATTCTAAGTTTAGACAGGGATTCGGAATAAAGGGATTGCTTAATCTCCTTATCCCTTACTTTGTAAATAAATTCATCAGCCTTGTATTTTCTGATTGTATCAGGCCATTCACGCAATAATCTTCGGCATTCAGGATCAAGGCTTTCCTCAAGTTTATGATATATATCTGTCAAAGGCTCAACTAAATTTCCGTTTAATCCCTCTCCTTTGGAAAGGGTTTGGGTTAGGTCCAATACCCCTTTAACCTGAAACAGTTGTTGCGCTATTTTACACTGTGCATTTACCCATTCGGAATAGGCCGAGCTGCTTTCAACTATCTCGGCAAGATAACGGGTCCGCTCCGGAGGAATGATATAACTCTTTTCGTTATGCTTCCCGACTAATTCCATTTTTGCCTGAAAATCATATCCGGTTTTCCTTAAAATGGCTTCCATTAATTCCGAAAAGAGTTTATTCATGCCGGGATCATTGAATTGTGAAGCCATCGTGCCGATCACAGGTAGTTTTTCATCAGGAGAATCGAATAACTGATGATTGCGTTTGAATTGTTTCCTTACATCCCTGATGGCATCCAGTGCACCTCGCTTGTCAAATTTATTGATCGCAACAAGGTCGGCGAAGTCGAGCATGTCAATCTTTTCCAGTTGTGTTGCCGCTCCAAATTCAGGAGTCATTACATATAAAGATACATCGCAATGTTCGGTGATCTCAGTATCGGATTGGCCGATACCTGAAGTTTCAACTATAATAAGTTCATATCCTGCAGCTTTGCAGATATCTATTGATTCCTGAACATATTTCGAAAGTGCTAAATTGGCCTGTCGGGTAGCCAGGGAACGCATATAAACCCTTGGACTATTGATTGAGTTCATCCGGATCCGGTCGCCTAATAAAGCACCTCCCGTTTTTCGCTTAGAAGGATCAACGGAGATAATGGCTATACTTTTATCGGTTTCGACCAGGAAACGGCGGACCAGTTCATCGATCAGGGAAGATTTGCCTGCCCCTCCAGTTCCTGTTATTCCGATAACGGGAATTTTTTTTCCAGCATTTAGTTTCTCAAGTTCTTTCAGAAAGTTTTCTGTCTGCTCGGGGTGATTTTCTGTAAGTGTAATTCCGGCTGCAATTGCGTTGATATTCTTTTGCTGAATGCCTTTGAGTTCATTCGTTAGGCTGGTATGGGTTTGAAAATCACAGGCCTGCAGCATATCATTGATCATTCCCTGAAGTCCCATTTTCCGGCCATCATCAGGAGAATAGATCTGTGTAATGCCGTATTCTTTAAGCTCTTTGATTTCAGCGGGCAGGATCACTCCGCCACCACCTGCAAATATTTTGATATGGCCCGCACCCAATTCCTGTAGCAGATCATACATGTATTTAAAATATTCAACATGCCCTCCCTGATAAGAGGTCATGGCTATACCCTGAACATCTTCCTGAATGGCGCAGTTTACAACCTCCTGAACAGAGCGGTTATGACCAAGATGGATTACCTCTGCTCCGGAGGACTGAAGTATCCGGCGCATAATGTTAATGGTTGCATCATGCCCGTCGAACAGGGCTGCTGCGGTAACAAAACGGATCTTATGTTTAGGTTTGTAGACTTCGGTCATATTATTTCCTGATTGGGATATAAAGGTAAGAATAATTGGTTTGATGAGAGATTTAAGGGGGGATTTGGGTTTATGAAATTTAAATTACCCACCAATTTAATCTTGTACGATGAGGAGCCTAACCGACCCCGAAGGTGGTCGTATGTTTATAGAAATACCAGAAATCTGGTCTTACGATCCTGCAGGGGTCGTATGTGGAATTCCGATACATGCGACCACCTTGGGGGTCGGGATTTCCGAATCAACAATTGCTATAAACATTTGACCCTTTCCGGGTCATTCGAATTGTGACGATTAAATATGAAAGCCTTTCTTTATGCTCTCAAAAGCCCTAATGCATTATTTTAACCCTTCTTAGGGCTATGTTTACTCGGCATTTTGGGCGCCTTTGTCTTGCCCTGAACCATGGAGTTTTCATTTCCTTTATTCACGGTAGACTGTTTATTATCAGTATGATAAGACATCTGTCCGCCGCTGTTTGAAATCCCCCTTGATTTTTGGGTTTCTTTTTTTGCATTGATCGATTGATTCCCTTTTGAACCACCTTGCTGGTTCTCATTGGATTTGTTTCTGATCGGTGTTTTCATAATACCCTCCTAATTTATCAGGTTATTGAATGCATTTGCATGGCACTCTATATACAAGATACGAATAAGTATTCTTGTAAAAAATGACCTTGATTACAACCAGTTTTTCTTTTTGAAAAAAATCAGGGTAAGTACTGAAGATAAAACCATGAGTGAAATAGCAAACAGGTAGCCATAATCCCAGTCCAGTTCAGGCATAATTTTAAAATTCATGCCATAGATACTGGCGATAAGGGTAGGAGGCATAAAGGCCACGGTTGCCACTGTAAAAATTTTAATGATCCGGTTCTGTTCAATGTTAACAAGACCCATAAAGGTATCCTGAAGGTATTCCAATCGTTCAAAGGCAAACTTATTGTGTTCGATCAGAGAGCCGATATCCTTAATCATGATCCGAAGTACAGGCATATATTCTTCTGGGAAAAGACTGCTTTTCATTAAGGAGGACACAAGGCGCTGCTTATCCACTATGTTTTCACGCATCAGGATGTTATAGTTCTGGAAGGAAGCGATCTTCAGGAGGATCTCTTCGTCTGAACGTTTTCTATTCAGGGTTAATTTTTTATTCAGATCGGCAATATCTTTCGCGAGACCTTCGATAATATCTGCATCCTGCTCAATTCCTGTTTCAAGAATCGTTAGCAGGATATGATAGCCGTTTGTAAATGAACCCGGATTGGATTTGATTTTTTTGACCGATTCGCCGAAGGTTTTCAGATCATCATCCCGGTAGGTAAAAAGAATTTCTTTTTCGAGGATAATGGACACGGGGCAGTAATCAAAATCCTGCTGTTTAAGAGATAGAAAATTAGAGTTGATAATCAGTTCATCGTCCAGTTCGTTAAAACGGGAAGAGCTTTCAATTTCTGAGGACTCTTCTACAGAAGAATATTTTATATCAAAATAAGTTTCGATAGTTACCTTTTCCTCAACGGTAGAATTTTGCAAATCCACCCATACCATGTCGTTAAGCGGAATTGTGCGCAGTAAGCTGATGTCGCTTTCTTTCGCCAGTCGTTTATCTTTCTTATAATATATCCGGAGCATAGCCTGTGTTTATGGGTAAGATTGAATTTTGTATCTTTGCAAAAATAAAGTTTTGGGAACACCTTTAGATTACGGATACAAGAATTATAATCATTACGGTGCTTATCTTAAAAATAAGTATGGTGGGCAGCGCGTATATAAGATTATTGCTGATGCCGGATTTACCTGTCCTAACCGGGATGGGAGCAAAGGCTATGGGGGATGTACCTATTGTAATGTTGATTCATTTACTCCAGAACTTTCCCGGAAACTTCCAACTGTTCGTGAACAGATCGAGCAGGGTATGGAAAGGGCCTATAAGAATTACAGGGCAGAAAAGTTCATTATCTATTTTCAGCCTAATACCAATACTTATGCTCCGGCACATTACCTTAAGATGCTTTATGATGAGGCATTGAGTGTCAATACTGAGAGTATCGTTGGATTATCTGTTGGAACCCGCCCTGATTGTATTGATTTTGAGAAGCTGGCATTGCTTGAAAGTTATGCAGGGAGATTTGATGTAGATCTGGAGATGGGCATGGAATCAATCTATGATGATACCTTGCTGAAGATTAACCGGGGATGTACTCACCAGGAATTCCTGAATGCAATCCAATTAGCAGAAAATACAAAGATTGATATCTGTGTTCATACTATTTTTGGTTTTCCATGGGAAACACATGAAATGATGCTGCGTTATGCTGATGAGATCAACAGATATCCTCAAATCAAATTCGTTAAGCTGCATCATTTGCACATTGTGAAAGGCTCAATCATGGGTTCAAGATATGCCCGTGATCCTTTTAAAGTATTTACAATTGATGAATACACTGATTTTATAGCCGAATTCATCCCTTTGTTAAGGCCTGATATTGTACTTCAAAGGCTATTTGGGCTCGCCGATTTTGATTTACTGATTGCTCCAAACTGGGGAATGAAGAAATCCCAGATCCAGAGTTATATCGATAAGCGTCTGGAAGCCAAAGGAGTGGTACAGGGAAGCGCTTATAAAGGGGCTTCGGTTTTGCTTGTTTGATCTTAATGCATTATCCATTTATTTCTATTCTATACTAATCTTTATTGAGGATCGATTTTTATGGTGCTGAAGCGCCATCAGTTGTTCCGCTCTGTCCGCCCGGGTTTTGGGCTGAAGCCCACCCGGATGAAATCCGTTCAGACGGGCCCCCTCTGAAAATCGTTTAATTCACCAGGAGCAGAAGCGCCGGGCAATTAGCAAAAGGGCTAATCTTCGTCCAATAATATCCTGTTTTCGCTCTTTCTCATAATAAACTTCATTTTTTTTTCTATTAATCCTTTATTTTTTAATTAAAAATTCAAAATAGAGGCTAAAACTCATAATTTATAATCACTTTGTTTGCAATATTTTAAAAATTGTTCTATTTATCAGGCGTTTTGTTTGTTAAAACTTCAATTTTGTTTATTAAATTTTTAAAAATTGTATATTTTTTTAAAAAAGTATCAAAATAATGATGCTTTTATTAAAAATGCTTATACATTTGTATCAAATAATTAAAAAATCTTTCTATTAATAAGATATTTTATCATGAAAATTAGAATAAAGCAAATTTTACCCTTTTTAATTCTTGCCAGCATAGCTGTAGCTGCAGTTTTTGTTCCTTCACTTCCTGATTTTGCCGATACAGGCAAGTATAATGGAGCTGATATCGCCTGGTTGCTGATTGCGACGGCTCTGGTATTCCTGATGACGCCAGGTCTGGCATTCTTTTACGGAGGAATGGTTCATCGTAAAAATGTGATTTCAACGATGATCAAGAGTGTGGTCGCTGCCGGAGTAGTAAGTATCCTATGGGTGACTGTTGGATTCAGTCTTTCATTTGGAGAGAGTATTGGCGGTATAATTGGGAATCCGGGAACATTCCTGTTCTTTCAGGGTGTGAACTCAGGTGAACCCTGGAGTCTGGCACCAACCATACCATTAACATTATTTGCATTATTTCAATTAATGTTTGCAATCATAACACCGGGTTTAGTAGTTGGAGCAGTTGCAGAACGTATTCGTTTTACCTCCTATATATTATTTATAGTACTGTTCAGTCTGCTGGTTTATGCACCTATTGCACATTGGGTATGGCATCCGGATGGATTTTTGTTTAAAATGGGCGGACTTGATTTTGCCGGAGGTGCTGTTGTACACATCTCTGCAGGTATGGCTGCTTTGGCTGGTGCGATGGTATTAAAACGCAGACAGGCACATATTAACGGACTGGAAGTTCCACCTGCAAATATTCCTTATGTATTGATAGGTACCGGTTTATTATGGTTCGGCTGGTTTGGCTTTAATGCCGGATCTGCACTTGGGGCTAATGCACTTGCGGTATCTGCCTTTGCAACTACCAACATCTCGGGAGCTGCAGGAGGTTTATCCTGGATGTTCTTTGATGTGCTTAGAGGTAAAAAACCTTCAGTACTGGGCTTCTGTATCGGGGCTGTTGTCGGACTTGCAGCAGTAACTCCTGGAGCCGGTTATGTAGGTATACCACAGAGTATTTTTATAGGATTCGTTGCTGCCATCATATCTAATCTTGCTGTTTACTGGAAAACTAAAACAACTCTGGATGATACACTTGATGTATTTCCCTGCCACGGTGTAGGTGGTATCGTTGGTTTATTATTGACTGGATTACTGGCTACAAAAACTGTTAACCCAGCAGGTTCTGACGGATGGTTCTATGGGAATCATGAGTTTTTCTTTTCCCAGCTAAAATTGGTTGCTATCACGGTTTCCTATAGCTTTATTGTCTCTTACGGAATCTTCAAATTCATTAACTTATTGCAGCCAATGCGTGTAAGCTCTGAAGAAGAGGAAGAAGGACTTGATTCAACCCAGCATAATGAAAAGTACACACAGGGTACATTGCTGGTAAGTAGCCATGGATTTATCTATGAAAAGGAAGTAGAAGATGAGATGGAGGAAGACATGGAGAATGTGAGGCAGATCGTTACTGAACACACTAAACTAAGATCATCATAAACCAATTATTATTCACTAAACAAGCCATTGCCTAAAAACAATGGCTTTTTTTATTGAACAAGTTTATTGGCACAAGCCGAACTGGCAAAGGCTTCCGGCTTTGCTTTAAATACAAAGCCCATACTTAAAATGTATCCCATAGCTTCATGAAGTGCCATGTTTGATTTGAAGTTTGGATTTGTGTTGATATCCGCATGAACTTCCAGATCTACATCATAAAGATCAAGCAGATCACATAGGGAATAAGCACATTCGATTGATTTCTGGACTTCTGAGAGCATACGTTCTTTAATTCCCATTCTCTGTGAAGAGCGCTCCTGATGGATATACATAAATCCACCTTTCTTTTCTCTCAGAAAAACGATGACAGTTGCAAAGTCGATGATTGATCCTTTTACCTGGGAGTCTGTGCCGATACAAACTTTTAATTTATTGCCAAGTGCAGATTCCCGTTCGATGGCATGCTCAACTTCTTCAAGGATCGGGCTTTCGATGGTTTCTCCATTAAATTTCTTCCAAGTCATAAATTTTGATTCAGGGTTGAATTATTATTTAAACCGGTGTAAAACAGGAAATTACATTATAATTAAAGATAGCTGATTATCTTTCAAACTATCAGCTCAGGTATGTTATTTATTTGTTAACATATTAACAATGAGGGGGTAGTGCCCCTCTGCCTGGTCCTCTAGTCGGTGATAACACCAACCGAAGGGAAAATATATGTCATCCTGAACGCAGTGAAGGAACTTAGCAGACTAAAGCAAAATTTGTCTTTCTCAACGAAGTTCCTTCTCTGCCCAGGGCGGTCGGAAAAATGAATTTATGATTTTTCTATAAGCATACGACCCCTTTGGGGTCGAAGAACAAAAGCTTAAGCGGACAACAGTGTACTGACTATAAGAAATCCATCTTTTGGGCTTAAGTCCGACCAAAAATCATTAATTGCCCACAGCTAAAGCTGCAGGTAATTAATGGCTTCTGATTTTACTTTTGATTATTGCCAGAAAAATATTGGTGGGTACAGGGTAACCTGATCTTAATTGGAATACCGCCATGGGAAATATTCGGGATCAGTTGGGTATTATCCACCCGATCCCGGTATAATGATATTTAGTCAGTCAGTTTTTTGTAACGAAGGCGGTGAGGAGTAATGTCGCCCATACGTTTCTTCCTGTTTTCTTCGTACTCAGAATAGTTTCCTTCGAAATAGTAAACCTGTGAATTGCCTTCAAAGGCCAGGATGTGTGTACATACCCTGTCAAGAAACCACCGATCGTGTGATATAATGACCGCACAACCTCCAAAATTCTCTAATCCTTCTTCCAGTGCTCTCAAAGTGTTTACATCAATATCATTGGTTGGCTCATCCAGCAGGAGCACGTTGGAGCTTTTTTTCAGGGTGATAGCCAGGTGAACCCTGTTTCTTTCTCCTCCGGATAATACACCAACCTTTTTCTGCTGATCTGCTCCATTGAAGTTAAATTTGGAGACATAAGCCCTTGAGTTTACAAGCCTGTTTCCAAGCATAATGGTTTCATTGCCATCGGTGATGTTCTCCCAGACTGATTTCTCAGGATTCAGATCGTCGTGATTCTGGTCAACATAACCCAGAGCTACCGTTGGACCTACTCTGAAAGATCCTGAATCGGGTTGTTCCTGACCCGTAATCAAGCGGAATAAAGTAGTTTTTCCAGCTCCGTTTGGTCCGATAATCCCAACAATACCTGCGGGAGGTAATGAGAAACTCAGGTTATCGAAAAGAATCTTATCACCATAAGCTTTGCTTACATTTTGAGCTTCGATTACCAGATTTCCCAGCCTTGGACCCGGTGGGATAAACAATTCCAATTTATCTTCACGCTCTTTAGTGTCTTCAGATGCCAGTTTCTCATAATTTGACAGACGCGCCTTAGATTTTGCGTGTCGGGCTTTTGGTGCCATTCTAACCCATTCCAATTCTCGTTCTAGGGTTTTCTGACGTTTATTTTCAGTTTTTTCTTCAGACTCAAGTCGTTTGGATTTTTGTTCCAGCCAGGATGAATAATTTCCTTTCCATGGAATACCTTCACCGCGGTCGAGCTCAAGGATCCATCCGGCAACATTATCCAGGAAATACCTGTCGTGCGTAACTGCAATTACAGTTCCTTTATATTGTTTCAGATGCTGCTCCAGCCAGTCGATACTTTCTGCATCAAGGTGGTTGGTAGGCTCATCCAATAACAAAACATCAGGTTCCTGTAGCAGCAGGCGACATAATGCTACACGTCTGCGCTCGCCACCTGACAATATGGCAATTTTTGCATCAGGCTCCGGACAACGTAAAGCATCCATCGCCCGCTCCAGTTTACTGTCCAGTTCCCATGCACCGGAGGCATCGATCTGATCCTGTAATTCACCCTGTCTGGCAAGTAGTTTATCCATCTCGTCGGGGTTCTCATAAACCTCCGGAAGACCGAATTTTTCATTAATCTCTTCATACTCCTTGAGGATGGCTGTGGTTGAGGCAACACCCTCCTCTACCACTTCCCGAACCGTTTTTTGAGGGTCCAGAATGGGTTCCTGAGCCAGATAGCCCACTGTATAGCCCGGTGCGAATACAACTTCGCCCTGGTATGATTTGTCTAATCCGGCAATAATCTTTAATACAGATGATTTACCAGAACCGTTTAATCCGATTACCCCGATCTTTGCTCCGTAAAAGAAAGACAGATAGATATTTTTAAGAACCTGTTTCTGTGGAGGGTAAATCTTATTCACCCCGGCCATAGAAAATATTATTTTTTCGTCTGACATTCGTATATTGATTGAGGTTCAAATATCGGATTTTAGTCAGAGACATGTCAACTTTATTATGTCTTCATATCGTAAAACCTTTTTAACCAAAATGGCGTAATTGTTGATAACTTGTTACAATAGCCTGAGGTCTATTAATTCATTTTATTAATAGCTTAGGGCATTAAAATACAGAAAGGTATACTAATGGAAGCGAAATTTTCCCCGCGCGTCAAAGACGTGATATCATATAGCAGAGAGGAAGCTCTCCGTCTGGGCCATGATTATATTGGCACAGAACATCTATTGCTGGGACTTATCCGGGAAGGAGATGGCATGGCAATAAAAATTTTAAAGGGTTTAGGAGTTGATACTTCCCGTTTGCGCAAATCCGTGGAGGATTCTGTGAAGGGTACTTCCAGTACGACTGTTAATCTTGGGAATATTCCTTTAACGAAGCAGGCAGAGAAGGTGCTTAAAATCACATACCTAGAAGCTAAAATATTCAAAAGCGATATTATCGGTACTGAGCATTTGCTTTTATCAATATTGAGGGATGAGGATAATATTGCATCGCAGATCCTGCAGCAGTATAATGTGAACTACGATATATTCAAGGCAGAAGTAGAGAACAATAAGGAAGGTTTCCGTGATGAAGCACCGGGTTCACCTGCTGGTGATGATGATTTCAGGGAAGAAGAAAGCTTTAGTCAGCCAAAAAAGGTCTCTGATATCAAATCCAAAACCCCGGTTCTGGATAATTTCGGTCGGGATCTGACACGTGCTGCTGAAGATGGTAAACTTGACCCGATTGTTGGTCGCGAAAAGGAAATTGAGAGAGTATCTCAGATTTTATCCCGTCGTAAAAAGAATAATCCAATACTTATCGGTGAGCCCGGAGTAGGTAAATCTGCCATTGCAGAAGGTCTTGCATTACGAATTGTTCAGCGTAAGGTATCCCGTGTATTATTTAACAAAAGGGTAGTTACCCTTGATCTGGCTTCATTAGTTGCTGGTACCAAATACCGGGGGCAGTTTGAAGAGCGTATGAAAGCAGTGATGAATGAACTGGAGAAATCTCCTGACGTCATTCTGTTCATTGATGAGATTCATACCATTGTTGGAGCGGGTGGTGCATCAGGTTCGCTGGATGCTTCCAATATGTTCAAACCTGCTTTGGCAAGAGGTGAGATACAATGTATCGGGGCAACTACACTGGATGAGTACCGTCAGTATATTGAAAAGGATGGTGCCCTTGATCGTCGTTTCCAGAAGGTAATGGTCGAGCCGGCAACTCCGGCAGAAACTATTGAAATTCTGAACCGCATTAAAGAAAAATATGAAGAGCATCACGGTGTAACCTATACTGATGAGGCTATTAATGCATGTGTTAGTTTAACAACACGTTATATCACCGACAGATTTCTGCCGGATAAGGCTATTGATGCCCTTGATGAATCAGGTTCACGCGTTCACCTGACCAATATCCATGTTCCGCAAAATATTATTGATGTGGAGCAGAAGATTGAGGAGATCAAGATCGAGAAAAACAAAGTTGTTCGCAGTCAGAAATATGAGGAGGCTGCAAAGCTTCGTGATACTGAGAAAAATTTGCTTGAAGAGCTTGAAAAAGCAAAAAGTGAATGGGAAGCCGAAACGAAGACTAAGCGTTATACTGTAACCGAAGATAATGTTGCCGAAGTAGTATCCATGATGACAGGTATCCCTGTTCAGAGGGTTGGTCAGACAGACAGCGTTAAATTGCTGGGAATGTTCGATGCAATCAATACGAGAGTGATTGGTCAGGAAGATGCGGTTAAAAAATTAACGAAGGCGATTCAGCGTACCCGTGCCGGATTGAAGGATCCAAAAAAGCCAATCGGTTCGTTCATATTTTTGGGCCCAACGGGTGTTGGAAAAACAGAACTGGCCAAAGAACTTGCCCGTTTCATGTTTGACACTGAAGATGCATTGATCCAGGTTGACATGAGTGAGTATATGGAGAAATTTGCGGTCTCACGTTTAGTTGGAGCGCCTCCGGGATATGTGGGTTATGAAGAAGGAGGACAACTGACAGAAAAAGTAAGAAGAAAGCCATACGCAGTAGTTCTTCTGGATGAGATTGAGAAGGCTCACCCGGATGTATTTAATATACTTTTGCAGGTGCTTGATGAAGGTCAGCTGACTGATAGTTTAGGCCGTAAGGTTGATTTCAGGAATACCATCATTATTATGACTTCGAATATCGGAGCCAGACAATTAAAGGATTTCGGACAGGGTGTTGGATTCAGCACTGTGGCAAAGTCTTCGCAAGCAGATACCTACTCAAGAGGAGTTATAGAGAATGCATTGAAACGTGCTTTTGCTCCTGAGTTCCTGAATCGTGTTGATGATGTGGTTGTATTTAATTCATTGACTAAGGAGGATATCTTCAAGATCATTGATATTGAATTAAAAGCTCTTTTCGACCGCATTCATGGATTGGGTTATGAAATTAAGCTTACTGATGCCGCAAAGGATTTCATTGCTGATAAGGGTTATGATTCAAATTTTGGTGCCCGTCCTTTGAAACGTGCAATTCAGAAGTATCTTGAAGACCCGATTGCAGAAGAGATTCTTAAGGGAGAACTGGCAGAGGGAGATATCATGGAAGTAGATTACGATAAGGAAAAGGAAGAAATCCGGATTATTTCAAAAGCTAAAACCGTTAAGAGAAAGAAAGAAGAAAAGAAAGAGGAATAGATAATTTTATTTCCATTAAAAGGGCTGACAGTTGCAACTGTCAGCCCTTTTTTTTCGTCATTATGATACAGGCCTTTCCTGTTTTATATTATGAAAAAGTCAGTCTTTCTTTTTGCCATGAGTATTATGTTATTAGGTGCAGGATGCAAAAAGGAATTTATTGTCCCAAACCGCACCATTTTTGCAACTCTTAACCCGGGGAACTGGATTAAGCTTGATGGAGGCCGTAGTTATACTGCTTCAATCAATATGCCTGAAATCAATAATAATTTTAACGATTACGGGGCAGTTCTGGTTTATATTTCCTTTGATAACGGGACCTATGAACAGATTCCTCAGGTTTACAATGGTGTTTCCTATAGTTATTTAACCCGTGCAGGCCAAATTGTTTTAGAAATACAAAGCTCGGATGGAATTGGTACAGTCACCCCACCCGGATCGGTGAAAGTGAAGATCGTTCTTATAGAATCACTTTAATGCAGTGTATACCCGATAGCTATTGGGTTAAGAATGTGCATCAGAGAAGGATGTCATCCCGACGCAGGAGGGAACTTAGC
>CAZTRY010000042.1:0-9204 GCA_964616525.1 uncultured Sphingobacterium sp. | reverse complement strand
TCAACCCCCAATCGGTACATCACATCATCACTTACTCCGGTTGAAGAATATCCGCCGTCGTGAAATAGATTCTGCATCGTTACCATGCGGGTAAGGTCTGAGAATAGGGTGATGCAATAATCTGCACAGGATTCTGCATCAGCATTTCCAAGTGGTGCAATTGCATCGGCATAATCATAGAAACTGCCAAAACCTTTGATTCCGGTTCCTGCAGTTGTTTTTGTCGGAGACTGTGATACAGTGTTGATACGAACTTTTTTATCCAATCCGTAATGATAACCGAAACTACGCGCAATGGATTCAAGCATTGCCTTGATATCGGCCATGTCGGTATAGAAAGGGTAGGTGCGCTGTGCAGCCATATAAGTCAGGGCAACCACACTTCCCCATTCGTTAATTGCATCCAGTTTCTTGGCTACACTTAACATTTTATGTAAGGAAAGGGCAGAAACATCTATTCCTTTCTGAAAGTATTCGTAGTTAAGTTCAGGATAAGGAATCTTCTTGCGTATGTTAACGCTCATTCCAATGGAGTGAAGAACAAAATCGATTTTTCCTCCCAGAATTTCCTGAGATTGGGTAAACAGATTGGTCAGGTCCTCTATGCTTGTAGCATCAGCCGGTATAATTTGTGATCCGGTGGCTTCAGCCAATGAGTTAATTTCACCCATCCGCATGGCTATTGGGGCATTGGTAAGAACAAAAACAGCACCCTCTTCATGAGCTTTCTCTGCAACTTTCCAGGCAATTGAATTTTGATCCAATGCACCTGAAATGATTCCTCTTTTACCTTTCAGTAAGTTATACATATGATTGATTTTGGTTTTTGACGTAAATAAAAAGGTAAAGTTATTATTAATCTCTAATTCTTAAACTCTTTAAAAATTTAAGAGTAATTCTCTGGCATTTTGTATCGCAGATTCTCCGGGATTATTACCACTGAGCATCTTTGCAAGTTCCATTACCCGTTCTTCCTTATTCAGTTCCCGGATTTTGGTATGTGTAATATCACTTTCATCATCTTTGTAAACACAGAAATGAGTATTTCCTTTACTGGCAATCTGCGGCAGATGGGTTATCGCAATAACCTGCATATTTTTTGATAATTTTTCCATAATATTCCCAACTCTTAATGCAATCTCCCCCGAAATTCCGGTATCGATTTCATCAAATATGATGGTTGGAAGAGAGGTGTGCACAGCAATAAGAGATTTGATGGATAGCATTAATCGTGAAAGTTCACCTCCAGATGCAACCTTGTTCATTGGCAAGGGGCTTTGCCCTTTGTTTGCACTGAAAAGAAACCTGATCTGATTATTTCCGTTTGTGTCGAATTTTCCTTCCGGAAAGCTTTCATTTACTATTTGCAGAACAGCATTCGGCATCCCAATTTCCGATAATGTTTGCATTACCTGAGTTTCAACTTTTGGGATAGCATCAGTCCGGCGCTTACTGATTTTGTCAGCCAGATCCGCCATCTCCTGATGCAGCTTCCCGCTCTCAGTCTTTAATTTCTCAATATCTTCATCAGCGAATAATATACCGCTAATCTTTGCTGAGAACTGATCCCGTACAGTAATTAGTTCAGTATCTGAGTTAACACGATGCTTCTTTTGAAGGGAAAAAATTAAGTCCAATCGTTCATTTACCTCTTCCAGCCTTGACTCATTGACCAGACTTTTCTGTTCCAGGTCTTCTAATTCAGAAATGAGGTCTTTTATTTCAATCAGGGCACTGTTTAGCCTTTCAGTGATTTCGCCTACTTCAGGCTTAAACTTTTCTGCATTGGCCAAACTGATCAATGCCTCTTTTATCTGTACAGCTACTGAGGGCTCATTCTCACTCAAAATACCAATTGAAATCAGTAAACTTCTTTTAATTTCTTCGGCATGAGTCAGCTCATTCTGTTCCTGTTCAAGTTCTTCCTGCTCACCCGCGACCAGCCCTGCTTTATCCAGCTCATCAAACTGAAACTGGAAATAATCCAGATCTGCTTTGTTTTGTTCACTCAGGCTAATCAGTTCATTTAACCGGGCTTGATTATTTCTGTAGGACCGGTATGTTTTTCTATAGGCTGATAGAAGTTCACCATTTCCTGCTACTGTATCAATGACGAGTAACTGAAATTCTTCATCGTTAATCTCAAGTGTTGCATGTTGCGAATGAACATCAATTAGTTTCTCACCTATTTTCTTCAGGAGAGCCAGATTGACAGGTGTATCATTGATAAATGCGCGGGTCTTTCCATCGGATGAGATTTCCCTTCTCAAAACCGTTTCAAGATCATAATCAAGATCGTTTTCACTGAAAAAATCTTCCAGATGAAAGCCGTTTACTTCAAATGTTCCTTCGATCACACATTTTTTCTGCTGATTGAAAATGTATTTCCCTTCGGCGCGTTGCCCCAATATTAAGGATAATGCTCCAAGAATAATTGATTTTCCTGCTCCGGTTTCACCGGTCATAATATTCAGTTCATTAGAAAATGAAATGTCCAGGTTATCAATTAAGGCATAATTTCTAATTGCCAGTCGCTTGAGCATGTAATCGAAAAGTTTGAGCTAATTTAAGTAATTTGATTAATTGTACCGGCATCCTGAAATTGCATGCTAAGGTTTTTTAAGGATCTCATACTTTAGACTGTTCGCAGGATCAATTACAGATAAAGCATTGTAAGCTTTAATCTTTTCCTGAGGTTCAGCAGCACCAAGTATATTGATGATCTCATCGGCTTTAGCTGTAAAAAAAATCTGGTTTAAAATTGAGCCTTGTTTTTGCTTGTCGATTTTCTGCAGTTGAGGAATGACAGAAAGCACCGATTTTCTTCCTTTGGATGGATTTTCTGCCATCACATCCAAACCTTCCCGGTGGTAAATGTAAAGGCTTTCACGGATCGGGTTATACGATTTATTGCTTAGGTTTTCTATAAGCCAGAATCGGTTTCTTAGGTTTTCAAAAGCTTTCCATCCGCCATTTGGAGCAGTTTGAGCATTGTTCAATACCGTTTGCGCTTTCTCGAAATAGGGAGTGCCTCCGAATTTTGAAAAGGTGTCGTAATCCATTCCGGTAATGATGTAGGCATAAAACGCGAGTAAGGAGCTTAGATTATTGATGTAGTTTTGTTCAGAAAAATCGAGCGGCTGACCTTCAGAATAAGTAAAATCAAAATCCTTATCACTGATATTTAAAAGGGTACTGCTGTAGGTGCTGTTGAATACAGGCCTGTTCGATTGAATCTGTGCCTCTGCTTTGAAATTGCTGGCACCGTCCCAGTCGGAGATCGTAATTACAAAATTGCAGTCGATCCTCTCCTGTGCTTGCAATGCATCTGCCGACCATCGTTTATTATTTAAAAAATCTTTGATACTTGCTTCGAGGATATCAAGCACCCGTTTGTTTGAGTTAGCAAGCTGAGGTGCCAGAATCTGTACGCGTGCATTCAGATCCTGTGAATGGACAGCCTGGCTTATGATAAGAAGACAAAAAAGGATCAGGTACTTCATCCTAATAAATCTAATACTTTTTTACAGATATCTGCTGCAACTTCAGTTTTCGGTTTTAATTCAAAGGTTTGTTTATTAAGTTCCCGGTCAATAATCGTAATCTTATTGCTGTCATTCTTAAATCCTGCCCCCTCATCCTTTAGTGAGTTTAGAACAATGAAGTCCAGATTTTTCTTTTGAAGCTTCAGGACTGCATTCTCTTCCTCATTATTGGTTTCAAGAGCAAAGCCCACAAGTATTTGTCCGATTTTCTTTTCTTTTCCTAATGTTGCCAGGATATCAGGGGTTTTGACCAGGTCTATTACGAACTCAGAACTGTCTTTTTTGATTTTTGTGGGAGATATATCTTTAGGGCGATAATCTGCCACAGCTGCACTTAATATGGCGATATCTGTTCCGGGAAAATTATTCAGGGCTGCTTCGAGCATTTCTGAAGCAGAGCTAACATCAATCCTATTAATGTTTGAATGATCAATTCTGAGCGATGTTGGTCCTGATATAAGTACAACAGAAGCACCCAGTGAAGCTAGTTCTTTGGCAATCGCAAACCCCATTTTCCCTGAGGAATGATTGCCAATGAATCTGACAGGGTCGATCGCCTCGTAGGTAGGTCCGGCAGTTACAAGCGCCTTTTTACCTCTTAACGGAAGTTTTTTTTTTAGTTCATCAGTGAGGAATTCTAAGATGGCTTCTGGCTCTGCCATCCTGCCTTCTCCCATTAATCCACTCGCTAATTCACCATAGCCTGGCTGGATCATGGTATTCCCAAAACTGATCAGGGTGGCTATATTCTTTTGTGTTGCAGGGTGTTTCCACATATCCAGATCCATTGCCGGAGCAAAGTATACCGGACATTTAGCTGAAAGATATACAGCTGAAAGCAGGTTGTCACATAATCCATTTGCAAATTTAGCAAGTGTATTGGCACTTGCAGGGGCTATGATCATCAGATCAGCCCACAAGCCTAGTTCTACGTGATTATTCCAGGTTCCTGTGGCGGAATCAGAATAATTACTCAGGACCGGGTTTTTGGAGAGCGTTGAAAGTGTTAGCGGAGTGATGAAATTGCAGGCATCCTTCGTCATGACAACTCTCACATTTGCACCGGCTTTAACCAGTAAACGTACCAGAGTTGCCGATTTATAGCTGGCAATACTGCCACAAACGCCAAGGAGAATGTTCTTATTAGTAAGCATAGGGCAAAAATCTACCCGTCTGAAAGCATGCATGGTGCATAGCACGTGAAAGTACTATGCTCCCTTGCTTCATTAATTTTGCTCTTTAGAAGGATTGCGGTAATAAACCTTGTTGTGTAAAAACTCATCAACGGCAATAAGCGATGGTTTAGGCATGCGCTCATAATGTTTCGATATTTCAATCTGCTCACGGTTTTCAAAAACCTCTTCTAAATTGTCATTTGAGGATGCAAATTCTGCCAGTTTACCATGAAGTTCTTCTTTCAGGTTATTCGCAATCTGGTTGGCGCGTTTACTGATAATTACAATCGACTCATAAATATTGTCGGTTGTTTTATCCAGTTCGCGAACATCACGTGTTACTGTACTGTTTGGAATAACGGGTTTAGTAGTACTCATTTTACTTGTTTTTAGTGTCTTCTTTTTTGCTTTCTTCTGCAGCTTTGATTTTTTCTTCCTGTGCTTTCATTTCTGCTTTTTGCTGAGCAATCAGTTTTCTAACATCAATAATCGCCTTCTCACTGCTTTTCTTTATTTCTTCCGCATCTTTCAGGTATTTACTCGAAGGGTAATTCTGTACAAATTCAGTGTACAATTGAATGGCCTCATTATATCGCTCTTCCTGCTTAATTTCAAAACTTGCTTTGGCATATAGGGCCTGAGCTTTTATGGTCAGGAATTCCATCTCTTCGGCATATTTCGTGTCTGGAAACTCGCGGGCTGAATTTCTGAAAGCAATTACTGCTGATTTATAATCTCCAATGTCCAGAAATAGTTTCGCATTAGCGTAGGACTTAGTTTCGAGTTTATCACGCAGATTGCTGATCAGTTTACTTGCTTCAGCTACACGCTCACTTTTGGGATATAAGTTTATAAATAATTGTAAGGCCTCAATGGCTTTAATTGTGTTTTCCTGATCCAGTGAAAATGTAGGGGACTCGAGGTAAAAACAATAGGCAGCCATAAAGCGGCATTCTTCAGCTTTTGCACTGGAGGCATAAGTATCGGCAAATGTTTTAAAATGGTATCTGGCTGTAGTATAATCCCTTAATTTATAGTGTGTATACGCAAAATAATAGGAAAGGTCCTCAGCCTCAGCAGTCCCGCGATATTTGGTAACAAGGTCATCAAATAGACTTAGAGCCTTGTTATAATCCTTTTTCTCATAAAGACGAACAGCTTCCCGATACTTTTTGGCGGTATCATTGCTTGCGCGTAATTTTTCAAATTTGCTTTTGCAGCCTGCAAAAGCAATTATGATAACAAGTAATATGCTTAGGGATATGTTAAGCTTATTTTTAAACATTCTGCAAAGATAAGGTAAATCGGTAAAACATCAATTATATTTATGTATAATATAAAGGATGCTAAAATATCCCTTTCCTGAGTCTTTCAGATGTTTTTAACACTATTTAACAAAGTGGATTGATCTCTTTGGATTAATTTTTTTAACTCGTTTTAGCATTCCGTTTCAGCCCTTTAGCGCCTTTCATCACAAACCACATTAATGGCAGTACACCTCCAAGTGTAAACATTGAACCGCCAATTATACGAAGCCAGGTAAGGTTCTGAAAAGTGTTGCTCTCAATAAATTCAGCACTTCTGGCAAACCATAAGCCTTTTTCAGTCACGGTATGAAATTGAAGTATACCGGCAGGGAACAGATCAAGCAATACCATTAAGAGCAGACCAACATTAATTGACCAGAATGCTGTTTTGATAGTTTTAGGTTTCCAGAACTCAGCCTTAATCAGGAGTTGGCTGCAAAATAGTACTGTTGCCAGTGCTAGGTTTCCATATACACCCATCAATGCAGCGTGTCCATGATTTACAGTCAAATAAGTTCCGTGTTCATAGTAATTCGCTATAGGAAGATTGATGATAAAGCCAAGTACCCCGGCTCCAAAGAAATTCCAGAAGTTGACTGCAATCAGGAATAAGAATACTTCAGGGAAGCCGAACTGTTTGCCTGAGCTTCCATTTACCTTATTATTGTCTTCCAGAATTTTTGGGAGTTTACTGAAACGCCATGCCTCCAGGGTGAGCAGAACCAAAGGAACTACCTGTAAGGTTGAGAATACGGCGCCCAGAGCCATGGTTCCAACAGGTTTCGCATTCCAATAGAAATTATGAGAAATACCGAGCAATCCCGATCCCAGGAACAAAAGTGTCGCCAGATATATAACACGGATTGCTGCTTGTTTGTTGATCAGGCCCATTAAAACCATAAAGTATCCGATCAATACTGTTGTGAAAACTTCAAAAAATGCTTCGGCCCACATATGTACCACCATCCATCTCCAAAAGTCGGCAATGACAAAATTGGTATTTGGAGTGGCAATAAAACCAGAGATCAGCAAAAGTATAATGCTGAAAGTGGTGTAGATAAGCCAGTTTGGCAAGGCCCATGGCTGTTTTACTTTCAATACCGGTTTGATACCGCGATAGATTGTGACTGCCCATATTATGAAAACTATTCCTAATATGATTTGCCATATTTTGCCTAATTCTACATATTCCCACCCCTGGTGCCCCAGCCAGTACCAGCTTTTTGCGAGTAGACCATGGGGGCCAAGGAACATGCCGGCTAATGACCCGCCGACCAGCAATACAGTTAGCCAGAATATAGTATTGATTAATTTAACCTGGCTTTTGGCTTGTACAGGTGAAATGAGTGACATCATAAAAAATGAAGCGCCTATCCAGCAGGCCGAGATCCAGAGCAGAGATAATTGAACATGCCAGCTTCGGGTTATGGTAACCGGTAAAGCTTTTGAGATATCAATTCCGAAGAAATTGACAAATCCGACAAAATCATGGACGGTTAAAATTCCTGACAGAACCTGAGTGCCGAATAGCAAAATGGCAACATAGAAATATTTGAATGTAGCATGCTGAATGGTATCAGGAGCGAATTTCGAAACTTCAGCCTTAGTCATAAAGGCTTGTGCCTTATTGGTATATGCATCATCGTCCAGCTTATCCATTCTGCCATAATAGTATAATACAATTCCCAGTCCGAGTAATAAGCCCAGGGAACCGATAATACTCCATATCACTGTTGCTGAAGTAGGCGTATTTCCTGCACCCGGATCAAAAGGCCAGTTGTGCGTATAACTATAGGTTTCGCCGGGTCTTTCCACACCACAGACCCATGCACCCCAGAAGAAGAATTTTGATAACGACTTTATGTCTTCTACATCGCTGATATAGCCCATTGGTTTAAACGAACCTGCAAATGCCGGGTTTGTGAATATATTCTTATAGTACTCCTCTAGATTGGAAAATGCAGCCACCTGCGAATCTGCAAGCTTGACACTATTGGTGTTTTTGTCGTAACGGTTAACCTTTATTTCATATTTAACCTGCTCCTGTGCCCCTTTTACAGCAAGCTCGCTGTTTTGGACGCTGATTAGCCCCGATCTGTAATAATCGTTCATATACTCTGACATGCGGTGGAGTGCTTCGGCGGTATAATCGGGGCCTCTATTTGCGCCGTCGCCAAACATTGATCCATATTCCATCAGGGCATATTCCTGAAATACAGCCTGTCCTTTAAGAATATCTTCTTTAGAAATTATGACTTCCCCTTTCTCAGTAGTGTAGTTGGGGATAGGCGGGGCTTCGGTATATGTATGAATGCCTATCATAGCTACTCCGCAGATGCTTACAATAAAAATAATCAACAGGGGCAGCCACCAGTTCTTAGGGTTAAGAAGGTAGTTTATAGAATTATTGCTGGACATAATTTTTATTTTTTGAGTAAATATATCATAACAAAATAATAAAAGATAAGAATATCTTTAATTATTTGTTGGATATTTTGATGCGTGATTATTTCTGATTGATTGTTGTATAAAATTTGTAGTTTTCTTTTTTTTAGGATTTATGTTTTCAAAATCTACTGAGTATGCCCTTAGGGCGACCATATATATAGCACAAAAAAGTTCTGAGAACTGTAAGCTGGGAATAAAGGCTATTTCGGATGCAACAGATTCTCCGCCTCCTTTTACTGCAAAAATATTGCAGGAGCTTACCAGGAACAATAAAATTATCAGTTCTGTTCGTGGACCGAATGGTGGATTCTATATGACTGAAGAAGCAAAAAATCTGCCGGTTCGTTCTGTTCTGGATGCGATGGAGGAGGACAGTGTGCTGGAAAGATGTATTTTGGGTTTGAATAAATGTTCTGAAGCCAAGCCATGCCCTATGCATTCGCAGTATAAACTAATCAAGCAGCAACTGATCAAACTTTTCGAAACGAAAACAATCCGGGAGCTTGCATCCGATATCAGAGATGGGGAGGCTTTTATCAATAACGATTAGCTTTAATCATATCGGCAGATATTCCTGATTTATCAGAAAGCAATAATTGAAACAAGGTTTTGTTCAGGACCTGATTTAATTGTTCTGTGGATACTGCTTTTCTTCATGTTAATTCTATTTAATATTTTTCCCATTAGTTTCCAGCGACTTAAGCGATTTCCGGCAAATAATTCTGGCAA
>CAZTRY010000041.1:0-29447 GCA_964616525.1 uncultured Sphingobacterium sp. | reverse complement strand
AAATTTTTTCTTCCTTATGATGCTCAGGATCTATACTTTCCTGATTCATTTTTTGCTCAAAATCCTTTTGGTCTTTTCTGTTTTTCCGGATGAGAAGGAATAGTACTATTGCTGCGCCTGCCAAAACAAGTTCGACGATGAGGTAATTTGTCTCCATGGTAATATCATTGATTATTAATTGTAAGGATTTTTCTGGCTATTTTTTTTAGATATTAATCTAATTAAAGTTACTATTTAAATGCATTTTATGCCGGGTTTATTGTGCGGAATAATAAGTTAATCTAATCTTAACAATTTATTTGTCTGGATGATATTCGAATTTTTTGGAATCGACACAGATAGGGGGACCCGTAGGTATGGAATTCGATTGAATTGTAATTAGACAAAGAGGGTTTCCTGAAGATTCGCTAAAGATACTTCGGGTTTGTGGAGCTTCTGCCTAAGGGCGATTTTGTGACCTTTTGATCCTTTATTTTTAAGAATCTATATCATTTCAAAAACAGCTTATTTTATTTCCGCAGATTTTATATCTTTTCCGATTAATTGGTAAAGAATTTTATGGAACGATTCGTTGATAATTTTCGTTTCTTATACCTGAACAATACAAAACCCTGATACCCGGATTTTTATGAAATATCTTTATTTGAATAGTATACTTTTCATAGTTTTTGGCTGGTTCATTTTAGGTTATTCCACTGATCGGAATCAGTTTATTGAGGATAGGACCCCTTTTTCCTATCAGATACAAGATGGGGATGGCGTTAAAACAATTGCTACAAACCTGAACGTGCCTCTGGAAATTGCCTGGGGTCCTGATAATAAGATCTGGATTGCTGAACATGGAGGTGTGATCAGCAAAATGGATCCTCAGACAGGCAATAAGCAGGTGCTTTTAAAATTGACAGATATCTGGCAGTCTCGGACTGCCGGTTTGCTAGGTATGGCGCTTCATTCCGACATGAAGAAATTTCCTTATGTCTTTTTATGCTATACTATTCAGAAGGATAAAAAGTATTTGATCCGGCTGGTAAGATATACCTCAGATAAGGACAGCCTTATTAATCCAAAAATTTTAATGGAGATTCCTGCAGCAAATGGACATAATGGTTCCAGAATAGCAGTGCGGGAGGGACTGCTGTATTGGGCTACCGGCGACGCCCTTAGTTTAACTGATTCCCAGAATCCCAAAACGCCAAATGGTAAGATTCTGAGAATGAATATTGACGGTTCTGCAGCTTCTGATAATCCTATGAAAGGAAATCCGGTTTGGGCCTGGGGCTTTCGGAATATTCAGGGTATGGTATTTTCAAAAAGCGGACAATTGTATACTTCTGAACATGGGGATGCAACTGATGATGAGATAAACCTGATTGCAAAGGCTAAAAATTACGGATGGCCAACTGTTCAGGGTTTTGCTGAAAGTGTAGAGGAAACCACATTCAAAGGTCTGCATAGTACTGTTGATCCTATTAAAGCCTGGACACCTACCATAGCGCCTGCCGGTCTCGATTATTATTCTCACAATAAAATACCAGCATTGAAAAATTCACTTTTACTGGTAACACTAAAGGGAAAAAGCTTCAGAGCATTGAAACTGGATAATGAAGGTAAAAGGATTATAAATGAACAGGTCTATTTTGAAAACAAGTTCGGCAGAATAAGGGATCTGTGTGTATCACCGGCGGGTGATGTTTATCTGGCAACCAGTAACCGCGACTGGAACCCGGTTTCAGGTTTTCCACTGCCTTCAGATGACAGGATTATCAAAATATCAAAACTAGATCCTTCTGATCCTCAGAATATGGTTTCTTCAATCTCTCCGGGATCGAAATCCGCACTTTTATATCAGCAATATTGTGCTTCCTGTCATAAGGAAAATGGTATGGGTGTAAAAGGTACATTCCCATCCTTGCTTACTTCACTGATTGTGGTCAATAATCCCAAAGAATTTGTAAAGAAGATATTGATTGGTTCTAAAGGTCCGGCCACGATTTCCGGTGTTACTTACGATACTCCAATGCCCTCATTTGCCTTTCTAAAAGATGATGAATTGATTGAAATAATGACCTATGTGCGTTCTTTAGGCTCTAATCATGCTGCTCCAGTTAAGCCAGAATTAGTTAAGGAAGTTAGAACATCTGTCAATAAATAATTTATAAAAATAATACCATTTCAAATTGAAATCGATCCGATTACTGATATTTCTTACACTTAGTTCATTCTCTATCCATGCTCAAAACTCTGATGCCCGGTTAACAAATCTGGGTCCACAGATTAGGGCTGCAATGATTCAGGGAAGTATTTTTATCCAGGATAAGGAGGGTAAACCATTAATTTATACTGTTGTTAGGGGTAACCCGGCTCATCTTGTAGCCTTTAGGGCAGAAAATCAGGAGTTGATACTGGATCAGGCGCTGCCCGGGACAGATGGAGCATGGGACATGGAATTAGCATCTGATGGCTGGCTTTATATACCCGGTGCAAAGGGAACACTTTACAAGCATTTACCAGGGACTTCAACTGTCGAGAATCTGGGTATTGTGTTGCCCGGAGAAACAACTGTATGGAACCTTGCAGCAGGTAGGAATGGAGAGATATTCGGAGCTACTTATCCGGGATGCAGAGTGTTCAGGTACCACCCTAAAGATGGCTTTCGTGATGTAGCTAAAGGTCCATTGATTCAGGGGGAGAGCTACGTCAGAAGTTTAGTTTATTATGCAAAAACCGGGAAACTTTATGCTGGTGTTGGTTCACATGCCGGATTGATTGAGCTGGATCCCAAAACCGGTTCAAAATTAAGCATGTTGCCTGATGAGTATAAGAATAAGGAATTCGTTTACAGCCTTGAAATTTTAAAGGGTGTGCCGGGCGGCGACCGTATGCTATGCCTGGTTACTAATGGAAGTTTTACGCTTGTATATAATCTTCAAACCCGAAAATTTGAATATCAAATTGATGAAATGGACATGAAGGCTGTCAGTCAGCCTTATCAGAATAATCGATTTTATTATACATACCGTTCCGGGCTTTACAGCCGTGATATCAGCTTGCCACAGCAAGCTCCGGTTAAACATGCCGAGAATGTTGGCACTGCAAATGCAATCAGAATTATTGGCAATCAATTATTTATTTTAAACTCAGAAGCAGAGTACCTGATTCTGGATTTGGATAGCGACAAACTGAGTAGAAGAAAATTGAATATTCCTGGCCAACCTATTGCTATTCAATCAATTATGAAAGGGCCTGATGGCCGGATTTGGTCTGGAGGATATTTAGCCGGAGGTCATGCCGCTTATGATCCCAAAACGAACTCCATAACAAGTTATCCGGGTCTTCATCAAACAGAGGGTATGTCTGTTAGAGATCAGTTTATCTATTTCGGGATATACCCTAAAGGACTTATGTATGAATATGACAGCAGGAAACCCTGGGATATTAAAGCATCCAATCCCAGATTTCTGGGTCAGGTTGCTGATCAGAGCCGCCCATTTGCTGTTCTAAACGATCAGGAAAGTGGAAAAATATTCTTCGGTATGGTTCCTGAGTATGGAATGCTGGGGGGATCATTGGTTAGTTATGATACCCAGGATGCGAAAATAAAATCTCATGGTGTAATTGTAAGAGATCAGAGCATAGTCAGTCTGACCTATGCAAATCATTTGGTTTGGGCTGGTACTACCGTTTCCGGTGGGCTAGGTATTATGCCATCAACTCAGGAAGCAAAACTCATTTCATGGGATGCCGTGAAGGGGATTAAATTGGATGAGTTAATCCCTGTTCCGGGAGCAAAGGCAATTACCAGTATGATCATTGGTCCTGATGGAAATATTTGGGGAATGGCCAGCGGAACACTTTTTATATTTGACCCGGTTGCCAAAAAGTTAATCGGAAGCAAGCAGATTTATCAGGCAGGGGTTTTGAGAAGTCATGTATGGAGAGATGCATTTTTGCTGCTTCATCCTTCAGGAAAGATTTATGGTACAGGTAGTAATCAGTTATTCAGGATTGATCCGGTGACCCTTGAGCATGAGTTTTTAGAGAAGCCGGCAAGTTTGCTTGCTTTAGATGATATGGGACGAATCTATTTTCACCGCAATGCGGAATTATGGCGATATGACCCTGCAAAGTGAGAATATATGATCTGATAATCGTTTAACAATAATTTTATAACCATAAAATTATTATTTTAACTATTAGGATAATGTTGAATTAATAAGTAATCGGACAGAAAGCTGAAGAGGTATGACAAAACGGACAAATTGGAACAAAATCATTCGGTTCTGGAAGAAGCTTGGTCCCGGGCTAATTACCGGTGCCAGTGATGATGACCCATCAGGAATTGCAACTTATTCGCAGGCAGGTGCACATTTCGGACTTTCCACATTGTGGACTGCACTAATCACTTTTCCGCTCATGGCTGCAGTACAAGAGATGTGTGCCCGGATTGGCATGGTAACATCCAGAGGGCTAACAGGCACTTTAAAGGAGCATTATTCGAAGCCTGTATTGTATTTGATGCTTTTATTCAGCTTTCCTGCCATTGTAATGAATATCGGTGCAAACATTGCCGGTATGGGTGCTGTAGGAAACTTGTTGGTTCCATCAATAAATGCCGGTTTTTTCAGTGTAGGCTTTACCGTTTTGTTGATGGGAATATTTATTTATTTGCCATACAGGAAGTTTGCGGCACTACTCAAATACCTTTGTGTGGTACTTCTTGTTTATTTAATTGTTCCTTTTTTGTACAAACAGGATATGCTTGCAATTCTTAAAGGAACATTAATCCCGGATATAAAATTCACAAAAGAGTTTATAGGAATACTTGTTGCCATTCTGGGAACAACGATTTCTCCATATTTGTTTTTCTGGCAGGCAACAATGGTAGCTGAGGACATGAATTCCAAGCGTAAAAAAATCATTGTTGACAAGAAAATTCTTGATGACCTGAAAAAGGATGTCGATTTCGGGATGCTGTTTTCAAATGTGATCATGTTTTTTATAATTCTTACTTCCGGAACCGTATTGTTCAATGCGGGAATACATAGAATTGAAACAGTTGAACAGGCCGCTACCGCTCTAAGACCATTAGCCGGAGATTCAGCTTATCTATTGTTCGCCATAGGCATAATTGGTACCGGATTATTGGCTATTCCGGTGCTATGTGGATGTTTGTCCTATATTGTTACCGAAACATTTGGCTGGGAGAAGGGGCTTAATAAGAAGTTTCACCAGGCAAAGGCATTTTATTCAATCACAATTATTTCCCTTCTGTTGGGCTTGGTGATGAATTATGTCGGAATTTCCCCTATCCAGGCATTGTTATGGTCGGCTATACTGTATGGAATTACAGCACCGGTTCTCATATTGATCATTCTGAATATAGGGAATAATAAAGAGGTAATGGGTGAGTTTACCAATAGTAAAAAGTCTAATATTCTGGGCTATACCGCATTTGTTTTAATGTCTGTTGCAGCACTGACCCTGATCTATCTGGAATTGTTCGACAAATAGGACTTAAGTATACGTTCAACTCGTACCAAAACCTGCAACTGATAGTTTATTTTCTGGGATTCTTTAATCGGAGAGGACGTAATCCTGCTAAAAAACGGTATCTGTTTATATAATTAACTTCATTCTCTTCAATGGGACAACATTGGTTTTCTGCTTATTTTTCTATTAATTAGAGGATTGAATGATGCCTGAAATTTTAGTATAATCCTATTCTGATGAATTATAAAGAGTACTCTGAAAAATACAAAGACAATCTTTTGAAGGATGTAGTTCCATTTTGGCTTAAGAATTCGGGAGACAAGGAATTCGGAGGTTATTTTACATGTCTTGACAGAGAAGGGAAGGTTTTTGATACAGATAAATTTGCCTGGCTTCAATTCAGGCAGGTATGGTGTTTTAGTATGCTATACAACCAGGTAGAGCAGAAAAAGGAATGGCTTGATTTTGCGATTCAGGGTGCTGAATTTATGAAGAAGCATGGGAAAGACGATGAAGGTAATTTCTATTTCGCACTTACTCGTGATGGCCTGCCCTTAATACAGCCTTACAATATTTTTTCAGATTGTTTTGCTGCTATGGCCTTTGCACAATTGTACAGAGCTACAGGGACTGAGGAATACGCACAGCTTGCCGTCAATACCTTCAATAATATTCTCAGAAAGCGGGATGATCCAAAAGGAAAGTACAATAAGGCCCTCCCCGGTACCCGCCCGCTTCAGGGTTTTTCATTACCAATGATACTTTGCAACCTGGTCCTGGAACTGGAACATCTGCTGGAAGCAGATCTGATTGAAAGGACAATCAATGATGGTATCCATTCGGTGATGGAAGTGTTTTATCAAAAAGATCTTGGAATTATTCTGGAAAATGTGAACCCGGATGGTTCATTCTCTGACTCATTTGAAGGTCGCCTGCTAAATCCCGGTCATGGTTTGGAATCCATGTGGTTTATCATGGATATTGCAGAGCGCAGAAATGATCAGGAATTGATCAGAAGGGCAGTGGATATAAGCATCAATATTCTTGAGTATGGCTGGGATAAGGAATATGAGGGCATTTTGTATTTTATGGATGTGAAAGGTCACCCTCCACAGCAACTTGAATGGGATCAGAAGCTCTGGTGGGTACATATGGAAACTTTGATCACCCTTTTGAAAGGATATTTTCATACAGGGGATCAGCGCTGCTGGGATTGGTTTGAAAAGGTACATCAATATACCTGGAAGCATTTTCCGGATGCCAACAAAGGGGAATGGTATGGTTACCTCAACCGCAGAGGGGAAGTCTTGCTGCCTTTAAAAGGTGGTAAATGGAAAGGATGCTTCCATGTTCCAAGAGGCTTATATCAATGCTGGAAAACTTTGGAGAAGATAGACGCAAAATATAGTTAAAAGCAGAAAGCTTAAAGCAAAAAGTAAAACTTTGTAGATTATGGCTGGTATACCTTTACAAAACACCTCAAACACTATTCAGGATAATTCCGGACAGAATTACATGCCCGCCCTGATATCGCTGGCAGTATTGTATTTTATGAACGGCTTTATAACCTGCCTGAATGATACGCTGGTGCCATTTTTTAAAGAAGGATTTACACTTAGTTATGCCGATTCATCGCTGGTTCAGTTTTATTTCTTCCTTACATACGGACTTATGTCTTTTCCTGCAGGAATGATTGTCGAGAAGATTGGTTACAAGAATGGAATGGTGCTTGGTTTTGCCATTGCTGCAATCGGTGCTTTATTGTTTTATCCTGCTGCAGATATGCATCTTTATTATCTGTTTCTGGCAGCTTTATTTGTATTAGCCATCGGAATTGTAGTCTTACAGGTTGCTTCAAACCCGTATATTACTGCCTTAGGTCCGGCAAAAACCGCCTCCTCACGATTGACTCTGATTCAGGCAGTTGGTTCTATCGGGACAACAGTTGCACCAATATTCGGTGCACATTATATTTTGTCAAGATTAGAGGAATCAGGGACTTCAAGTGATGCAGTGAAATATCCATATCTGGGAATAGCTGCTCTTTTAATCTGTATTGCTCTGGTAGTTTATAATCTGAAACTTCCCAAAATCAGTACCGGAGCCGGGAGTTTTCAGGCTAGTCCGGAAGAAAGGGTAAGTATTTTTTCATTCCGAAACCTGAATTTTGGGGCATGGGCAATATTTGCTTATGTTGGTGCTGAGGTGTCAATTGGAACTTTCCTGACTAATTACATTGCTGATACCCTGAGCGTGGATGTTGAAGATGCAAATGCTTATGTTTCTTATTATTGGGGAGGTATGCTTGCCGGACGTTTGATTGGATCCTACCTGCTTAAAACAATAAGACCATCTTTTATTCTTACTGTTTGTGCTGCTGCTGCGATTCTTTTAGTTGTTCTTTCTGTGAGTTCCTCGGGGACATTCGCTATATGGTCTATGATTGGAGTTGGACTCTTTAACTCCGTGATGTTTGCTATTATTTTTTCACTTTCAGTACATGGTTTGGGGAAATATACTACCAAAGCCTCCGGTATTTTATCAACAGCCATTGCAGGTGGAGCAATCGTTTCCTTCTCACAAGGATATGTGAAAGATCATTCAACATGGGCCTTGGCATTTATGATTCCGGTTCTCTGTTATTTATATATCATATTTTTTGGTGTTAACGGCTACAAATCAAAAGCTGAGAGTTTATGAAGAGAAGAAATTTTATAGGTTTGACGGGACTTGGTGCTACAGGATTGGCTTCAGGGGCGCTCAATGCATTTTCATCAGATACGTTTGAATCGAATTTATTCAATGATTTGAATGCGTCTGAATTGAGTTCAACGTTGGTTATTGCAGGTGGGGGTATAGGTGGTTGTGCGGCTGCTTTGTCAGCTTTGCGCAATGGCCTGGATGTTATCATGACTGAAGAAACCGACTGGATTGGTGGTCAGTTAACTTCGCAAGGGGTTCCACCGGATGAGCATACCTGGATTGAAACACACGGAGCCCCACAATCTTACCGTGATTATCGAAATGCGGTAAGAGACTATTATAAAAAGAACTATCCAAATACCGCTGCGGTCAAATCCCGGCAATATTTGAACCCTGGGAATGCAGTAGTCTCGGCTCTTTGCCATGAACCAAGAGTTTCTCTTGCAGTTTTGCATGAGATGCTGGCACCGTATATCAGCTCAGGTAAACTGACTTTACTGATTGAGCATAAGGTTCGTTCTGCTGAATATTCAGGGAATAGGGTGAGGGCTTTGAAGGTTCAAAGCCTCAGGTCAGGCCGTTCCTATATCCTTAGCGGAACTTATTTTGTAGATGCAACTGAAACCGGTGAATTGCTTCCCATTACAGGTACAGAATTTGTCATGGGGACAGAATCCCGTAACGAAACCCGCGAACTGCATGCTCCATTGAAAGCTGATCCCGATAATCAGCAGGCCTTTACAGTATGTTTTGCGATGGATTATGTCCCGGGCACAAATAATGTGACTGAAAAGCCGGCTGAATATGATTTCTGGCGTAATCTGGTTCCAAAAATGAGTCCTGCATGGTCAGGCAAGTTATTGGATCTGAATTATTCGAACCCCAAAACACTCGAAAAGAAAACACTCGGATTTAATCCGGATGGAAGTTCAACCGATCCTTACCTCAATCTCTGGAATTACCGTAGGATTCTTGCAAAGGACAATTTCATGCCTGGAGCATTCAAAGGAGATATCTGTACAGTGAACTGGCCTCAGAATGACTATACACTGGGCAATCTGGTAGGTGTATCTCAAAAGGAGTTTGATCATCATCTTGGGCGGGGCAAACAGCTTAGTTTATCCTTGTTTCACTGGCTCCAAACCGAAGCTCCGCGTCCTGATGGAAAGCAGGGCTGGCCCGGACTTCGATTGAGAAAGGATATCATGGGAACTGAAGATGGGATGGCAAAGTATCCGTATATCCGCGAGTCAAGGCGTATAAGGGCTCTGTTTACAGTTTTGGAAGAGCATGTTGGTCAGGAGAATCGGGTTCAGGTAGCAGGTGCAGAAGCCGGGAAAAAAGCTGCTGATTTTTATGATAGCGTAGGCATTGGCTATTACCATATTGATCTTCATCCAAGTAGCAGGGGTAATAATTATATCGATTTTGCTTCACTTCCATTTCAGATCCCTTTAGGTTCTCTCTTGCCTGTAAGGATGGAAAATCTCTTGCCTGCCAATAAGAACATCGGAACAAGCCATATTACGAATGGCTGTTATCGTTTGCATCCGGTTGAATGGAGCATTGGCGAGGCGGTTGGTTTATTAGTAAGCTATGCTTTGAAAAAGCAGGTAATTCCGCAGAAGGTCAGGGAAGGAAAGCAATTATTGGCAGAGTTTCAGGAGTTTATATCCAGACAGGGGATTGAGACTAAGTGGAGATAGGTATAGCTGAAAGCATAAAGTTGAAAGCAGAAAGCATAAAGTAATATTTGTAAGTATTGGAAAGAGATCTTTTAAACGGAATCATTGTTTAAGGGCTCATTTTAAGGTAGAAAACATTGATATGAAAAATTTGAGGTTGGTGCTGTTTTTTTTAATTCTTGTGATGCCGGTTTTACTACCTGCCCAAAATGTATTTAAAAAAGTTAAAGAGGGCTTGATATTTCAGGAAGCACCATTTGCTCAATGTCATGCGTCTACTTTACTGGAAACATCGAATGGTGAAATTTTAGCAGCCTGGTTTGGTGGGACTCATGAGGGGAATAAGGATGTTAAAATATGGACTTCAGTAAACCGAAATGGGAAATGGACTTTTCCTGTTGAGGTTGCAAATGGAGATTTTGGTACGGGAGGAACTTTTCCGCTTTGGAATCCCGTGCTTTTCAAAAATTCAGAGAATAAAATTTTCTTGTTTTACAAGGCCGGGCCAAATCCGCGTGACTGGTGGGGTATGTATAAAACATCCTCAGACCAGGGTAAATCATGGTCGGAAGCCGTTCGATTAGCTGATGGGATTCTTGGACCGATAAAAAACAAACCGATTCAGCTTAAGGATGGTACCATTCTTTCACCTTCGAGTACTGAAACTATGGAAAACTGGAAGGTTCATATCGAAAGATCAACAGATCAGGGTAAAACATGGCAGAAGATTCCAGTTGACCCTGAAACTGAATTTGGGGTTATTCAGCCCAGTATTTTGACTTATCCCGATGGTAAATTACAGATTCTTTGCAGGAGCAAACAGGGTAATGTAATAGAATCCTGGTCAACTGATCAGGGACTTACCTGGAGTAAAATGAAACGTACAGAATTGCTTAATCCCAATTCAGGTACTGATGCTGTTACATTAAAAAATGGTACTCAGTTAATTGTTTACAATCCTTTGATCCCCGGAAAGGAATGGTTTAACGGAAGGTTCAAGCTAAACGTTGCCCAGTCATCCAATGGTAAGAGCTGGAAAGACATCCTGGTCCTTGAAGACGGTGAAAAGGAAGAATACAGTTATCCTGCAATCATTCAAAGCAGTGACGGTAAAGTACATATATCCTATACCTACGATCGGAAAAACATAAAATATCTAGTAATCGAAAATAAATAATTCATAAGGTGATATACTTCTGCTCAGTATCATCATTAAACAAATTTAGCTCACATTTCAATCCGATAACTATCGGATCTTATATCCCAAATCAACAACATGAAAAGAAGAGAAATTTTGAAAAGCCTTACCATTCTTCCTTTGGCAGGTGCTATAGGGGCAAAAAATGCTGAGGCAGAACCGGTACAAAAATCTGACTGGACTCCCAGGAAAGTAGCCGTTCCAAGTCCATATCCAAGTACTAGCCCTTTATCAGCCTGTATCCGTTCAGGACATCTGGTATTTATTTCCGGAATTGGTGGCTGGTATGCCGACAGAAGAAAGGAACCGGGTGATATACAGGTGCAGATCAGAAGTGCACTTGAGCATATGAGAAACCTTCTGGAAAAGGCAGGTACCAATATGGGGAATGTATTAAAGGTACATATGTCGCTTGCCGAACCAAATAAGAATATTAAGGCACTTAATGAGGTTTATGGGGAATACTTCCCTGATCCTAAGCCTGTACGTTCTTATACAGGTTGTAGCCTCGAGCATATGGGCAGAGATGGGATTCTGGTTCAGATCGATTGTATCGCTTATATCGACTAGACTTATTGCTTTTTATTTGCATTAGAAGCCTTTTCTCTGATTTCATTGATTTAAATCAATGCTATTTCTTAACCGAAATCATTGGCTGAACATCTTTCAGACTCTAATTTTGAAGAAAGAAATCAGGGCAGGAATGGTTAAGAGCATCGCTATTTTTGGAGTAAGCAGAACAAACGGTAGGGTACTGGCTGAAAAGCTCGCAGCCCATCCATTCAGGATTTTGGTGTTATCTGAAGAGATTGATACTATCCCATCCTTATTCTCAGATTATCCTGATGCAGATATACAAGTGCTGAATTGTCCCGCTCAAACAGGCTGGGAAGCAGATATTATTGTGATGAATGTTTTTGCTGAAAATCAGACGCAACTCGTAAACTCCATCCGTGAATTTGTAACTAAAAAGGTCGTTCTGAATATTTCTGAATTAGGCAGCGAGGGTTCATTGAATATTGAAACCGAACTTGAATCGCTGCTCCCTTATTCCAGCCTGATCAATCTGAGTTTTATAGAGAGTAATGAGGGACAGTTGCTTTATTCTATTTCCGGAAGAGACCGGGAGGCGCTTGAGGAAACTGAAGCAATTCTTAAACAGGCAGGATTTGTTAATGTGCCTTATGAATTATCAAAATCAAATTAATTATAAACCTTAAATAAACAAAAATGAAGAAAACAATTTTTATTGCTCTTGTAACATTAATTAGCCAGGCTACAGTTCAGGCGCAAACAAGCTGGAAGTCAGATAAAGCCCACTCAAAATTGACCTTTTCCGTGGTACACCTGGGTATTTCAGATGTTGAAGGTCTGTTCAGGAATTTTGATGCAACAGTTACAGCTACAAAAGCAGATTTTAGTGATGGAGTTTTTGAATTAACTGCTGATGTTAAATCGATTGATACTGAAATCGAAATGAGAGACAATCACCTGAAAAGCCCCGATTTTTTTGATGCAGAGAAGTTCGATAAAATTACTTTCAAAAGCACTTCAATTAAACCCGCAGGTAAAAATAAATATACTCTGAATGGAAATCTCACCATGCATGGAATTACCAAACCGGTAAGCATGAATCTTATTTACCGTGGTACAATTGTACATCCAATGAATAAAACCAATGTGGCCGGTTTTCAGTTAACCGGTTTATTAAAGCGTTCAGACTTTAACATTGGGCCAAATTTCAAAGCCCCAATGATTAGTGATGAAGTTGAGATTAAAGCGGATGGTGAGTTTGCAGCAAAATAATAATCTGTAAACCTTCAATAATAGGAATGGCTGTGTGATCATCATACAGCCATTTTTATTTAATGAATAATTTTAATTCAGTATTCAGGAAACGATTCGTTTTCTGACTCTGCTCAGAGTCTCGGGGGTTATTCCAAGATACGAGGCGATCATGTGCTGGGGCAC
Source organism: uncultured Sphingobacterium sp. (assembly GCA_964616525.1). Lineage (GTDB taxonomy): Bacteria > Bacteroidota > Bacteroidia > Sphingobacteriales > Sphingobacteriaceae > Daejeonella. The sequence continues at coordinate 16,400 of CAZTRY010000041.1, read as the reverse complement.
TCTTGCCACAATATTTGGGTAGGCAGAAAGCAGTCTGAGGTATTTTTCGTCAGCACTGGCACTTAAAGTTGAAGTAAGTCTTCTATGTGTTGCAACCATGTTCGCCTGGCTGAGAAGTCGGAAGTAGCGTTCAAACTTTGGTACCCTTTCATATAATTCGTCCAGTGAGGATTTAGAGATCAGCAAAAGTTCAGAATCCTCAATAGCTTCAATATTATAAACTGCTGCCTCACCGGTCAAGAAACTGTAAACATCTGATATCCACCAGCCTTCAGGAGCAAACTGAATGATATGTTCATTTCCTTTATTATCGATGCTATATGAACGTAATATGCCCTTTTCAACGAAAATTAAATTTTTGCAGATATCATCCTGTTGCAAAATATATTGACGTCTTCGTAGCTTTTTTGGACTGAAGAGGGCTTTACATATCTCTTTTTCAGAATCATTAAGCTTGATTTTCTCTTCGACTTTTGAAAACAGGACTTCGAACATTTATAATGGTTTAATAATTTCAAAGATGGCGTTTTAGATTAATTAATCTGAAAACTAATCAAAATCATACTATGTTTTTAAAGATTTGCCAGAATGAAATGAATTGTTGGCGGATATTAGTATTTTTAGTGACCTGAAAAACATGCCTGAAAAACCTAAATTCTTCAACTGGTCATTAAAGAATCTGTTGTCTACTATTGCAGATCCTCTTGAGCAATCCCGGGTAAAGATCCTGTTTACCTTTCTGATATTTTCTATTCTAAAGGTATTGATAGTTATTCCGCTTGCCTATCAAAGTAACCAGCTTCCGCAATTCAAAATTGCTATTGTATTGCTAATCATCTATACATTTCTGACTAAATTATTGCTGAGCCATAGAAAATATTCAGTTCTGATTTCCCATATAATGATCATACTGGGTTTAGTGATCGTTATTTTTGTGCTTTTTGGCTATGCAAAGACCATTAATATAATGGCTATGCAATTTATGTTCATGATGATTTTAAGCGGGTTTTATTTGTTGAACAGACGTTTCGGTATATTTTATTCCATATTGTCGGTCATACCGGTTTTTATATTCATGATTATAAATGGGGATCTTCAGAATCTTCAAAGTAGTACAGATGGAATGGGATCACCGGCTTATGAGATATTAATCTTCCTGAACTTCCTCACTATTATCCTGGGACATTATTTGTTTTATCAGGCATTGAGCCGAAATGTGAAAGAGAAAGAATTGCTGAATGAAAAACTCTTGATTGCAGTGAAAGAAGCCAATATTGCAGCTCAGTCCAAATCCGACTTCCTATCTACCATGTCACATGAGCTAAGGACTCCATTAAATTCTGTTATTGGGATGGCCGAATTGCTTAGTGATGAACTTACGAATCCCGAACAGGAAGAAAATCTTAAAATTCTTAATTTTTCTGCTGCCAGTCTTCATACATTGATTAATGATATTCTGGATTTTAATAAGCTGGGCTCCGAAAAACTATATCTGGAATCGATTGGTGTAAATCTTCACTCCCTGATTCATAATATTTGTTCTGGTTTGAGGATACAGGCAAAGGAAAAGGGCCTCCATTTATTACTTGAAATAGATGAAGAAATAAAACAAATCCCAATTTCAACTGACCCCACGCGTATCAGCCAGATTTTATTTAATCTGACTGGTAATGCCATCAAGTTCACTTCACGCGGCAGCGTAAAAATTCATGTAAAGATTCTTGAAGAAGATGCTGATAAAATCAATGTTCGTTTTTCAATTATTGATACAGGAATAGGTATTAATGCAGAAAAAATGGAGTCCATTTTTGAGCCTTTTACACAGGCCTCAACAAGTACCACACGCAATTATGGTGGTACCGGTCTTGGGCTTGCAATTGTTAAACGATTACTTACTCTATTTGAAAGTTCTGTATATCTAGAAAGCGAAGAAGGAAAAGGTTCCAAATTCTGGTTTGATATCAGCTTTAAACGAAATAATCAGGCATTGGATGGTGATAGTGGCGACAAGGAGCAAACTTTTGACCTCAGTGGTCTGAGGGTACTGGTAGTTGAGGATAATCCGGTTAACAGTTTACTCCTTAAGAAGATTTTCCAGAAGTGGAGTAATATTCCTGATTTTGCCCGTGATGGTTATGAAGCATTAGCAAAGGTTTCGGTAAATACCTATGATCTGATCTTAATGGATATTCACATGCCGTTACTTGATGGCTATGAAACTACCCTTAAAATACGTGAACTGCCGGATAAAGATAAATCTACTGTGCCTATCATTGCCTTAACGGCATCAGTGTCTAATAATCTGAGTGATAAAATCCGTGAAGTGGGGATGAATGATTATCTGTCAAAACCTTACAATCCCAAAGAACTCTATACAAAACTTAGAGAGATTTCATTAAAAATATGATATAAAAGATAAATGCCCCGTATTCAATTGGATACGGGGCATTTATATTCAGTGAAGGACTGATTAACTTGATAGTGGCGGGCCAACAGGAACGTTGATTCTCTGACGGCTGCTAGGCTGAACAACTTTCTTGGCAGTAAACTTTGAAGTTAGATACTCACCATGATGTATATTCCCTGACATCGTATCACCATTTACAGTTCCGGAGAAAGTAAAAGGAACATTATCAGCGAGCATTCTTGATGCACTTCTGAAGATTACTTCATTTCCATCAATTGTCCCTTCAAGTTCATTGGTAGTAAAGGTGCTCTTGTGTGAACCTTTAAGCCAGTTTGAATCCTGTTGCTCAATGCTGAAAGTATGTTTACTCACTTCATTGAAATATTCTATGGTCACATCCCAGCGTCCTTTAAGATCAGCTGAAGGGGTTTTCATCTCTGGTGTTGCAGGACGTTTCATGCTCAATGCATTGAAGATCCGATCAGCTACAATTTTATCATCACCCGGCTGCATCATGAATGCTGCTACAGAAATGGAAGTTAAATTTTCAGATGCAGTTGAACCTCTGCGACCACCACCTGCGCTAAGTGCAATCCGTGGTTTTGTTGTTGAAAGGTAGGTCGCCATTTCCTGTCCGGTAGCATTAAATTTAGCAGGATCCCATGAAATAGTAAGGGTTGGAGTACGGTTATCCAGACCAGTAGGCTGACGTATGCTGGTAGTAACGCCGCTAATTGCTGAAACGCGTTTTGAAATGGTTTCCAGGTAACCAGTCCAGGTTAATTCTTCCTGTGCATGATTACGTTTAGTCCATGCTTCAACAGCTGCAAGCATACCAATTTGCTCCTCCTTACCAACTTTATTATCACGTCCGGCACCATGGTGTGGAGCGCTTGACTGCCAGGCAGCCATAAGCAATTTTTTATCTCCCAATAGTAAGCCGGCACTCTGCGGACCACGGATGGCCTTTCCACCGCTGTAGGCAACTACTGTGGCGCCATCTGCAAGGTGAACATTTGGACTTAAGGTCAGGGCTTCTGCAGCGGCATCAACAAGAACAGGAATCCCTTTTAGTTTGGCAGCTTTTGAAATTGCGTGTACAGACAATGGTCCGGTATCTCCCGGTTTTGTGGATGGCATCATGTAAATCATTGCTGTCCTTGGGTTCATTGCAGCTTCAAGTTCTTCCTGAGTATCTACAGTGATTATTTTTACACCCACATTTCTGATTGCATGGTCATAAGTATTACGTGATCTGCGTGGGATAATGACCTCGTCTTTTTCAAAACCGGTAAGATCAGGAATACGAACCAGTTTTTCAGGATTTCCACCGGTTACGGCAGCCATGGTGGTAATTTTCATGCCCCCTGCGCAACCGCAAGAAACAACACCCCATTCAGCACCCGATAATTCGGCAAGTCTCTTTCCAACACCCATTGCCAGTTCATCAAGCTGAACATAATTAGATTGTGCATTATACATCGCTTCCTTAGCCTCAGGAACTAATGTGGATGCACCTATAATTGTAAAAGTACCACGGCAATTGATTACTGGCTCAACTCCCAATGATCTGTAAACTTCCGGACCGAATTTCATTGGCCCTGCAGCGTTAATTTCTCCACCCGGCATTCCAATCAAGCCTGTGCCTTCAGCATTGAGGGCAGCATTAGCACTTCCAACAATTCCACCGGCTAATGGCAGTATCGTCAGACCTTTAATTACGTCTCTACGTTTCATTTAAATATTTGATTTAAGTTTATTTTTTTAACAAAAAGATACCTCTCAAGGAATTAACTAATTTAAGGACTTCAATAAAAAATACAACCTAATATAGGTACTATTCATGTTACATCTGCCCGGATTCCTTTTTACTTATTTGACTTTCTAAATTCAGTCACTTCCTGTACACTCACAGCACTTGCATTGTTGCCAAAACTGGAACGGATATACGTCAGGATATTGGCAACTTCTTCATCTTTCAGGAAATTATGGGCAGGCATCAAACCATTATATGGTTTGCCATTTACAACAATTTCTCCATTTAATCCCTTTAAAACTGTGTTTAATAGTTTCGTTTTGTCTCCAATTACCCAATCAGTTCCTCCAAGTGGAGGGAAGCGGTTACCATCACCCTTACCATCATTTTGGTGGCATGCTGAGCAATAGGTATTATAAAGTGCAGCTTCAGGTTTAATTTTCCCCTTTTCCAGATCGTCTTTAATTTTGTCGGGGGTACGAATATGTGAAAGTAGCTTATGTTTCTCCATTGTTGCGAGCTGTGCGTTTCCAAAGGTCTTTTTATTACCCTTAAACATTACCCGCCAGATCCGTCCCTTTTCTGTTTCGCTGATGTATAAGGAACCATCAGGGCCTTCTGCAATGCCCATTGGTCGCATTTTGGCATCTCTTACATTTACTATTGGATCCACACCAGCAAATCCGTCTGCAAACACCTCCCAATCGCCGGCAGGAGCTCCATTTTTAAAGGGTACGAATGCTACGAAATAACCGGATTGAGGATATGGAGCACGATTTGTTGAACCATGGAAGGCAATAAATGCCCCGTTCTTATAACGTTCAGGAAACTGATTTCCCTGATAAAAGTATAAATCATTAGGTGCCCAGTGACCCGGGAAACCGATTAAGGGTTGCGCAAGTTCTCTGCCCTTACCTTCCTTTTTGCCATCGCCCCCATATTCAGGAGTCATTAATTTCTTCTTCTGAATCTGATCATAGTAATAATATGGCCATCCTGCATCATCACCTTCTTTAATTTTCAGGAATTCTTCTGAAGGTAGTACTGCACTTTCCCAGGGGGTATAAAGCTCCGGAAATAGGCGGTGTAAGTTATCCCTGCCATGCTGCACCACGTACAGACTCTTATCCGCTTTATTCCAGTCCATTGCAACAATACTGCGCAAACCGGTAGCGAATAATGTTCCATCTTTTTGAGTCAGGCCTATTTTATTTGCATCAAAACGCCAGATACCACCATGTTGTACCAGTTCAGGACATGGATTTATTCCGGGTTGTCCCGGTTTTCCTCCCGGCGTGTTTGCCATATCCATACAATTATTGGAAGGTGTTCCAAATGGGACATACATAAATCCTTTATCATCAAATGATACAGGCTTGGTAATATGCCAGTGTGCGCCGTGACCATGATCGTCGGTCAGGACTGTTTCCATCGGGCTTTCCGGAATCAGTTTGCCCGGAGTCAGTTTATTTCTGTAAATGGCTAGTGAAGAACTATAATAAAGGTATCCCTTGTGAATCCGCATTCCATTTGCCAAACTTCCCACATCTTTATAATTACCAAAGTGTTGGATAATATCAGCCTTCCCGTCATTATCTGTATCCCGCATGGCCACATTTCCACCCTTTTCTGAAAATCTGAGCTTTACATAAATATCACCATTGGTATTTACAGCGAGATGACGCGCCGGTCCCAGACTATCGACAACTACTACCGCCTCAAAGCCATCCGGAAAGCTTAGTCCGCCATTATCCGGATCGGAAGGTGGTAGCCCACCGGGGTTTCTAAATAGAGTCAGACTCAGGATGCTGATGATAAAAAGACAGCAAATGACATATAAAGCCGATTTTTTAAGAGGCTTTCCGATAAATTTCAGTTTCATATTTATAGGTAATTTATATTTAGCTATTATATTTTATTCAAATCTTTCCTGAAACAAACACTATTCTCAATCCCGGCATACTGCCCATAATTTGGAGTAATAGCATAGCCGCTCTTTGTGTAAAGACTGATGGCTTCAGCCTGTCGTTTTCCGGTCTCTAAAATGCATTTTTCAAAGTTCAATTCACTTGCCCAATTCTCCAGTTCATCCAATATGAGTCCTGCAGTTCCTTTACCTCTGTTTTCTGGACGGGTGAACATCCGCTTGATCTCCATAGTTTTCTGATCATATTTTTTTATTGCGCCGCAAGATATGGCTGTGTCATCAAGGTAAGCTAAAACCACATGCCTGATAAGATCTATTTTGTTAAACCGAGAATAAAATAAATGTTCTTCACCATCTCTCTCTGCAAGATCTGCATCGAGTTTATTAACCAATTGGATAAAGTCCCGGTTGCCGGAGTCTGTTCTGATTAAACGGATCATTTAGATTTTCGGATTCATAATCTGCAGAAGATACACCATATTGATTCGGATAAATCAAACATACAAAAAACAGTTTTTGATTTTTGTAACAAATACTATGAGGCACAGCTGATTTACTCAGGAAATTCTTTTTTCATAAAAGCAGCAATATGCTTTTCATTCGAATCTTCACTTTCAGATAATGATTTGATTATCCGTTGTTTTTCATTATCAGACCGATTCTGACTTAATTTTTTCTTAGCCTTTATATCGGTAACCAAAATTTCAAAGGCTACGATACCTTTTAACATTTTTACCTTGTACTGCTCAGGAAAATTATCCCATTGCTGTCTGTAAGCACCTTCATAAGTGTCAATTGTAGCTTCAATAATCCTGGTCACTTCTTCACTTTCTGTAATTAGTTTTCCCTTGCCATATGCGTGAACCGATATGTAATTCCAGGTTGGTACATTAAGAACTTGATCATAATTTACCGGTGAAATATAAGCATGTGGTTCGCTGAAAATTATCAGAACCTGATTGTTTTCTATATCAATCCATTGCTCATTCGCTTTAGCAAAATGCGAGCTAAGAATGATCTGATCATCTTTTAAGCTTATGATAAAGGGCAGGGGAGTGGCAACCGGTAAATTATTTCTGGCACTGATGATATTGGCAAAACTAAATTGTTTCATAAAATCAACAATCTCGTTTCTATCAGTTAACCGGTTAAATTCAGGAATGTACACTAATGGTAATTTAATATCAATAATAATCGATTATTTCAGATTTTTCCTAAGTCGGGTTTACCGGCAAGGAGACAAAAAAGTACTTATGATCCCAAGGGAATCGGGTCATAAGTACTTGTTTACCTTCCAGCGATTAAGCTTTCTTGGCCTGAGGCTTAATAGAAGTCAGATCGGCAATTTTAATGGGTTTGCCACTGTCGATACTGTTTCTGGCTGCAATACCTGTCAGAATAGCCAGGGCGCCATCCCGAAGGCCGGCAGCCTGCCTGTGAGGATCGGACTGATTGGGTAAAAATATATGCTGTTTCATACGTTCGTCGCCACCACCGTGTCCGCCTTCAGTATTCGGGATTTTGAAGATTTCACGTTTTCCAAAGTTTTTAGTGAGTTGGATTTCATCAAAGCCTTCTTCCTCCCATGGCTGCCGCTCTTTAATCCATGCATCCAGTTTCCCTTTGGTGCCATTGAATGAGATACGGTATCCTTCGTAGGGAGAATAAGCTGTTAATGAATAACTTACCTGCACCTTGTTAGCATATTTAATCTGAACAGCCATTTTGTCAAAGATGTCAATGTCCTCCTTCCATACACAACCGTCGCGCAGATAACCATCGTATTTTTCATTTTCAACATAGAGCTTCATCATTGACGGACTTTTGGTGATATCCCAAAAGAAATCGCATTGTTTGGTATGCGGACAGGTACGGCAATGGGTATGCCTGAATGAATTATTCTTACCATAAAATTCTAATGCACCATAAGCAAATACTTCTTCCGGATCTGAATCAATCCACCAGTTTAACAGATCGAAATGATGGGATGCTTTATGTACCAGTAAAGAACCTCCTTTTTCACGCAGACGATGCCATCTTCTGAAATATTCTGCTCCATGGTTAGTGTCCAGATACCAATGGAAATCAACTGAAGTGATTTTGCCAATTGAATTTGAACGAAGTAATTCATAGATCTTTACCCTGTGAGGTGAGTATCGGTAATTGAAGGTTACCCTTACACTTTTTCCGGTTCGTTTTTGGGCTTCCAGAATTGCCTGGCATTTTGTTTCATCAGTTGTGAGCGGCTTTTCTGTGATAATGTCAGCACCCATTTCCATCCCCTTAATTATGAATTCATGATGCGTGTTATCCACACTCATAACCATCAGAATTTCAGGTTTTGTTTCCCGCATCATTTTGTCAAAATCAGTAAAGGTTGGACAAGTTACCCCCATACCTGATTTCATCAGCCTCAACCGGCCTTCATTGATGTCACAAAGTCCGACGAATTCAACTTCATTACCATACTTCTCCAGCACCGATTTACCCCACATTCCTGTTGCCCTGACTCCTAGGCCAACCATTGCAATTCGTTTCTTTTTTGCCGGATTTAATAAAGTCTCAGCTGTGGCAGGCAATATTGCAGAACCTGCAAGCACAGTGCCTGTCTGAAGGATAAAATTTCTTCTTTTCATATTTATTCTGGTAGAAGGAGATCGCAAAGATTCCTGGATTTTACTCATACTAAAGTGTTCAAAAAGAATCAGGAATCAAATTAAATTATTTTTTAGTTAAGGGATGAAATATTTGCCAGCTATGCCAGTATTCCTGGTATGCATTCAGTCTTTCAAGATTTGATTTGCTTGGATCAAGCGATATACCGATAAAATTATAACGGTTATCGGGCGTGATCAGGGTATCATTATTTATACTGAATAACTGTTCATTGCTTTGTCTTTCGAGTGCGACAAAACTCTTTTTGTCTTTGGATAATAAAACAACTATGGGCTTGCCACCCAGTTCATCATGAATGATTCCTTCCTTTTGCAAATGATTCCAATCGTAAGCCTTACTTTCAGATCCACTTTCCACTCCTATGACCCATGATTTATCTTTCCATGATCCGGTGTCGCGTAAGGTTAATTTGCTTTTTGAAGCCCCGGATTCATACTTGCTCATTCCCTCATATTTTTCCCTGAATTTCTCGTCGGCTTGCATAATTAGTGTGTTCGGATACAATTCAATCCATTTTTCAAGGGTAGTTTGAATAGAGGGTACTTCAGGTAAAGCTTTTCCTTTCAGCGAACCGGTAACTGCCTTTCCACTCACCTGTCGCCACCATGAACCTGTACTTTTATCTTCGAACATGGCATTAAAATGGTCCATTCCCACCAGTCTGAATTCCTCGGGTTTACCTTCAATAAGCGGCTCAAAAACCCTTCCCGTGCGGCAAACAGTACAGTAGGTCACCATAATTGGTTTTCCGGCAATGCTATCTCTTACCTGATGATGATAACCCAGAAACTGGATAGGATAGGCCTTTGATTCCCCATTAAGGCTGATGCCTAATATAAGACGGTCTGTTTCAACCTTATTCTCTGTAGAATTGCTGAATTTCAGGGAAACCGGTTGTTTGAACATACTGTCAGCAGCCATAATAAAGTTACAGGCAAAAGCAATGCCCAAAACAATTAAAATTGCTCCTGAAACCAGCCATTTTGATGCAGAAAATGCACGTTTAATGCCAGTAAGAATCATCAGGATAAAAAGTATACGGAAGAACCAGCGCCAGGAATATAGAAAATAGGCAACATCCAGACTTTCCATTTTCTGACTGCCCGGCATAGGCATGATGAAATACACATTGGCAATTTCAAATACAATCAGAAACAGAATTCCAAAATAAAATAGCTTTTTCATACCCTTTTTTCTAAATGTTGAAAGACTTATGGTTTACCGATGACTAAGTTCTGCTTATTAACAATATTACTTTTTAAATTTTCCATGTACCGCCTGACCTGCAAAAACATTTTCCTGCGTTTTTCCATTTCTTAATACAATTGTCCCGTTCACCAGAACGTATTCAATGCCTGTTGAAAACTTCAGTCCCTTCTCAAAACTTGCCTGATCAGCTATAGTGTTGGGGTTGAAGATGGTAATGTCTGCATCTGCACCCACCTGAATCCTGCCTTTGAATCGCATCATTGGTGAACTGTTTTCCAGTCTTTTGGCAGGCAGCAAGGTCATCTTTTCAATGGCTTCATTTAAACTGAGTACATTTTCATCTCTGACATATTTGCCAAGGACTCTTGAAAAAGTACCCGCAGTACGGGGATGAGCAAGCGGAGAATATGGCATACCATCGGATGCAATCATTACTCCCGGATAGGCGATGCCGGTTTTGATCCATTCAGGTTTCATCATATGAATAATTACTGTTCCTCCTGTTTTTCTGTAACTGTCAAAGGTGTCTTTAGTCAGGCGCTCACCGTTTGCAACCCATTGCAGGTCACTATAAGAAATTCCCAGCCTGTCCTGCCATCCTTCATCAAAAAAGGCACTGTTCAGTAAAGTTGCTGCTGCAGTATAGCTGTATAATTCAGTACTGATATCCAGACCTTTCTGATTAGCTGAGCTGATCATGTTTAAAGCAAGCTGAATTTGACCTAGTGCCATACTGTTGATATGAACAAGGTGCAATGCAGCACCGGTCATTGCGGCATTAGCTATGGCTTCCTGAATTGACAGGATGTTGGGCTCCCTGACATGAGAAAAAACCAGCAATTTGAGTTCTGCAGCTAATTGATATATCCTGAATAATTCTTCTGAATTTGTTTTAGGAAGATAACCTACCGGGATACCAATGCCAATACCACCATCATCAAGAGATTTTTTAATGTTATTAATCATTTTTTGCGTTTCCTCCTGGCTGAGTTTATCTGTATAAGAAGGCCCTATGATTTTGAAAAGAGTTTCGAGACTTGATTTGCCGCTAAGGGTAGTTTGAACTGATTCTTTAAGGTTTTCCTGGTATTTGTCCATGGCTTTGAATCGCTCAAATGGCCAGTTTACACTTGCGCCATAATTAATTAAGGCTTTCGATTTTCTGCTTGCATACCATTCGGCGAGATTCTCAATTCCAAATTCCAGCTCAAGTGCAGTTGTAACACCATCATGCAGCTGAAATTCCTGCACCTGATTATCCCTGCCATGTACATGAAGGTCTATAAATCCGGGTGCGACAACCAATCCTTCAACATTGATAATCTCTTTACCTTTCAGTGGAGCAGAACTGATTTGGACAATGCGGCTATTATTGATTCCTATATTTTTTATTGCATCTAAGCGGGTTTCGGGATCGATCACCCGGCCACCTTTTAGGACTAAATCATAGGTTATTTCGGATTGGGCAAATGCAGCATTGAAGACGCTTAGGTTGATTGAAAAAATTAAAAAACTTGTTTTAAGAAATTGAATTTGCATGAGTTAATTTTCGATAGGTAGATATCTTTCAATGCATATTATTAAATGAGAATTGTTATTCAAATCAGAGTTATATTATGAATTGAATACTAAATACTGAGAAATGGATTTTAACCATGTTATTGGTATTGAATAAGCATTTCTGCATTTGGTTTGAATCAAGATCTTCAGGTAGCTGATTTTACGGCTAAAAATGCCATTGGAATATAGGCAATAGTTAAATCCAGTACGCTAAACCAAAGTGGTGAAGGTAACATGAATACATTTGTGATTCCACCGGCCAGAAACATGAAACCAATACCCAATGCAATTTTCATCTGGTGTGTGGCGGCAATTTTTACTGCCAAAAATGCACCTGCAAAGGTTCCAAGGGCATGAGCCAGAAATGGCATAAGAAAATGTTTGGGTTCGAATAAATGCATACTTGCTTTCAGTCCTTCCATTGTAGTGACATCCGATCCATCAGGCGGGGGAATTATTGACCCACTGACCATGATAATTCCTCCGTTCATCAGGCTTCCAAATAGAACACCTGCTATCACAGCAATAATATTTTTAAGAATGGGACTCATAACTGATTTTCAAATGTTACACTTTATATAATTGTAAACTAAATTTAATTAAAAGTATTTGAAAATCAGAAGATTGTTATTTGTGAGTTATTTGATTTCTTTTTGAGACTTAGGATGTATTCAGGAAAAAGAATTGAATTATAGAGAAGATCAAAACCCGGGTATTGTTTCAGATGGCTGAATGTTTACCAGAATCAGCGTTTTTTTAAAGATTCAATTTCCTGACTTATTAGTTTATTGATATCAACCTTTGCACCGGTAAAAACATAGATCCTTGTCCTGTACTCCCTTGCATATTGGTTTGTGATTGAATCTGCTAAAATTGAAGTATTAAAATAAGGACTGGTTTCTTCAATTTCATGTTCACCCTCTTCGTATTCTTTAATTCTGATGAAATGATAGTGCGGTCTTTTTAAGTCAAACCAGTTTATATAATCTGCATTAAATGAAACCGCCCTGATCCCCTTTTTGGAATAATAGTTTATTGCACCTGCCTGCCCATAATTATCACAAAAAATCAGGGTTTGCTCAGGATCAGGGACTAATGCATACAGGCTATCTGTTTTTCGGGCTAATTCTTTCCATCCCAGCATATCAGCATAATCTTGTGGCAAGTCATGGGTTTTACCATCCTCCCAGCGAAGTTGCCCTGTATCCTGATATCGTTTTGGGTTTTGAATGATGTATTCCGGACTTTTATTTGGGAATGCGAACCTGTAAAGCGGGATAAAGGATAAAATTGGAACAGCAAGGGCAAATGCCCTAAGATATTTCAGTCGCCTGGTACTTAATAAATGCCCAAGATAAGCCGAACCCAATGCAATATAGATTGGATAAAGCCCGATTGCGTAATAGTCCTTAGCTTTTAATCCTATAAAAATTATTTGGGTGAATAGCATCGACCAAAACAGGAATCTGAATTTCTGAAAAGGCTGATAAATGAGTAAGGCGATCAGACCAGCCGCAATTGTAAAAACTGACCCTATGAAGAAGAGCAATTGTGCTTTTAAGAAGTTCAATCTGCTGACATTAACCAGTTGGGTTTCGGCTAATTCTTTCAGGTGTGCAAATACCGGAAAATCATTTTCAAATTGCCATATAAGGTTTGGTAAGATTAAGAATAAGCCCAGAAAAATTGCAAAGTAAAAGTCCTTTTTTAAAAGCAGCTTCCTCTCTTTGCTAAGCAAAATCGCAGGAAATAAACCTGCCAGAAGGAAGATAATATTGTATTTGTTAAGAAAGCCTAGCGCAAAGATTATTGCTGCATAGTATAGCCATCTCCGGTTTTCAGTAGTGACATAGCTGATGATTGCGAAGTAAAAGCCAGTCCAGCATAGAACATCGAATGAATTCGGTTGATACAGCATATTCAACCTTAATAAGGCCGATATTAATACTCCTGTTGCACCGAGACACAATGCAAACAGATTACCTTTAAGTTGTTCTATGGATTTCCAAACGAGGAACAGCGTTAAGGCGCCGAAAAGTGCAGGAAAGAATTTTACCCAAAATACACCGCCTCCAAGCAAAAATATTAGAGCTGAGAACAATGAGCTGAGAGGAGGGACAGAATGATAACCCCAGGCCGGATGATGTGCCTGATCGAGATGCAGGAATTCATCCCTGTGCAATTCATACTCAGAACTAATCAGTAAATATTGCAGAAAAAATTTGAGTGCAATAAAGCCGATTAAAAGTAAATTCCCTGGCCTAAAGAGTTGCTTCATGCGGGAATGAATTTATTAAGCCTTCCTCACAAATTCAGATTTTAAAGCCATAGATCCAAATCCATCAATTTTGCAGGATATATTATGATCACCATCGCTAAGGTGAATGTTTTTCACTTTAGTGCCAGCCTTGATCGGTTTTGGGGCTCCTTTAACAGGAAGATCTTTGATTACTATAACTGAATCACCGTCTTTTAGTTCATTTCCATTAGAATCAAGTACTTTAAGTCCAGTTTCTGCTTCAGCAGACTCTTCAGCAGGATCCCATTCATGGAAACATTGTGAACAGATCATCAGGTCTTGATCCTGGTAGGTAAATTCAGATTTGCATTTTGGGCATGGACTGGTATCGCTCATTTTTATGTATTTGGAATTCAAAGATAAAAAAACAGTTATGATTCTATCTTTTAATCTTAAACGGATCAATCCGGCTTTTCAAATTTTAATTCAGGTTAAAATGATTCTATTGGCAGTTGAATCTTTTATGAATTAACAATTTGTTTTACACCGCTTTGGTAGGAGGTAGGAGTAAAATTAAACCGCTTTTTAAATTTAGAGCTGTCAAAGAAATAATCCTGATCATACTGATACATCATTTCGGGCATTTCCCTCATGAATGGCATAAAAACACCCAGAATCCTGATAAGGAACATAGGCAAAATACTGAGCTTTTTATCAGTCTTCATTTCTTGATTGAAAAGATCAAGCCATTCCTTGCCGCAAAGGCTATGATCATCTGTAGGTAAATGCCACACCTGATTATAAGCATCAGGAGTATTACCTAAAATTGCTGTTGCTTTGGCAGCATCCGGCGTATAGATGAAGGAATGTCTTTTTTTGCCATCAATAAACCAGTTAGCATTTTTTCCTTTGAGCAGATTATTATAAACTACCTGAATTAAAAAGCTGTTTTGATTATCGGGGCCATAGAAGTCAGGTGCCCTGGCGATCAAAGCATCCAGTTTTTTTTCTGTAAGGGCATTCAAGAGCATTTCTGCAATTTCTTTTCTTACCTGTCCTTTTTTACTTGATGGATTTATCGGAGAATCTTCTGTCATATTGGGTATAGCAGATTTATCATACATATACACATTGTCGAAGAAAACCAGTTTAGCCCGATGCCTGATGCAGGATTCTATTGTGGCTTTCATTAGTTTCGGCCAATTGTTTTGCCAGGATTTTAAATTGTAATCGAATCCAACAACAAGATAGACGATATCTGAACCTTCAATAGCCTTATCTACCATATCAATATCTGTCAGATCAGCCGGAAATATCTCATCAGATTCATTGATCTTCCTTGGATTTCTACTAACAAGACGGATATCCTGAGTGTAATGAAGAAGTTCTTTAGCGAGTAATTTGCCAATGGTGCCATTTGCTCCGAGTATGGTTTGTTTCATTGCTTACCTGATTTGAAATTTTGAGTAATTATTCAAATAAAAACTAACTCAGAGTTTAGATAAAATGACTTCTGTTTTATTACAGAATCAGCAGGAATAAAATCCGATAGTATTTATCGACTATTGGTATGCTTTAAAATAAAATCAACAATGGGTTTTGGGTCCTGGAGACTATGGGGATGGTGTCCAATGCCTTTTTTGACGATCAGTTCAATTTTTCCGCCAGCAGAACGATAAATTTCTGCCAGTTTCAGACTGTTTTCTTCAAAAGGTACAACCGTATCGGCATCCCCGCAAACGCTAATGATAGGGATTTTAGCCTTTGCCAGTTGCATACAATTATTCAGTGGAATACCCTTAAATTCCTTTACAGATATTTCGGTCAGATCGTATGCCTTCAGGCATTTCTCCCAATCGTTTTTTGATCCCTGGCCCTTTCTCAGTCCGCCGGGCCAGCTTTTAATATCACAAACCGGCGCATCCACATAAATGCAAAATACTTTATCTGTATTTTCTGAAGCCCAGTTAAAAGCATCCAATCCACCTCTGCTCATGCCTTCAAGTACAGTCTTTTTATTCAAACCGAAGTTTTTAATTAGGAAAGTATAAAAATCACTGAGCCTGTTGACCGCTACTTTATTACCATACAAATCTACCACATCCACATAGACTACATGGAAGCCCTGATTAAGTAAGGCTATATCAGTTTGTGGCTCATGCGCCCAAAACTGGGTGCGCCAGATCCAGCTTTTTGAGGGATTAGGCTTTTTGGGGAAAACAATTTTAGCATCAACTCCATTAAATTTAAACTCGATGATTTCAAAGCCGTTCCATTTGTTCTGGACAGGGTCAATTTTAGCGAAAAGAGAAGAAGAACTCTGTCCATTTACAGTCTTAGGGGTAGATAATGCGGGAAATACAAGGGGCGCACTAGTAGTAATAAGTAATATTATTGCGAGTATTTTCGGGATACAATTTCTCATTTCTTCTTTTAATCTCAGGCGGTTAGGAAGAATCAATTTAGGAATTTAATGTGATATTGTTTATAAATACGGTTACAACGGTTCGTTGTCCATTGCTGATAAAATCAAAAAGTTGAATATGGTTCACTCTGCTGTAATTTCACTAACTGAATCTATTTTAATAAAGTTTTTATCAGACTAAGATAGGTTTGGTTATTACCT
>CAZTRY010000040.1:14049-29991 GCA_964616525.1 uncultured Sphingobacterium sp. | reverse complement strand
GTGATAAACAAAGAACTAAAACATCATAGTACCTACTTTTCAGGTAAACTCAACTAAAATATTTTAATAACTTTAAAAAAAATCTCCATGAAGTACAAACGTATCCTTTTAAAATTAAGCGGGGAAGCATTGATGGGTGAAAAACAATACGGTATAGACATTGATCGTGTTGCTCAATATGCAAAAGACATTCACGCTGTACATGCTAAAGGGTTAGAGATTGCAGTAGTAATTGGAGGTGGCAATATCTATCGTGGACTGAGTGCTGAAAAAGCAGGGATGGATCGTGTGCAGGCAGATTATATGGGTATGCTCGCCACCGTAATCAATAGTATGGCTTTGCAGGATGCACTTGAAAAAACCGGTGTTAAAACGCGTTTGCTGACTGCTATCAAAATGGAGCAGATCTGTGAACCCTTTATTCGCCGCCGTGCAGTTCGTCACCTTGAAAAAGGAAGGATCGTAATCTTTGGTGCTGGTACAGGTAATCCATATTTTACAACCGATACCGCAGCGTCTCTTAGAGCGGTTGAAATTAATGCAGATGTAGTAATGAAGGGTACACGGGTAGATGGAATTTATACCGCCGATCCATTGAAGGTACCGGATGCAACCAGATACGATGAAATAACATTTGATGAGGTATACAAAAAGAATCTGAATGTTATGGATATGACCGCATTCACACTTTGTCAGGAAAATAAACTACCAATCATTGTTTTTGATATGAATAAACCTGGGAATTTAATGCGCCTGATAGATGGTGAACCAATTGGCACATTAGTGAAAGGCTAAGAAATCAATGATTTGGTAAAGCTTAAATACCTGAGAATAACAGGAATTTAATTAATTTTACAGATCGAACAGATATACAATGAACGAGCTAATTAAGAAACAACTGGATGATGCTAAAGCTCATATGGAAAAAGCCATTGAGTTTTGTGATAATGAACTGGTAAAAATCCGTGCTGGAAAAGCAATGCCTTCCATGCTTGATGGGATATTTGTTGACTATTATGGTACACCAACTGCTCTGAACCAAATTGGTACAGTTAACACTCCTGATGCACGTACATTAGTTGTACAACCATGGGAAAAAACAATGCTTATTCCTATAGAAAGAGCCATTATGGAGGCAAATATCGGATTAAACCCGCAGAATGATGGTGTGGTAATCCGCTTAAACGTTCCGCCATTAACTGAAGAACGCCGCAGAGATCTTGTGAAAAAAGTAAAAGAAGAAGCTGAAAAAGGTCGTATTGCAGTCAGGAATATCCGTAAAGATGCGAATGAAAAGATCAAGCGCTCTAAATCTGAAGGGGTATCTGATGATGAAATTAAAACAGGTGAAGGTGATGTGCAAAAATTAACAGACTCCTGCATTGTAAGAATTGACCGCCTGATGGAGGCCAAGGAAAAAGATATCATGACTGTCTGATCTTAATATGATTGTAAAAAGAAGGGGAATCCCGCATTTGCGGGATTCCCTTTTTTAATTTTGATGCCATATGAAACTACTAGCAGACTATTTAAAAAATTACAAGGGACTTATTGCCCTTGCTCTCCTTCTGGCAGCAATCAACCAGATTTTTTCTCTGCTTGATCCCTGGATTTTCAGAAAGATCATTGACACCTATGTAACCCGATACCAGGAATATACTACTGAAGAATTCTTTAAGGGCGCAGGCTTACTTATCCTCGCAGCAATGGGGGTGGCTATGGTCTCCCGAATTGCTAAAAACTTTCAGGACTATTATGTAAATGTGATTACCCAGCGACTGGGAGCAAAGATTTATTCCGATGGATTGGCACATTCCCTGGAATTGCCTTATTCAGTATTCGAAGACCAGCGCAGTGGTGAAACATTGGGAATCCTGCAAAAAGTAAGAACTGATACGGAAAAGCTAATCACAGCATTCATCAATATTGTCTTTACTTCCCTTGTAGGAGTAACTTTTGTATTTGTTTATGCCATCAATATTCATTGGTCTATAGCTGTGGTTTATGTTTCTGTAATCCCGGTTCTAGGGGTAATCAGCTCGGTATTGAGTAAGAAAATTAAAATCGTTCAGAAAACTATTGTCAGTGAAACCACAGCTCTTGCCGGATCTACCACCGAATCACTTCGGAATATTGAGTTGGTAAAAAGCCTTGGTCTATCCAGCCAGGAGATCAAACGCCTGAGTAATACCACGGATAAAATCTTAAAGCTTGAGCTGAAAAAAGTAAAATATGTCCGTAGTCTTAGTTTTATTCAGGGAACTCTCGTAAACCTATTGAGAAATATGATTCTCCTGCTGATGCTATACCTGATATTCGCAGGCAGAATCAGTGTAGGTGAGTTTTTCTCACTTTTCATCTATTCTTTCTTCATTTTCGGGCCATTACAGGAACTTGGAAATATTATCAATATCTATCGCGAAACCGAAGTATCTCTGGATAATTTTCGAGGGATACTTAGTACTCCAAAAGAGAGAAAACCATTAAAACCTGCCGTTTTGGGTCGTATCACTAGTCTTAAATTTAATTCAGTGAGCTTTAAACATCAGTCGGCAAACCGTAATGCACTTGAAAATATCTCATTTGACACTGTAAAAGGACAAACAATTGCCTTTGTCGGACCTTCGGGATCAGGAAAAACTACATTAGTAAAACTTCTGGTTGGTTTATACCACCCTGAATCGGGGCAGGTACTTTACAATGATATCCCGGGAACGGATATTGATCTGGATGAGCTGCGTGAAAAAATAGGTTTTGTTACACAGGATACGCAATTATTCTCGGGCACAATCCGGGAAAACCTGCTCTTTGTCCGTCCGGATGCCAGTGATGAAGATTGCCTGCGTGTCTTGCAAAAGGCTGCCTGTCAGAATTTGCTAGCACGCGCGGATAAAGGTTTGGATACCGTCATTGGAGAAGGTGGCGTAAAAGTTTCAGGAGGCGAAAAACAGCGTTTATCAATTGCCAGAGCACTATTACGCGAACCAAATATACTTGTATTTGATGAGGCTACTTCATCACTCGATTCCATTACAGAGGAGGAAATCACAGAAACTATTCGTGATGTCTCTGTTTTTCAGGATCATATAACAATTTTGATCGCACATCGGTTATCAACCATAATGCATGCCGATAAGATCTTCGTCCTGGAGAAAGGCCATATCATTGAATCAGGTAAACACGATGAACTGATTGCAGAGAAGGGCTTATATTACGCGATGTGGAGACAGCAGATTGGAGAAAAACATGCAAGGGAAGTTTAGCTTTTATTTTATATTTAAATAAAACTTTATGGGAACATTGCTATACTTCAACGTTAGTGGACAGGAGATTTTCCTGCTTTTAGCCGTAATTTTATTACCCATTTATTGTGTGTTTGATATCATAAGTTCTAAATTCAGAACCCAAAACGCCAATATTCTATGGATAATTGTGGTCCTTTTTGCACCAGTATTTGGATCCCTGATTTACTTATTGTGGGGAAGAAGCCAAAAAGTGTACATTTAATCCCGGGTGGAAAACTGACTCTTAGCTAATAATCCATTAAATCATCGATTATGCTTTTTTCAATAAATACCGAATTCGGCACTACAGAGATTATAATGGCAATTTTTGCAATCTTACCCTTGCTTATTCTCGTACCGTTTACAATTATTGACAGTTTACGCTCAGCCCGCCTTTCAGTAGTTCAGAAAATTGCATGGATTGTATTTATTATAATTGCTCCGTATCTTGGAGCAATCGTGTATCTCCTTTGGGGTAGAAAACAAAAAATAGTATGATCGCATCAACAAGCCTACTTTTTATCGGAAATATCTTCCGCTTCCTCTTTGGTATACTCTGGGCAATTTTAATAGCCTATGCATTGCTCGACCTGTTCAGAAGCAATAAGCCAACAAATACAAAATTACTCTGGCTTATTGTAATCCTGATTGCGCCAATACTTGGTTCTATAATCTACTTCGTAGTTGGAAGAACAAACAGAATCTAATCTCTGCTAATTTGTTTCAGTCCTAAGGGAACAAGTTTCCTCGTTTTAAGATAAGTGAAGAACACAATAATTAGCGTCATCGTTCCTCCAAAAAGCACTGATGGGATTGTACCCATCAATTTTGCAGTGGCTCCCGACTCAAATGCGCCGATCTCATTCGAAGAATTAATAAACATACCATTAACTGCCGAAACTCTCCCACGCATTTCCTGAGGGGTTAGCAATTGTAATATTGTTGACCGGATTATTACGCTGATACTATCGAACGCACCCTCAAAAAAAAGACAGATTAAAGACAAATAAAAATTACGTGAAAGTCCGAAGCAAATAATCGACAGCCCGAAACCTGCAACAGCTAAAAGCAGATTTCTCCAGGGCTTATTCATTGGAGGATATCTGGCCATAATAAACATGGTGATTACTGCACCTGCTGCTGGTGCTGCACGCATAAACCCAAGACCTTCTGACCCAACCTTCAGAATATCATGAGCAAATATCGGCATCAATGCAACTGCACCCCCAAAAAATACAGAGAACATATCCAGGCTTAATGCACCCAGAATCATTTTATTATTAAAGACAAATTTTATACCCTCTGAAAGACTTTTGAAGATCTTTTCTCTTGGAACAAACTGAGGGGGATAATTTTTGACAAAAAAGACAATACAACCCAATGCCATAGCCATAAAACTCACGATAACTACAAAACAGGAGGTAATCCCACTGAAGGCATAAAGCAATCCGCCAACAGCTGGCCCCATGATCGAAGCTACCTGCCAAATTCCAGTGTTCCAGGTTGATGAATTTGCATAATGATCTCTGGGGATGATCTGAGCCACTAAAGTAAAGGCAGTAGGTGAATAAAAACCCCTGGCAATTCCGACAAAAAATATCATCAGATACATGATCAAAATGACTGATTTTTGCCCCAGATACTCAAGTCCCTCCGGGCTGGATACAAGCATTAGTACAGCACTGGACAGCAGCATCGCAAGAATTATCCAGATCATGAGTTTCTTCTTATCTGATTTATCAGCAATATATCCACCATAAAGAGTTACTGTTATTGAAGGAATGGCTTCTGCGAGGCCAATAAGGCCCAGAGAGAGCGGATCTTTGGTTAGCTGATAAATATGCCATCCAACCACTACAGCCTGTACCTGATAGGCGAAAGTGAATAAAAAACGCATAGCCAGATAGGAGCGGAACTCCGGAAAACGCATGGCGATATAGGGATCATTGACAGCCTCTGAAGACTTGTTAGCAGTCATTATGATTAAATCCTTTCATTTTAACTAAAAATCTCTTTAAGATATCTTATCCCAGCTGATTCCGCCGGATTTCTGTTCAAAATATTGCCTTAAGAGCAAATTTGATTCGGACTTTAATTCCGGATCATCCTCAAGTACCTTGATAACGGTCTGCCTGGCTTCAGCTAGAAGTTTCTGGTCCATTGAAAGATCAGCCAGTTTTAGATCCAGTACTCCGCTTTGCTGTGTCCCTTCAATATTTCCGGGGCCTCTGAGCTGAAGATCAATTTCAGCAATCTCAAACCCATCATTGGTCCTAACCATTGTATCCAAACGGGTTCTGGCATCGCTGCTTAACTTGTTTCCCGACATCAATATACAATATGATTGCTCTGCCCCTCTTCCTACCCTTCCACGTAACTGATGCAATTGTGATAATCCAAAGCGTTCTGCATTTTCAATAATCATCACACTTGCATTCGGAACATTCACTCCAACCTCTATCACAGTTGTGGCTACCATGATTTGTGTTTCTCCTTTAACAAAACGCTGCATTTCGGAAGCTTTTTCCTTTGCAGCCAGTTTACCATGAACTATACTATGCTGATATTCTGGCATTGGAAACTCATCAATAATCGCTTGTATCCCAGCTTCCAGATACAAGAGGTCAAGCTTCTCACTCTCCTTGATTAAAGGATAAACAATATAAATCTGCCTGCCTTTGGCAATCTCCTCCCGCATAAAACCAAACATCCTTAAACGCTGGCTATGATATAAATGAACAGTTTTAATGGGTTTTCTCCCTGCCGGAAGCTCATTGATGACTGAAATATCCAGATCACCGTACAGAGTCATAGCTAAAGTTCGGGGTATTGGGGTGGCAGTCATAACCAGAACATGAGGTGGAACAGCATTTTTACGCCATAATTTCGCACGCTGTTCAACCCCAAAACGATGCTGCTCATCGATTACAACAAGTCCAAGATTTTTAAACTTAACAGCGTCTTCAATCAGTGCGTGAGTACCAACCAGAATATCGAGCTCTCCGCTCTCCAGACGCTGGTGAAGACCAGTCCTGGCTTTTTTTAAAGTTGAGCCTGTCAATATTTCTACACTGACAAAGTTATCACCCAACAGGCTTTTAATAGACAAATAATGTTGTTGAGCCAAAATCTCAGTCGGAGCCATTATACAAGCCTGATAACCGTTATCGATCGCAAGAAGCATAATCATCAGGGCCACGACTGTTTTTCCGCTTCCAACATCACCCTGAAGCAGGCGGTTCATTTGAACTCCACGTTGAGTGTCCTGTCTGATCTCTTTTATTACTCGCTTTTGAGCATCGGTTAGTTCAAAAGGTAATTTCTCTGAATAAAAAGTATTAAAATTATTCCCAACAGCATTAAAGAGAGCACCTTTAAATTTCTGAGTCCGAACTAATTTGGTCCGTAAAAGTTTCAACTGAATAAAAAACAACTCGTCAAATTTCAGACGGGTTTCTGCGGCCTTTAGAATTTCGGTATTTTCAGGAAAATGAATATTATAAATTGCTTTCTGCAAGCCAATCAGATTATGTTTCTCCAATATATAGGCAGGCAGGGTTTCTTCTATTTGCCTGATAACCTGATCAATAAGGGCAGCCTGGGCCTTTTGAAGTCCTTTGCTGTCAAGATTGAACTGCTTTAACTTCTCAGTAGAGCTGTATACCGGCTGTAGAGTAAGATTACCTCTATTCTCTGCATTAGCCAGATACGGTTCAAGTTCAGGGTGAGAAATGGAGAAGTGTCCGTTAAAAATTACCGGCTTACCAAAAACAATAAAAACTGAACCGGGCTGGATGATTTTATCAATCCAGCGAATACTTTGAAACCAAACAAGTTCAATACTGCCGGTATCGTCCCTGAATCTTGCGACTAGCCTTTTGGTATGCTTATCACCCAGAATCTCCTTTGAAATAATCCGTCCAAGTATCTGAACCGAAGGCAGATCTGGATTTAGCTCCCTGATTTTATAAAATCGGGTTCTGTCAATATATCGGAAAGGATAGTGATGGAGAAGATCTTTATATGTAAATATCCCAAGATCCTTCTTGAGTATCTCAGCACGCTGAGTACCTACACCCTTTAAATACTCTACAGGAGTTTTTAAGATCTGTTCTGCCAATCCATTCAGGGAGTAATTTCCGGCAATTCAGTGTCCGGAATTTTAAAAAATATTTCTTTGATCGTATTCCAGTTAAAAACAATAACAGCGGCTAACAGCAGGGAATATGCGTATAACTGATGCAGACTAATTCCTTCGTGAAAGTAGAAAAATGCGACCGCAAATGCAACAATAGGGTTGAGATAAATAATGATACCCAGGGTAGAAGAAGGCATACCAATCAGTGCGTAAAGACTTAAATACAGAGGTATTATAGTAAAGAAAATTGCAATGATAACGATATCAATCCAGAAGTAGGTATCGAGAGGAAAACTCCTGAAGCTGTACAGAAAAAAGGGGAACATTAAAACTGTGGCTATGAAAAGTTGCAAACCCAGCATATTCAACTTATCCATCCTGCTCATTACCTTTTGCACAATCAGAAAAAAACTGTAGAGAGCGGCAACAATTACAGACCACAATACATCTCTCAGAGATCCCTGCGCCAAAATTAAAATACTGACCGAAGCAATTCCAAGTGCAACAAGCTTTAATAAGCTTAGTCTTTCTTTTAGAATCATAAACCCGGCAAAAGCGGTAATCAGAGGGCATACCATGTAGGCAAAGGCTGCCGACTTTAAATTAACATTATTTACAGCATAAATATAGGTAAACCAGTTTCCGCTAATCAATAGCCCCGACAACAGACAAAGAATAATCAGCTTCCTGCGCCCAATTTTATCCAGAGAATAAAAATAATCAAGGTCAGATTTTACCTGCTTAACACGGAACAATGCAATAAAAGACCATGTAAAAATAAGTGAGGTGAAAATCCTGTAGTATAATATTTCGTCTGAAGGATAATGCTGGATTTTACGAAGAGGAATAGAGAAAAATCCCCAGGTAACCACAGATATAATTGCGGCTAAAAAATATCTCAGTCGGCCTGTTTTCAATATCAGGATTTAACAGCAATCAAAGAAATCTCAACATTCACATTTTTCGGTAAACCTAGAACGGCCACGGTTTCTCTTGCAGGAAAATTTGCACTAAAATATGAACCATAAATCTCATTTACTTCGGCAAAGTGATTCATATTACTCAAAAATATGGTGGTCTTTACCACGTCTTCAAATAAAAAGCCCGAAGATTTGAGCAAAGCTTCCAGATTCTTCATTACCTGTTTGGCTTCGTCAGCTATACCACCTGTTATTAGCTGATTGCTCACCGGATCGATTGGGATCTGACCGGATATGAACAACATATTTCCAGCCAAAACTGCCTGACTATAGGGCCCGATGGGTTCGGGTGCGTTTTCGGTATAGATTATTGATTTCATTTTATTAGGCTATTATGAAAATAACATGTAAAACTTCCCTGAATTTTAAATTCTAAAACTTAGAACACATACCATTCGAGAAGCTTATAAATTACCCCAGCAAGAAATAAGAGAATAGCAACGGTATTTATGATATGCATTACCTTCAGATTGAAACTTGAAGGTCTGTTTGGATCGTGTTTTCTGAAAAAATACATAGAACAAAAATATTAAATAAAAAAAGAATCCCGTTCCGAAATGATCGGGACGGGATTCTTTTTTTACAATATGCTTATATACAGTATTGTTTATTGTTGTTTGATCTCAACACGACGATTTTGGGAACGTCCTGCTTCAGTTGCATTAGATGCAACCGGACGGCTTTCGCCATAAGCTGTTGTTGCAATTCTGTTAGAAGCAATACCAGCATTTACCAGGTAAGTTTTAACTGAATTAGCTCTGTCTCTTGATAAAGTCATGTTGTATTCTTCAGTACCTTCAGCAGAAGCGTGACCGTCTAACTGAACTACTGCAGAACTATTAGCTTTTAATGAAGAAGCTAAGCCATCAAGAACTGAATAAGCTGAAGTTCTCAAAACTGAAGAGTTAAACTCAAATTGAATAGGAACAACAGGACCTGGAGCAAACTCAGGACATCCGTTTAATCTTGCGATACCTTTAACAGTAGGACAAGCATCTTTTGAATCTGGAATACCATCAGCATCAACATCTAAAGGACATCCGGAACCATCAACTTTAATTCCAGCTTCTGTGTTAGGACATTTGTCTAATTTATCAGCAACTCCGTCACCATCAGAATCTTTTAACAGATCAGCAGCTTCAAGAGCACTTACACGGCCTTTTAATGCCTCAACTTCCTGACGTAATGTAGGATCTTTTAATTCATCATACATCAAAGCAACCGGATTAACCCAGTCAAGGTTTGGTTTAGCAGTTGATCCTAAAGAGAATTCAATACCTGCTGAAGTATAAGACCACTTATCTTTTGAGAAACCTTTTCCTTTTGTACCATCAAGATCATCAGCATCAAGGAAGTTCATAGTGTAAGCTAAATCGAAGTTAACACGCTCAGAAACCTTGAATTTGATACCCGCTCCAACCGGAACATAGGCATTACGGATGTTATTACGATCTCTGTTTGGACCATAAGTACCTTTTGCAGGAGTTGAATTAGGATTAATTTCTTTCCAGTGGTAAGCAGCATAACCCAAACCAGCTTTTAAGTTGAAGTTTACTGCATTCTCTCTTTTAAGAAAATCAATTGAACCTACGTTAGCAATACCTGTAAGGTCTAATCCGTGGCTGATTTGAGTAACTCCACTGGTACGATTGCCTAATCCCAAGTTAACTGTGGCGCCATCATTATCATAGCTAAGTTCTCCACCGTGGTAAGCGAACTGAATACCAAAGATATGATCTACTTGCTTTCTCAAAGTAAGTCC
The DNA here is from genome assembly GCA_964616525.1 of uncultured Sphingobacterium sp. Taxonomy (GTDB): domain Bacteria; phylum Bacteroidota; class Bacteroidia; order Sphingobacteriales; family Sphingobacteriaceae; genus Daejeonella. Next base: position 19,827 of record CAZTRY010000040.1, on the reverse strand, counting down.
ATATCCTAAAGACGGAGTCCATTTAGAAAAGTCATTAGTTCCGCCAATAGCAACAACAGGTGCTAATACTCCGGCATTGACACCTAAACTCCAGGTTCTATACTGGCCTCTCCCACCAAATACCTTGGCAGAGGAGCTAGTAGCATCTTGCGCTAAAGAAACCTCACTGAGGCCTAACGCTGCTACTAATGAAAACACGAGGGCTTTCTTTAATGTAGAATAATTCATAATCGTTTTTTTAAAGGTTAACAAATTTCATTAGTGTAATTTACACAAAAATAGTCATAAGTTTGACTTGTGCAAATAATCAAATACCGTTCCAATCATTTTCTTTGACAAAAATTACATCCAAAATCGTTTTTTTGCACACAAATTATTTATTTTTCATATGAAATATCCTACCGTTGACAGGCAACTCTTCGAAAAAAATCGTCAAAATTTTACAAAAAGACTCTCTGCGAACTCTATAGCCATATTTCAATCAAATGATGAATTTCCACGAAGTGGCGATCAGACGCATTTATTCAAACAAAATGCTGATCTGTTTTACCTTAGTGGAATAGATCAGGAAGAAACAATTTTATTATTATTTCCCGACTGTCCAAATCCTCTGTACAGAGAAGTACTGTTTTTAAGACAAACAAATGAACACATTGCTGTCTGGGAAGGTCATAAACTGACCATTCAGGAAGCAAAAAATGTTTCAGGTATCAATACTATATATTGGCTTGACGAATTTTGGAATATTTTGCCTTCAATAATCAGTTTTGCGGAAAGCATTTATCTAAACACGAATGAAAACGATCGCTATGCCCATAAGGTCCCTTATCGTGATATCCGCTTTATCGAAAAACTAAAGAATCTTTATCCATTACACAACTATAAACGGGCTGCGCTGATTATGCGTGAACTACGCCCGGTGAAGTCCGAAATCGAGATTGAACTGACAAAAAAAGCTTGTGCAATTACCAGGGATGCCTTTGTCAGAATTCTGAAATTTATAAAACCAGGTGTAGCGGAGTATGAAATTGAAGCTGAAATCATCCATGAATTTATTCGGCAAAGAGCAAGTGGTCATGCATACAACCCGATTATAGCTTCAGGGAAAAATGCCAATATCCTTCATTACAATGATAACAACCAGATTTGTAAAGATGGCGATGTGATTCTGTTTGACTTTGGGGCAGAATACGCAAATTATAATGCCGACATGAGCCGCTCAGTACCTGTTAACGGTCGTTTCAGCAAGCGCCAGAAAGATGTTTATAATGCGGTTTTACGAATCATGAAAGAAGCAAGAAAAATGCTTCTTCCGGGTACAATATGGAATGATTATCACGCCGAAGTTGGCAAAATAGTTGAAATTGAACTGATTGGGCTGGGTTTGCTCGATAAACAGGATATTGCTAAGCAAGATCCAAAGTTCCCGCTTTATAAAAAGTATTTTATGCATGGAACTTCGCACCACCTTGGTTTGGATGTCCATGATTTTGCCAGCAGATATAAACCATTTGAAGCCGGGAATCTTCTGACCTGTGAACCTGGAATATATATTCCAAAGGAAGGTTTGGGAATCCGGCTCGAGAATAATATTCTGATAACTAAAAATGGCAATATCGACCTCATGGATGATATACCGGTTGAAGTTGAAGAAATAGAAGAAATTATGAATTCTTAGATTCGTTCTGAAGTGTATCGATAAACTTATAGAGATTAAAATCCCGGCTGGCTGAAGCTTTAACAATATCCTGTTGAAGCTGATTTTTATCGAAATTCTTCATTCTATGATGCTGAATCAGTTTCCAGGCTTTTTCAGCCAGTAAAAAATTACGTTTTGTATTTTCCCTTTCCGACTGACTTTCAATAGCTTGCATAAGTGTCTCAATTCCAATAGATTGATCTGCAACAGTATTGATAACCGGAATAGGTATAGGCCTTTGATGTACAAGTTTTTTGAGATTATTTGCGAAAGTATCAGCCCCTTCTCTGTCAGATTTATTCACGACAAATATATCGGCAATCTCCATTAATCCCGATTTCATATTCTGGATCTCATCCCCCGACTCAGGAACCAGTACTACTACACTGATATCTGCAAGTCCGGCAATTTCAACTTCCGACTGACCAACTCCGACTGTTTCAACTAAAATATAATCAAAACCGGCAGCCTTAAGCACATCACACATTTCAATTGTTTTGCCCGATAAGCCTCCCAATGAGCCTCTGCTTGCCAGTGAGCGTATATAAACATTTGGCTTGTTGAATTGTTCTGCCATTCTGACACGATCTCCGAGCAGTGATCCCAGATTAAACGGGGATGTTGGATCAATAGCAAGAACCGCAATCCGATTGCCAGCTGCACTCAATCTATTAATGATTGCATTTACCAGAGTACTTTTACCTGCACCCGGGGGACCGGTAATCCCAATAACCGGAGTATCGCTTACTTTTAGGTTTCGTAATAATTCCTCTGAGCCGGGCAGGTCATTTTCTACAATAGTTAACTCCCTGGCTAATTTTCTAAAGTCCTGAAGCAGTATGGAATTTTTATGCTGGTCTGGCTGCATATACAAAGTAAGCTGTTTTTAATTTCATTTTACAATTCTGCCACATTAAGCAAAAGAGGCTAATTTATTTAACTTTGCCCAATATTCTGCCAATATGAAACCATCATGATTTTGCCAAAACCCGTAAGGGATGACAAATAAATCAGGATCGCTTCATCACATTTTAAAAACGAATAAATAACCAGATGAAAGTTACAGGTTTTTCATTTATCCGTAATGCTGTTAATAATGACTACCCTGTGGTGCAGGCAATTCTATCCATTTTACCCGTTTGTGATGAATTTGTAATCGCAGTTGGGGATTGTACTGACAATACACTTGAGCTTATAGAAGGTATCGGATCTCCAAAAATTAAAATTATCCATACCGTATGGGATGAAAGTATACGTGAAGGCGGTAGAACTTTTGCACATGAAACTGATAAAGCTTATGCCGCGATTTCAAAAGATACTGATTGGGCATTTTATATACAGGGAGACGAATGTGTGCATGAAAACTATCTTCCGGTGATAAAAAAAGCAATGGAAGACAATTTGGATAATGAAAATATTGAAGGCCTTTTGTTTAAATACCTGCATTTTTATGGCTCTTATGATTTCATAGCTTCCTCCAGAAGATGGTATAGAAATGAAGTGAGGGTTTTGAAATTTGATCCCGGAGTCCATTCTTACCGGGACGCCCAGGGTTTCAGAAAAAATGGCAAAAAGATAAAGGTGAAGCCCATAGATGCCTATATTTATCATTACGGCTGGGTACAGCCCCCTGCTGGACTTGGAAACAAGGTTCGTAATTTTAATAAATTTTACCATGAGGATTCCTGGATTCAGGAACATCTTCCGGATAATCTGGAATTTGATTATGGCAATGCTGATCGTCTGCTCAGGTTTGAAGGTACACACCCAAAGGTTATGCAAAAACGGATAGAAGTAGGTAACTGGAAGTTTCAGGTTGATCCAACGCTGCTGCAAAAGAAAATGAGCCTTAGACGTCGGATTTTACAAAAAATTGAAGACCTGTGGCAATGGAGAATCGGAGAATATAAAAACTACAAAACCGTTCAATGAACAGTAAGTTGAATTCCCGAAAAAGTATATCTGTAGTTATACCCAATTATAATGGCAGACATTTGCTGGAAAGAAATCTGCCCTCTGTCTGCGAAGCCTTAAACAATGCCAAAACTGATTTTGAAATAATAATAACAGATGATTGTTCAACAGATAGTTCCGTAGCTTTTATCAGACAAAACTATCCACTTGTACGTTTGATAATTAACGACAAAAACCAGGGCTTTTCTGTAAGTTGTAATAGAGGAATTGCTTTAGCTGAGAAAGATCTGGTTCTACTGCTCAATACGGATATTGAGTTAAATAAGGTCTTTTTTGAAAGTCAGTTTAAATATTTTGAACTTCCGGACACCTTTGGAGTAATGAGTAAAATCATTGGTGCAAAAAATGGTGAAACACAGGATACTGCACGGTTTTTAAAATATTCAGGATTTAAAATTAAAGCCAACAATTTTTACTACCTGGAAAATGAGGATTTCCTTACTCCAACTGCCTATTTATCGGGTGCAAACGCCTTGATCGACACAAAAAAATTAAAAGATATTGGCGGATTTGATGAAATCTTCTCACCATTTTATTGTGAAGACTTTGAATTGGGATTAAGAGCATGGCGAATGGGCTGGAAATGCTATTACGACCCGAAATCCTATTGTGTTCACGACCATTCATCTACCACCAAAAATTACCGAACCCGAAATTGGGTTAAGGCTATTTTCTTTCGAAACAGGCTTTTGGTTCATGCTATTCATTTAAGCAGTATAAAATTTGCCTTTTGGTTCCTTCAAATCATATTTTTTGATATGCTCTTTATGTGGATTGGGTTAAAGTTTTATTATTATAAAAGCTTTGGAATGTTTTTAAACAATATTAAATCGGCCATGAATTCCCGCAAAAGAATGAAGCTTTTAATGGCCACACATAATAGTAATATAAGCATTGATGAAGTCATTAAGAAAATGAAAAAGATGCTTGAAGGTCAAGCGATCATAAACAGATGAAATTAGACATCTTTCAAAATGATTAACTTTGTTCAAGAAATCTCTTTATGAAGACCTTTTTTCGACTTTTTTCTTTTGCTGCCCCTTTACAGAAATTTGCAGTTCCATTCTTTATCACGTCGGTATTAGGTGTCATTTTCGGGCTCCTCAATTTCACGTTGCTAATCCCTGTTTTTGAACTTTTATTCGATCAGTCTGGTAAAACCGGAGCAAAAGCATTGGCTTCAGTCCCTTCATTTGATTTTAGCCTGAGCTATTTCAAGGACTTGTTTTATTATTATTTCCAAAGCATAATCAATACTTCAGGCAAGGTAGGCGCTTTAAAAATGGTCAGTATTGCCATTGTAATCTCAGTGATACTTAGCAACCTGTTTAAATATTTGTCGGCCAGGGTAATTGAAAATTTCAGGTTAATGATTGTGACCCGAATTCGGAGCAGTATTTTCAAAAAACTTACCAATATTGATATCCAATACTTCAGTAAACAACGCAAAGGAGATCTTATATCGAGGTTCATGACCGATGTGGTAACCATACAGGACTCCATCATACGCTCTTTACAGGTTATTCTACGCGAGCCAATTGCAATAATTCTGAATTTTGCTGTACTTTTTACAATATCTGCCAGATTAACATTTTTTGCGCTGATCCTTATTCCGGTCTCAGGTTTGCTTATCTCATTCATAGTCAAAAGGTTGAAGAAGCATGCAACTGCCGCTCAGGAATCTTTAGGGGTATTGGTATCCAGTATAGATGAGGGTCTAAATGGAGTCAAAATCATTAAATCTTTCAATGCTGAGCACTATATCCAGGAGAAATTCAATGCGATCAATATGTGGACGAGTAAAATCCACAGGAGGCTCGCCAGAAGGGTATTACTGGCTGCACCGGTTTCAGAAATGATGGGTGTAATTACAGTAGCTTCGCTGCTCTTCTATGGTGGTACCCTAATTCTGGAGGAAGGATCAGAGCTTCAGGGAGCCGAATTTATTGGCTACATCATCATATTTTCACAAATAATCAATCCTGCAAAAGCCATTTCTGAAGCCTTTGGTAATATTTCGCAGGGTATATCTGCAGGGGAGCGTGTATTTCAATTACTGGATGCACCTGAAAACATTACTGATAAACAAAATCCGGTTTCAAAAA
>CAZTRY010000040.1:9720-13949 GCA_964616525.1 uncultured Sphingobacterium sp. | reverse complement strand
GAAGTTATTGAAGCTGCTAAGATTGCGAATGCACATGAGTTCATTGTCAATACTTCAGATGGCTATCAAACCAATATTGGTGACCGGGGGATGAAGCTTTCAGGGGGGCAAAAACAAAGGATCTGTATTGCAAGAGCTGTACTTGCCAATCCACCAATCCTTCTTTTGGACGAAGCCACTTCCGCTCTGGATACTGAATCTGAAAAAGTGGTTCAAAATGCACTCAAGAACTTAATGAAAAACCGTACTTCCATCGTCATTGCCCACCGCTTGAGTACCATACAGGAAGCCGATCAGATTATAGTGTTGGAAAACGGTAAAATTGAAGAACAAGGTACACATAATGAACTGGTCAGGGCTGACGGGCTCTACAGGAGGCTGATTGACATGCAAACATTCAACGAATAGAAATGAAGCATAAAGCACTGGTTTCTATAGCTTTATGTACCTATAATGGAGAAGCTTATCTAAGAGAACAGCTTGATTCAATTGTAAATCAAAGTTACCCTGAAATTGAGCTGATTGCAGTCGACGATTGTTCCTCAGATAACACTTTATCTATTCTGAAGGAATATTCGGCAAAATACCCATTCATTAAAATTTTTGAAAATCCTAAAAATCTGGGTTATATCAGAAATTTTGAAAAAGCACTTCAGTTGTGCAGCGGTGATTTTATTGCTTTATCAGATCAGGATGATATATGGGATTTAAAAAAGATAGAAAAGCAGGTTAAGGGCATTGGAAACCATTTACTGATTTATCATGATTCCGAATTTGTAGACCAGAATGGCCAATCTTTGCATAGGAATATGTCAGATATTATGAATTTATACCGGGGTGATCAACCGGAGGTATTTCTTTTCTTTAACTGCATTTCAGGACATTCAGTATTAATGAAAAAAGAGCTTAGAGATGAGCTCTTACCTTTCCCGGATGCATATTTTCATGATTGGTGGATGGGATATGTCGCTACAAACCTGGGCAGCATAGATTTCATTAATGAAAGCCTGGTCAAATACCGGCAGCATCAGAAAGCTGATACGAATATTTTAAAACGAAAACGGGATAATACGCTTAGAAATCCGCTTAGTTCCGAAATGAAATACGAACGGAAAATGCTCTGGATAAAGTCATGCGTGGATTATCCTAAAAATAAAAATCCAGAATTCATTGCAAAACTCTTTGCTGAATTTAAAAAAAACAAAGCGGAATATATTTCATTTGGCCTCGCAAAATTAATTTATGAGAACAGGCAGATACTATTCAGCATTAACAAAAAAAACACTTTCAGTAAACTGAATTTCGTTTTAAAAGAATTGTGGGGCGGAAAGATCAGAAGAATATTTTCAAATTAATTCAGGCTTGGCCTTCCTTATAACAGAACACATTAATGGCCATGTCAAAACTCTCACAAATTAGCCTGGTATCCACAAAGGGGCGTTTTCTGGTAGCTGATTCCTTGATATAATAATGGAAACCGAGGCTTTCAACCAACGCAAGCAGCTCATGCAGGGTTTGCTTTGAATTCACATTATTATGGTATTCGAAGAAGATATGTTTTGCATTCTGCAAACTTTTTCCACAATATTTCAAAACAGTATCTTCAGCACCCTCGATATCAATCTTCAGAAAATCGACGTCTTCTGTCAGGTAATCAAGTAAAGGAACAGCTTCAATAAATTTGGGTTCCTGCCTGGAGTATTCGTTATTTATTCTACCTCCCATACCACCATCAGTAAAGAACTTTAAAGTTTCTGTTTGTGTCCAAACTGCCTTTTGATGAAGGGTCACATTTTTCAATCCAAAGGTCTCAACGTTCTCCTTCAAAATCGCAAAAATATCTGCATCAGGTTCAAATGCAATAATGTGATGATCAGGGTAATTGAGGGAGAAATATAAAACACTCAGACCCATATTTGCACCACAATCCAAAATAATCCTGGAGTCAGCACTGGGTTTGAACCGATATATCTCTGTTTCGAATAGTTCAATATAGGATTCCGCGAAACTTGGTCCGTGATGGAATTTAAAGGGTTTATCGAATACATGGGCATATCCTACACTGAAGTGTTTATAATCCGCAATCCGACCTAATTCCAGCTTAATATCACCCGCATTTAGCCGCAATTGTATCCTTCTTTTAAACCTTCTGAATTCCTTTCTTAAACCCATACCTTTATGATTTATAGGTATTAAACATCAATCATCTGAAACAAAAAAAGCGATCAAATAGATCGCTTTTAAAATTATTTGTACAGATTATAATTTCCTTTTCACTTCAACCTGCTCGTATGATTCAACGATATCACCTACTTCAATATTATTGAAGTTCTGAATATTTAAACCACACTCATAACCGGTAGCAACCTCTTTCACATCATCTTTGAAACGTTTCAATGAAGCCAGCTCACCAGTATAAACTACTACGCCATCACGTATGATACGGATTTTGCTGTTTCTGGTGATCTTCCCATCAAGTACCATACAACCTGCGATTGTACCCACTTTACTGATTTTAAATACCTCACGAATTTCAACGTTTGAAGTAATTTTCTCTTCAAACTCCGGATCAAGCATACCTTCCATAGCAGCTTTCACTTCGTTGATAGCATCGTAAATGATTGAATACAGACGGATATCAATCTGCTCTGCTTCAGCCAGTTTACGTGCACTTGCAGAAGGGCGAACCTGGAAACCAATGATGATTGCATCAGAAGCCGAAGCTAATAATACATCCGATTCAGATATCTGACCCACAGATTTATGAATGATATTCACCTGAATCTGCTCAGTAGAAAGTTTTAGCAAGGAATCAGACAATGCTTCGATTGAACCATCCACATCACCTTTAACAATCACATTCAGCTCCTTAAAGTTTCCGATCGCTAAACGACGTCCGATCTCATCAAGAGTGATATGTTTCTGAGTACGTAATCCCTGCTCACGTTGTAACTGTAATCTCTTATTGGCAACCTGGCGGGCTTCAACTTCACTTTCCATCACGTTAAACTTATCACCCGATGTTGGTGCACCCTGCATACCAAGTACCTGTACAGGTGTAGAAGGGCCTGCGTGATCCAACTTAACTCCACGCTCATTGTGTAATGCTTTTACCTTTCCACTGTATCCACCGGCAAGTATCGCATCACCAACACGCAATGTTCCGGCCTGAATCAGCACTGTAGTGACAATTCCTCGACCTTTATCCAATGCAGCTTCGATAACTGTACCTACGGCCCTCTTGTTCGGATTAGCTGTTAATTCCAGCATATCCGCTTCGAGCAAGACCTTTTCAAGCAATAAATCGATGCCTGCACCGGTTTTACCTGAAATTTCCTGACTCTGATATTTTCCACCCCAGTCTTCAACAAGGATGTTCATAGCCGAAAGCTGCTCACGGATCTTATCCGCATTTGCACCCGGCTTATCAACCTTACTGAAAGCGAATACAATTGGCACATTTGCAGCCTGAGCATGATTGATTGCTTCACGCGTTTGAGGCATCACACTATCATCAGCTGCAATAACAATAATTGCAATATCAGTAACATTGGCACCCCTTGCACGCATCGCCGTAAAGGCTTCGTGACCCGGAGTATCAAGGAAAGTAATTTTACGATCATTTTCAAGGGTTACCTCATAAGCACCGATGTGCTGGGTAATTCCTCCGGCTTCTCCGGCGATAACATTGGTCTTGCGAACAAAATCCAGCAATGAGGTCTTACCATGATCTACGTGACCCATTACGGTTACAATCGGAGCTCTAGGTAACTGATCCTCAGGACTGTCGGTTTCTTCAAGCAAACCTATTTCCTCATCCTCAGGTTTTACAAACTCAACTTCATAACCAAACTCATCCGCAACGATGGTCAGGGTTTCAGCATCAAGTCTTTGATTGATGGACACGAACATTCCTAAACTCATACAGGTTGAAATTACCTGAGTAACAGGAACATCAAGCATCAATGCAAGTTCATTTGCAGTAACAAATTCAGTAACCTTTATGGTTTTAGACTGCATTTCAGCTTCTAAAGCTGCATCTTCTGCAGTCTGGGCAACATCATCACGCTTCTGACGGCGCAATTTTGCTCGTTGTGCAAATTTCCCTGATTTACCTGCACCACTTAAGCGTGCAAGTGTTGCTTTGATCTGATCCTGTATTTCCTTATCTGTTGGTTCAGCTTTAGGGGTATCCGTTGTACGGGGCTTATTCCTGAAATCAGGACGGG
>CAZTRY010000040.1:4576-9620 GCA_964616525.1 uncultured Sphingobacterium sp. | reverse complement strand
TCTTTACGCTTACGCTTACGCTTATGATCAGCACCTGCAGCACTTGATGAAGAAGCAACTGGCTGTCCACGGCGGGCTGGTGAAACCGGTAACTCAATTCTGCCTATCACATTCGGGCCTGAAAGACGTTCTGCTTTGGCACGAATAACTGTAGCATCAGGATTACTTTCCTGGGTATTTGGTCTATTTTCTTGTTTTTCTTCTGCAAGCGGTTTAGAAGCAGGAGCTTCAGGCTGTTCCTTAATAGTTTCCTTCGGACTTTCAGCAGGTTCTTTAATTTCTGCTACAGGTGCGCTTTCTACTTTAGGTTCAGGTTTTTCGGGAGCAGGCTGTGGAATTACTTCCGGTTCCTTAACTTTTACAGGCTCCTCAACTTTAGCTGCAGGAGCAGGTGTAACAACAGGCTTTTCTGGTTCCGGGATTTTCTTATCCGGGCGGGTTTTGGAATTCAGGTCATCTAAGTTGATCTTTCCGACCACTTTAACACCAGGCAAAGCACCTTCTTCTGATTTAGGCTCAGCAGCTACAGGCTCCTGAGGTTCAGCTTTAGGCTTCTCAACTGCAGGCGGAGTAAATGGATTGACATTCTTGATAAGAATCTCTTCCTGTTCAAAATCTTTTGAACGCTGTGGCTCAGTCTTTTCGTTGGTTACAGGAATATCATCGCGACGAATCTTGCCAATAACAATCTGTTTAGCTTCTTCTTTTACGATTTTATCTCCCTGAAACTCCTTAAGAAGAACATCGTACATCTCATCGGTGAGTTTAGTATTAGGCCTGGCCTCAACTATGTGACCCTTTTTTCCTAAAAACTCCACCGCAGTGTTCAGGCCGATGTTCAGCTCTTTCGCAGCTTTAAGTAAATTTGTGCTTTTACCTTCTGACATTTATTATTTTAACCTCGCTATTTTTGTACAAAAGTACGTTTTTTATCTGTTATATGCTTTGAGCATTGGGCTTTTTCTTAAATCCACAATTTCTCATAGAGCAGCAATCGAATAAATTATTCAAATTCTGACTTCAGGATCTCAATCACATCTTTCACAGTAGTGTCTTCCAGATCAGTACGCTTAACCAATTCATCTACAGATAAACTCAAAATAGATTTCGCTGTATCTAAACCAACACGTTTGAATTCATCGATAATCCAACCTTCAATTTCATCAGAGAATTCCTCAATATCAACATCCTCATCATCTTCATGGGCTTCACGATATACATCAATTTCGTATCCTGTAAGCTTTCCTGCCAACTTTATATTGTGACCACCACGACCAATTGCCAATGATACCTGATCAGGTTTTAAATAAACTGCCGCTCTCTTTTCTTCATCATCAAGCTTGATACTTGTGATTTTCGCCGGACTTAATGCTCTCTGAATATACAATGAAATATTATTTGTAAAGTTAATTACATCGATATTTTCATTTTTCAGCTCACGGACAATACCATGAATACGTGATCCTTTCATACCCACGCAAGCTCCAACCGGATCAATTCTGTCGTCATAAGACTCTACCGCAACTTTAGCCCTCTCTCCGGGTTCACGAACAATTTTCTTGATCGTAATCAGTCCGTCGAATATCTCAGGAACTTCCATCTCAAACAAACGTTGCAGGAACTCTGGTGCAGTACGTGAAATGATGATTTTAGGATTACCATTCAGCATCTCTACTTTCTCTATGATTGCTCGTACAGAATCCCCCTTTTTGAAGTAATCGGCAGGAATTTGCTCTGTTTTAGGCAATAAAAGTTCATTCCCTTCATCGTCCAGAACTAAAGTCTCTTTTTTCCAAACCTGATATACCTCTCCGGTTACAATCTCACCAACACGGTCTTTATACTTCTTAAAAATTTCATCCTTTTCAAGTTCCAAAATCTTGGAAACAAGGGTTTGACGTGCTGCCAGAATCGCCCTTCGGCCAAAACTTTCGAGGGTGATCTGCTCAATAAAATCATCCCCAACTTCCAGGTCAGGATCAATTGCTTTGGCTTCGGCAAGTTCGATCTCCAGATCATCATCTTCCGAAAATCCATCTTCCATAACCGTTCTTGTACGCCAGATTTCCAAATCCCCGTTATCCGGGTTGACGATCACATCACAATTTTCGTCTGTGCCATACCTCTTCCGCAACATGCTGCGGAAAACCTCTTCCAACACACTGATAACCGTAGGCCGGTCAATATTCTTGAAGTCCTTAAACTCCTGGAATGAATCGATTAAATTAATATTGCTCATTTTTTATTGAATTTGCCCCGTAGGTACGGGACGTTATTTAAAACTCACTAAAACTATCGTTTCTGTTATATCTTCAAACTTTATAAAATTTTCAAGCAAAACTGCTTTCTTACCCTTTTCCTTAACACTCTCCTGTATGGTTAGTCCTGAATCATCCACACTAATCAATTTACCTTCCCTGATATTACCGTCTTTAAGTTTGACATTTATTGAACGGCTAATATTTTTCTGGAACTGACGTAATGATTTTAGAGGGGTATCTATTCCCGGTGAAGAAACCTCCAGCCTGTATGCTTGTTCAATAGCATTCTCCTCTTCAAGATGGAAACCAACATGCCGGCTTATTGCAACGCAATCACTAATTGCAACCCCATTATCTCCATCTACTAAAATAGACAAAATTCCGCTACCGTGCATCTGCACGTCCACCAGAAACAAATCCGGACGGTCGGCAATCTTTTCTTCAACTAACTCAATTACACGTTTTTCTATATTCATGATCGACCTTTTTTAATTCCCTTGAAAAACAGGTTGGTAAAAAAAGAGCCCCGCAGGTGCGGGGCTCTTCTCAGATCGATGCAAATATAAAAAAACTATCTGTCATTACAAATACCTGATTTCAATACATTTATATCACTTATTTTTTTGAGATATTAAATTTATACTCTGTAAACCCGTCTGAAATAAACAGTTCCCGTGTTTCAATCAGATCCTCTGCATCCTGAAGTAATAGTTTGGTATAACAGCGGGCAAAATAAAATTGATTCTCTCTGAAATTACCCTTTGGTTTAAACCGAACTTTTCCTTCTTCAAGAGTATAAATACCTTCTAAAGCCGGTTGAAAATCTCTCATTTCGGGATCCTGCGGCTCCTCATAAACTGCAAAAAAATTAGTCCATAGCGAATCTGGAAGAGAATCTGTCCTTAACTCCTCTAAAACAGGACTTGCTAAACCAAGTAATTCTATTGAACTGCTGTCGGAATTAAGCCTGATTATCAGATTATTTTGGGTGCGGTCATGAATCTTTTCATGTTTACAGGAACTAAATAAAATCAAAAAAAATGCCGATATATGGAATAGATTCTTCAATTTCATCGTTATTAAATATTAAAACTAAAAAATATGAGGCTGATCATCGAAATTCTATTAATGGGTGCAGCTGTCGCCATTGCTGCATACCTGCTTCCGGGAGTTGATGTCGAAAATTTCTGGAGTGCCATTATTGCCGGAATACTTATTGCTCTGGCAAACGCAACTATCGGCACAATTCTCCGTATTCTAACCTTTCCGATTAATTTTCTGACTCTGGGTTTGGTTTCCTTCATTATAACCGTCCTAATGGTACTTTTGGTCGACAACCTGATGGAAACCTTTAATACCAATGGTTTTTTCTCAGCATTGTTATTTGCCATTGTACTTGCCCTGATCAATATGATATTTTCGGCATTTCAATCAGAGAAGTCAGATTAAATATATTTTCAGGCACCACCCATTTTATGGGGTGTCTTCTATTATTATTTCAAAGCTTCAGTCACCCTGATAACCAGGGGTGATTTGTCTTTCGCTGCCTGAACAAATACCTCTTTATTATCTGTCATCCGGTAATGTTTGCCCAGTTTCTCCACTGCTGCAGCTCTTACCTTTGAAACCTTATCATGAAGGGCCATTTCTCTTAAGGTTTCCTGAACAGCCTTACGCTCATCGTCCGACAGATGTTCAATAACAGATAAAGCCGTATGACGAATAAGCCAGCTTTTATCTTTCAGTGCTGAAACAACAATACTTCTTGCTGCTGCTTCTTCCTTCATATCCTTCAGATTCATTATTGCTTCAATCCTGTCCATAAATAATGGGGCATGCTGATATTGGAAAATATATTCCTGGATATTTTTTACTTCATTTTTTTCTGCAAGAACATACTTTTCTGCATCTACATTCACAAGATCAGGAGGATTTACAGAAGGGAAAATGAAGGATTGATTTTGCCTTTCAAGGATAATTTCCTTACGTTCAACCTTCGTTCCGGAATAAATGTCAATAGCCATTGGAATTCGGTAAAGCGGTGTTTCTGAGAGATTCTGATCCTGGGTAATATTAACTGTAACCTCCCTTTTCGCAGGATCATAAGAATTCTGAATACTTAAAACCGGATGGCCTGAAGCCAGGAACCATTGGTTGAAAAACCAGTTCAAATCTATACCTGTAATCTCCTCAAAAGCAAGCCTTAGGTCATGAATTTCAGCTGTTTTATAGGAATGTTTCTTCAGATAAAGTTTTAAAGATTCAAAGAATGCTTCATCTCCGACTGTCTTTCTAAGCATATGTAGTATCCGCCCTCCCTTATGATAACTAATCTCATCAAACATTTGCTCTCGATCGGCATAGTCAAAACGGATCACATCCGGTTCTGATTTTCGTGTATTTCCAATATAAACTGACATGTCCTCCATGCCCTTCAAATCAGCCTGGTCCCTGCCATATTTATGTTCTTCCCATAAATATTCTCCGTAGGTGGCGAATGATTCATTGAGAGGCAGATTGGCCCATGACTCTGCCGTAACCAAATCACCAAACCAGTGATGAAATAGCTCATGAGCAATGATATCTTCATGATTTTCATCCAGATACTGACCCTCTGACATATTCATGCCCTCAAAAAATACTGATGCTGTAGTATTTTCCATAGCCCCACTCACGAAATCCCGAACAACGATCTGCGAGTACTTATCCCAGGGATATTCGATTCCGAATTTATTTGAGAAAAACTCCATCATCTCCGGGGTTTTCCCAAATACCAGTTTTGC
>CAZTRY010000040.1:0-4476 GCA_964616525.1 uncultured Sphingobacterium sp. | reverse complement strand
TGAGTCATTTTCTCCTGAGTACCGTTGATGGTTGGAAACCAGTTAGAATTACATTCAGTTTCACCCTGTGTCCAGATTTGTCTCGGTTTCCCTTTCTCCTTTCCGTCTCTGTTTATAAAATAAAATCCACGATCACCTGCGGAAGCAATATCCTCGCCAATTTTCAATTTATTTGGCATTGCTACATAATCAATAAATACGGTGTATTTCTGATCCCTATTGTAGATTTTATCGAGACTGATCCTTAATAATTTGCCATCATAAGTATATCTCAATGGCTTTTTATCATAGCTGTTGACCAATGAAACGGAGTTAATGCGAAAGCCATTGGCATTCAATACCAGCTGGTCTGTAGGGTAGAAATAAGGTTTTGCAAAAATTGTAGCTTTTCCAATCACATAGGCACTATCCCAATCAAAACTCAGATCAAGCCGGGTATTCAAGATATCCGTATGCTTGGTATAACTTCCCCTGTAAACCATTGAACCCTTTGAATTTTCAATAACTGTAACCGGATCGAGATTTACCATTCTTGGTGCCGAACAAGCCAGAAGAAATATGGAAGCCAGGATAGGGTAACAGAGGATATACTTTATTTTCATGAGTATGAAATTTGTCATTCAATGGTTTTGAAGCTTACATAAATTTATTTTGAGATCATTCTAAAGATAAGCTCATGCAGGTTTCATATGTATAATTTTGTTCTAATCATCCGGTAATAAAGGATTACCTGTGCCATCCAGGCTATTAATTTGCTGCGCATGGAGCTAAAATTTTACTCTTCAAGCAGGAGTTTATCAATTGTTTCTTCGAATTCCTTTTTAAATTCCGAATAATGAATGCCGGTTCCGGGTCCGCTGAAACCGGTATGAATCCTTCCGACTTTTCCTTTCCTATCAATGATAATCAAAGTTGGAAAGCCTATAAAACTTTTTAACATCGGCAGGCTTTTCGCCACCTGAGCTTTATCATTGGTATAGCCGGTAATTAACATATCATATGGGACGGCAAACCTTTCGCGTAAACGTAAAATATTTTTCTTTGAACGTTCATAATCAGTAGTACGTTCATAAGCCAAAGCAACGATTTCGAGGCCCTTCTGCTGATATTTTTTATAAAACGGAACCAGATAAGCAGTTTCATCCATACAATTTGGACACCAGGATCCAAAAAACTGAACCAGAACAATTTTATTTTTAAATTTTGAATCAGAAAGTGACACATTTTTGCCATTCAGATCAGGAAATGAAAAATCTATCTGATCAAATCCATCCTTCAAAGCTGTTATCGAATAGGCATCAGGCAGGATAGCATTTTCATCCCGTTTGGCGGTCCAGGTCTGAACAGAGGAAAGTCCGGAATAGAAACTTCCATCCACTATTGTAGTATTGTCCAGGATTTTGCCTGTAAACAGAAAGGCATGACTACCGTCGAAACAAGAAAGATAAAGTTTATCGTCAGAAACTGTTCCTTCAAGAAAACGGTAATCCCCTGTGCTGGTTAAAAATGTACCAAGAATACGACCATTATGCTGCGTAAATTCACCTATGGCAGGCATTGATTTACCCGTCTTTGCATCCTGAAAGTTAACTGACCAGCGACCACTCACATCGAACTCAGGTTTGGCATTTACCTTGAAAAACCGCCAGGAATAACCATTTTTAGCCTCAATCTTCATTACTTCACTACTATCTGCAAAATGTTTAATCCATTGCCCATTCAAAGACCTGTCCCTGATATTTGCCCTGATCTCCGAATCAAAAAGAGGCAACTGGATGAATATGGAATCTGATTCCATTGAAATTTCATTAACCCTGAACCTTTCATCCCCGTTTATTATATTCAGAAATTTCCGATCAGCAGAATCGATTACTTCAAAATTAAAAGGTATTTCGGCCCCTGAGGAGGTTTTGAGCGTAGCACGCCATATCCCTTTCTCCAATTGAATATCTTCATTACCCTGACATGCATAGAAACCTGTCAGCAGAAAAAAGGAAGCTATAATTTTGAAGCAATTGTTCATGGATTGACTCAAAGTATTTATTTCAAAATCTCTCGTGCAATTACAATGCGCTGAATCTCAGATGTCCCTTCATAGATCTGGGTAATTTTCGCATCCCGCATCAAACGTTCAACATGGAATTCTTTAACAAAACCATAGCCCCCATGGATCTGAACAGCTTCAACCGTAGTTTTCATTGCAACCTGTGATGCAAATAGTTTAGCCATAGAACTTGCCTGCGCATAAGGAAGTCCCTGATCTTTTAACCATGCAGCTTTTAAGCAGAGCATCCTGGCTGCTTCAATTTCTGTTGCCATGTCAGCAAGTTTAAACTGAATGGCCTGGTGACCTGAGATGGGTTTTCCAAATGCCCTGCGTTCTTTGGAGTATTGCAGAGCAAGTTCATACGCACCTGAAGCAATCCCAAGTGCCTGAGATGCAATTCCTATACGCCCTCCATCCAGTGTTTTCATTGCAAAAGAAAATCCAAAACCCTCCTCTCCAATACGATTCTCTTTAGGTACTTTAACATCTGTAAACATCAGAGAATGCGTGTCAGATCCACGTATTCCAAGTTTATTTTCTTTAGGACCTATGGTGAATCCCTCCATACCTTTCTCAACGATAAGTGCATTTATCCCCTTATGCCTTTGTGCAGGATTGGTTTGGGCTATGACAAGATAAGTAGAGGCGTTCCCGCCATTAGTAATCCAGTTTTTAGTCCCATTAAGCAGATAATGATCGCCCATATCGATCGCACTGGTTTGCTGAGAGGTAGCATCAGAGCCGGCTTCAGGTTCAGAAAGACAAAATGCACCCAATTTTTCGCCAGCTGCAAGTGGCTTTAAATATTTCTCCTTTTGAAACTCAGAACCATACTTTTCTAGTCCGAAACAAACCAATGAATTGTTTACAGAAACCACTACCGAAGCCGAGGCATCAATTTTTGACAGCTCTTCCATTGCAAGAACATAGGAGATGGTATCAAGCCCTGATCCATTATATTTTGGATCAACCATCATACCCAGAAAACCAAGTTCTCCCAGTTTTCTGATCTGCTCATGTGGAAATTTCTGATGTTCATCCCGCTCAATTACCCCGGGCTTCAATTCACTATTTGCAAAATCTCTGGCAGCCTGCTGAATCATCAGCTGCTCCTCCGTAAATTCGAAAAACATAATAATTGGTTTATGGCCCAAAATTAATGTTTCGGGCTTGATTAGTATTTGCTCCTATGCAAATATTAAGAAATATTTCCGTTAGTTCTACGGCAGAATTATGGAATCTGCGGTAAAAACTCAAGAATGACAAATCGCTGATTGATAATTTCAGGTGTTGGACCTGATCTTTTTCTCAATAAGTGTTGTGGAATAGCCGCTAAGATATTCGATAGTCTTAACTTCCCCACCGTACTGCTGTACCAGGCTGGCACCAACAATTTGTTCAATAGAATAATCCGCACCCTTAACCAGAATATCCGGTCTCACCAATTCTATGAGATGCAGGGGAGTAGGCTCATCAAAGATTACAACTGCATCCACAAAGGAAAATGAAGCAAGCATTACCGAACGGGAAAGCTGATCCGTAATTGGCCTGCCCGGACCTTTCAATTCTGATGCAGATACATCAGAATTTAAGCCAATCACTAATTTATCTCCCATATCCGCAGCTTTCGAGAGGTAATCAATATGTCCTAAATGAAGCAAATCAAAACAACCATTGGTAAAGACTACTCTTTTCCCGAGCAAACGCCATACATTTAGCGCTGCTTTTATTTGCTCTGTTGTATAAATCTTACTTTTAATCTTATCAAGTCTGCTCATCTGATCTTTTTCTGGTGGATTGTTTCAGGAACAAAATTAAACTTATTGAACCAATAAAGAGGGTAATTAATGTTTGGGTTGTATGGGTTAATAATGCGTAGGAAAGGCCATCAATTTTGGAAATTCCATAAATAGTCAAACCCTCCGAAACCATCCAGTGATAGGCCCCGATCCCCCCCTGTACCGGTGCAATCATCGCGAGGCTTCCAAAAACCAGGGTAGAAAGTGCTGCACCGGGGCCGAGAGATGAAGTCGCGCTCAGAGCAAAAAAACACAAGTAAGAGGAGAGCCCGTAAAACAACCAGATAAACATTGAACCAATTACAAATGCGGTTTTATTATCCAGATTTTTAACGGAAAGCATTCCGGTTTTCATTCCTGAAAAAAAATTTAAAATACGATTAGATATTCCCCAGTTTTTCTTTTTCATCAGGATAAAAAAGAAGGTAATAATCATTATCAATACTAAAAAAGCAAAGATCAGCAAAGCAATATCCCCGGTTCTGCCACTTAACTTAATGAGGATATGCTTGTAAAGAAAGCCTGATAACAATTTGAATTCTAACAATATAGCTAATGCAAATACAAATCCCAGCATCAGCAAATCAACCATACGTTCAGCAATTACAGTCCCTAATAGCTTAATTACAG
>CAZTRY010000039.1:3632-30396 GCA_964616525.1 uncultured Sphingobacterium sp. | reverse complement strand
TTCTTAGCTCCAACCAAACCATTACATTCAATGTAATGACTCCAAAAACATATGGGGATTTAGACTTTGATCCTGTGGCATCAGCAAGTTCAGGGCTTGCAATAAGTTATACTTCTTCAAATACAGCAGTTGCAACTGTTATCTTCGGAAGGATTCATATCACCGGATCTGGTACTACAGTAATTACCGCAAGTCAGGCTGGAAATGGATCATATAATTCAGCGCCAGTAGTTACGCAAACTCTAACGGTTAATAAGGCCACTTTAACTTTAACAGCTGAAAATAAAACAAAGCTGGTTGGAACAACTAACCCCGCCTTGACCTTAACATATTCTGGTTTTGTTTATAATGAAGATAGTTCAGTATTGACGAATCAACCTTTGTTGAATACTACTGCAAGTATTTTATCAGATCCAGGTACTTATCCAATTGTAGTAAGTGGGGGTGCTGCAGCCAATTATAATCTCAATTATATTAATGGTTTGTTGACGATACTTCCCAGCATTAATTCTGCACCAACGATAGGAGCAATAGCGAATCAAACTATTTGTTATACCCCTACTACCCAAAGTATCAGTATTGGAGGGATTAGTGCAGGGGCTTACCCAGGGCAAACAACTACACTAAGCATTTTAAGTAGCAATAATGCCTTATTATCAGGCCTTGCGGTCATTCCATCTGGTAATGGTACTGGAACCATCATTTATACACCAGCAGTTGCAGCGGGCGGTACTGCAATCATCACGGTGATTGTTAAGGATAATGGCGGAACCTCAAATGGAGGAACCGATACATTCAGTAGGACATTTACGATCACAATCAATCCAATGCCTGTGGTTACTATTCGTAGCGATCAAGGAACGCAAATTAGCAGGGGCACTACCGTCAATTTAACAGCAACTGGAGGTACAAGTTACAGTTGGGCGACCGCTTTAGGCAATATTAGCGGGCAGAATACGGCTGTATTAACCGCAAGGCCTTTACAGAACACCACTTACACCGTTACAGTACAAAGTGCTTCTGGTTGTAGCTCTGTGCAGACTATTACTATAAATGTGTTTGACGATTTTACACCTGTGAAAATTGCTAGTTTGATGTCACCCAATGGTGATGGGGTAAATGATACCTGGATTATTAATAATATTGATGCATATCCAAATAACGAAGTAAAAGTTTTTGACGGAAATGGTAGGATAGTTTTTCAAAAGAAGGGTTATACAAATGGCTCAGGATGGGATGGAACCTTGAATGGAAGTGTATTAGCAGAAGGGTATTACTTCTATATTATTGACTATGGTGAAGGAAAAGGAAAACTAAAAGGATCAATTACTATTCTAGCATTAAGATAGTATGATTGTTATTTTATAGTTATTAAATTCGCAATAACAGAATTTGTTTTATTCGAACACAAGCCAGTAATTATGAACAAAATTTGTTAATCCATACCTCATTTTGGATTAGAGATATTAAAATCAATTTAAAAATGAATTCTTGCACCGATTTGTTCAATTAATTTAGGATAATTAGCAGTTGAAGGGGGAAAACACTACTATCTAAATATAAATTTAAATCTAAAGTAGATTTTTTGTGTCCTATTTTCACGGTACATCTATTGAATTAGATTCTATGCTTCAAACTCTGAAGTAGTCATCAATTAATAAACATTAACTTTGCAGCAATTGGATAAATAGGAACCCTTGTGCTTATAAATACCTTTTTAATATGCTTGTAATTAATAATTATACTGAATTTGAATCTTATTTTGGACAGGAATTGGGTGCTTCTGCCTGGCATAGAATTACTCAGGATCAGATTGGAAAATTTGCAGATGCGACCCTGGACCATCAGTGGATACATATAGATACAGAGCGGGCAGCTACTGAAGGGCCTTTTAAGGCTACAATTGCTCATGGTTATCTCACACTGTCATTGATCCCATATTTATGGAAGCAAATTGCCGACATTAAAAACCTGAAAATGGAAATCAATTACGGTATTGAAAACCTCAAATTTGCCCAGGCTGTTGTTGTGAACTCTGAGGTCAGGCTGAGAGCAAAATTGGAATCGATTGCCAACCTCAGAGGGGTGACCAAGGCAGTTCTGGGTGTTGAACTTGAGATTCAGGGCCAGAATAAACCTGCATTTAAGGGTGATGTAGTATTCCTTTACCATTTTATTGATTAATCTCTTTTTTGCGGGACTTTATAGTTTTCCTGAATTATGATTAAGTTCGCCGCATAACAATCTGATCAGGAAATTATGCCAAAATCTCCCAAAGCTGCTGTCAGTTTTATTTTTATTACCCTATTGCTGGATGTCATTGGCCTTGGATTGATCATTCCTGTGTTTCCTCAGTTAATAGAGGAGTTGATACAGGGAAATATTAGTGAGGCTTCCCAGTGGGCTGGGTTATTAACTTTTGCCTACGCAATCATGCAGTTTATTTGTGCTCCAATTGTAGGCAATTTGAGTGATAAATATGGTCGGAGGCCGGTTTTACTTTTATCCTTATTTGGTTTTGGAATTGATTATATTTTTCTTTCGATGGCTCCAACAATCTGGTGGCTTTTTGTCGGAAGGCTGATTGCCGGACTATTTGGTGCTAGTTTTACAACTGCGACAGCATATATTGCAGATATCAGTACTCCCGAAAACCGATCCAAAAACTTTGGAATGATTGGGGCTGCATTTGGATTGGGATTTATCATTGGTCCGGGTATAGGCGGACTTTTGGGAGAGTATGGTCCCAGGGTTCCTTTTATGGCAGCAGCCATTCTGACTTTCCTGAATTTGATCTACGGCTATTTTGTTCTTCCTGAATCACTGGCAAAGGAGCATCGGAGACCTTTTGAATGGAAACGTGCCAATCCACTGGGTTCTCTGTTCCAGCTTAAGAAGTACAAAGGTGTAGGAGGCCTGATTGTTTCCCTGATTTTTGTCTATATCGCAGGCCATGCAGTTCAAAGTACCTGGACCTTTTTCAACATAGAAAAATTCCAATGGAGTAATACCCTAATGGGGATTTCATTGACGGTTATTGGATTACTTATTGCTATAGTTCAGGGCGGCCTGATTAGATACATTAATCCAAAATTGGGTGATGAGAAAAGCATTTATGTAGGATTGGGGCTATATTCTCTTGGTTTATTCCTGTTTTCTTTTGCTACCGAAGGCTGGATGATGTTTGTCTTTTTAATTCCGTACTGTCTGGGTGGTATTGCAGGACCGGCACTTCAATCTATTATCTCGGGTAATGTTCCCAGAAATGAACAGGGGGAATTGCAGGGGGCATTAACCAGTTTAATGAGCGCAACTTCGATTGTTGGGCCACTACTCATGACTAATTTATTCGCCTGGTTTACTAGGCCAGAAGGGGATGTAAAATTTGCAGGTGCTCCATTTTTTGCCGGAGCAATACTGATGCTGATCAGTGCCGTAGTTGCTGCAAGAAGTATGAAAAAGGAAGCCTTTCTGAATAGGAAGACTAATCATGACGAAGAGCCGCCAATTCCAATCCATTAATTTTTTAAAAACTACTGTCAGTTTTTTTGCTGAGCCGGACTAATCATGATATGCGCCCGATGTGTTCCGGGATCCATAAGCCAGGGCATACCAGGAGCATCTGGTTTAAGCGGCAATCCGGTACTTTCTGCTGTTGCGTATGGAATGTAGATTACATACCTGAGGTAACCATCTTTAACAGAACCTGTTTCAGGATTATAGTTTTCGGCCTTGGCGGTATAAACAAATAGACTTGCCGGTTCTTTTGGCATGGGCATCCACCCACTTTTTGCTTCATGATCGCGGATTTCAGACACTTCTTTAGGAGTTTTGCCCTCACTTTTTAAGTCACGTCCCCTTTTCATAAAAGGTTCCAGATCTTTATGATAACAGGCTACATTTAAACCGGGAATTTTCGGATCATCAGCCAAACAGATCATTTCATTAGTGCCCTTTCTCAGCAAAACGAATTCTCCTTTTGCAGAATAGCCATAAACACTTGTGGCCCCGCGTTTGTCGGCAGGAGCAGCAAGCTCAGCTGTTTGAATTTGGATCGCAGCAGCAGGAATAGGGTGTTGTGCCTTTGCAGAAAGTCCCATACTTAAGAGAACGATGCCTAGAAGCGCTTTTTTCATTGGAGTATTTTTGGATAGATAATGGTTATGCCTACTAATAATAAGACTTTTTTTTGAGAAAAACAAGCATTACAGCACCATAATCAGTTCTTTTCTTTCGGGACTAATCTGATCTCATGGTCAGATATGGTGATAAGTCGTTCTTTATACAAACTTCCTATAGTTTTTTTAAAGGCCTTCTTACTAATCTTTAAGCGATTGTAAATTTCTTCAGGCGAGCTTTTATCCCCCAATAGTATCAATCCATCATTTTCCTGAAGGTCAATCATCAGGCTATCTTTCAGATCCAGAATATGTTTGAATCCTATTACCTGCAGACTAAGATCAATTTTATTTCCTTCACGGATCTTTTTTATAAATCCACGTTTCTGATCACCGGGTTTCAGGTCTTCAAAAACTTCATTTCGGTAAAGAAGTCCCATGAATCTCTGATTGATAATGGCACTGAATCCAAGGTCGCTTTCATCTGTAATTAACAATCTTACTTCATCGCCCTCCTCAAAATCATGTTCATCCTGATTGATAAAATCACTCAGATAAGAGGAGGCTGTAATACGTTCGGTTTTTTCATCATTGTATAGGAAAACAACATATTTCTGGGCAAGCTTCATGGGGCGCTTTTGTTCTTTGTTTGGTACAAATACATCCTTACCTATACCCATATCCATGAATACACCGTTCTCATTTTCATCAACGACCTCCAGAAAAGCAAATTCATCAACCTGGGCAACCGGAGTTTCTGTGGTAGCCATTAAACGCCCATCGCTATGGATATATACAAAAACATGAAGATTATCACCTATTTCAGCACCCTCCGGAGACAGCCCATAAGGCAGCAGAATTTCTCTCTCACCATCAGTCAGAATAAGACCAGTGTCAGTCTTTTTTATAAACCGTAGCTCATTGAATTTGCCGATCTCAACCATGATTATAATTTAAATTTTTTCAAAGATACTAAACTGTTAACTATTGAATCCTGATGCATGTGATGATTAGACAGCATCCCTTGTTTTATTTCAGGTAATTTATTTGTTATCTGCAACTTATGTCATTTAATTTTCGAATCCATTGATTATTTTCAGGCAATATTTGCTGCTATGCCTCTGAGATCCGCCGGGATACTTTTTAAGATAATATTCCTCCTGTTAGTTTCATGTTCTGTATATGCTCAGGATTCCCGGAAAGAAGTTATCCGGCAGAACCTTGCTGTGGCAGCATATACTGCTGAACTTGAATTTTCGCCAAAGTGGTCTTTGAATCTTGAAGTTCAGGAACGCATTTATACAGATCCTGTAAAGCAATCACAGATGTTCTGTAAATCACAGCTGGGTTTTGAGCCTTTTAAGAATTTTAGTTTTAAAAATGGAATTGCCTATTATTTAAATTCTCCCGGTGACCCTGAGTTTTCAAGTTCATTAAAGGTCCCTGAAATTAGACTTAATCACGACCTGGGTTATAGTCACAATTTAAGATCAATTCATCTAAGTCACCGTTACCGGATGGAAGAGCGATTCATCCACAATAAACAGGGCGATGCATTGATTGCTGGATACAGGTTTCTGGAACGAATCACCTATATGCTGTCTCTTGAATATAAGATCATCAACTCTAAAAAGCATGATCATGACATTTATCTTAAACTAAGTGATGGGATTTATGTCACCACCCATAAGGGAATACTTATTAATTCGTTTGATCAAAACAGGTTTTATGCCGGATTTAATTATCAATTGCTCAAAAATCTGAGTGTTGAGCTGGGATATATTAACCTCTATCAGCAGCGGATTTCGGGAGTAGAGTATTTAAATCGTAATATTGCAAGCTTAGGAATCAACCATAGCCTAAAGTTATATCATTAATTTTTGAGCAAAATATTTGGGTTTAAAATTTCAGGATTTGGCAACAAAGGTATTTTTAATAACTCCACCCTTTACACAGTTGAATACGCCATACCCTGCTACGGCATATTTGAAGGGCTTTCTCAATACAAAAAATATTCCTTCATGTCAGGCTGATCTTGGAATTGAAGTAATTCTAAAGTTATTTTCAAGCAGGGGATTGGAAGACTTGTTCAATCATATCACTGACACAAGTACTATTTCTGAAAACTCAAGGCGAATAATTGCACTCAAATCGCATTACATTAATACTATTGAAGCGGTTATATCTTTCCTGCAGGGGCATAATCCAACACTTTCACATTTGATTTGCCAGGAGGATTTTCTACCTGAAGCATCACGATTTAAGCAGTTGGACGATCTCGACTGGGCATTTGGTACTATGGGTATCCAGGATAAAGCAAAACATTTAGCAACACTTTACCTGGAGGATATTTCTGATCTGATTATAGAGTGTATCGATCCTCATTTTGGGTTCAGCAGATATGCTGAGCGTCTGGGACGTTCTGCTTCGAGTTTTGATGAATTATACGGAGCCCTGCAGCTAGATAAAACATTTATAGACAGCCTGCTTTTGGTTGTTCTGGAAGAGAAGATGAAAAAGTTGAAACCTGAGCTTGTATCACTCTCTGTACCATTTCCCGGAAATCTTTATTCCGCTTTTCGAATTGGCCAATGGCTGAAATTGCACTATCCGGAAGTTAAGATTGCAATGGGTGGTGGTTTCCCGAATACCGAATTGCGTTCAGTTTCAGATGTCAGGGTTTTCGAATTCCTGGATTTTATCTGTCTGGATGATGGGGAAGCTCCAATAGAGCATCTTTGTGAATATTTGGACGGGAAGCGTGGTTTGGAAGAACTGAAACGGACTTTTGCCATTGTTGATTCCAAGCTGAAATATTGTAATGGAAGTATTTTTCCTGATTACAAGCAGTTTGATGTTGGCACACCCGATTACAGTGATCTGCAGCTTGATAAATATATTTCAGTCATAGAGGTTGCCAACCCAATGCACCGCATGTGGAGTGATGGGAGGTGGAACAAGCTCACAATGGCTCATGGCTGCTATTGGGGGAAATGTACATTTTGTGATATTTCACTTGACTACATCAAAGTTTATGAGCCTTTAGCTGCCGGCCTGCTATGCGACAGGATGGAGGAAATGATTGAACAGACAGGGGAACGGGGTTTTCATTTTGTTGATGAAGCTGCACCACCTGCCTTGATGCGATCACTTGCTTTGGAGATTATCAGGAGAAATCTGACTGTAACCTGGTGGACAAATATTCGCTTTGAGAAGAGTTTTACAAAGGATCTTTGTTTATTGTTAAAGGCATCTGGCTGTATTGCGATATCCGGTGGACTTGAGGTTGCATCAGATCGCCTGCTCGAACTAATCCAAAAAGGAGTTACAGTTGAACAGGTTGCCAGAGTTTGTCATAATTTTACTGAAGCAGGTATTATGGTTCATGCTTATCTGATGTATGGTTTTCCAACTCAAACTGCTCAGGAGACCATCGATTCATTGGAAATGGTACGACAAATGTTTGAGAAGGGAATCCTTCAGTCGGCATTCTGGCATCAGTTTGCCATGACAGCTCATAGTCCGGTGGGTATGTATCCTGAAAAATTTAAAGTTGAAAAGGCCAGCAGCATTAAGGGCAGCTTTGCAAATAATGATATTGTTCATATTGATAACATTGGAACTGACCATGAACTTTTTAGTTATGGATTAAAGAAATCATTGTTTAATTATATGCATGGAATCTGCTTTGATTACCCATTGCAGGAATGGTTTGAACATAAAGTGCCTAAGACCAAAATTGATCCTGAATATATTGAAAGTGCCCTGATGAGGGATGATTCATTCCTAATTAAACCTGATGCAAAAATTGTCTGGTTGGGTTCAAAACCTGAGAAGAACAGTCGCACGAAAAGCAAAAAAGGAAGACAGTGGGAATTAACAGAATTGAAATTCTATGATAAGAAAGGCGATTTTAGTGTGCAGACTACTACGGAACAGGGAGAATGGCTTTTTAAATTTTTAATTAGTATAAGCACGGAAAATACGAGTTTGATGACCTACCGTAAGGCAAAAGAGGATTTTGAAAGTGTTAATAATGAGGATTTTGAGCCATTTTGGTACGGGAAGGCAATTAATAGTCTGAGGCAAAATGGATTGCTTGTACTTTAATTATGCCTTCTGCCTATCCGGAACTACATATCGGATTAGAACTTAAAGTAGATTCCAAATCAACCTGTATATTCCTTTTAATAAACGCTCAACAATATCAATACTGTACCGTAAACTAAATAGTTTAACACACTTGTGTTAGATTTATGTTTTAGCTGTCGAAATTAGCAAACAAAACAAACGCTGACAGGGTTTAAAACCCTGTCAGCGTTTAGGTACTGTCAGCGTTTAGCTGATATTTAGTTTACACCACCCTTACGATTCGGGCTGCGTTGTGCAGGCCATGACATTGGCTGACCAGTCCGTGGACTATTGGGCAGAATGCTTTTTTCACGAGATGCCGGTGTTGGATCTTCACTTGCTTTATAAGCCATGATGGCTGTTAAAATTGCATTTTTCTGAACATCATCAAATACAATCTTATCATAAGTATCGCGGTTGGTATGCCAGGTATAAGTTCCATAAGCCCAGCTTAATGAACTTAATGAAAATGCAGGAACACCTGCCGCTACAAATGAGGCATAATCAGATCCGCCACCACCAGGTGTGCCGGGGAAGTTGGTTTTAATCTCTGATCTGATTTCATCAGGTACTGCCTGTAACCACTTGCCCAAATAACTATAGGCATGTAAAAATCCCTGGCCCGAAAGATCAACAACTCTTCCGGTTCCGTTGTCCTGATTGAATAATGCCTGAATGTTTCTGACAATATCCGGGTGATCTTCAACAAATGCCCTTGATCCATTTAGTCCCTGTTCCTCACTGCCCCAGTGGCCAACAAGAATGGTTCTCTTTGGATTCGGATAAACTTTTTTAAGGATTCTCATCGCCTCAAGCATGGTAATTGTTCCGGTAGCGTTATCTGTAGCTCCTGTTCCACCATCCCATGAATCGAAATGTGCCGACAGAACCACATACTCGTCTGGTTTTTCACTGCCTTTGATTTCTGCTACCGTATTGAATACAGGTACCATTCCCAATTGTTTTGAGTCGGCGCGTAAGTTAATTTTAGGATTAACACCTGATTCTGTAAGACGGTATAGCATTCCGTAGTCTTCAAGAGAGAGGTCAATGGTTGGAATCTTTGAGCTTTGGGCACCAAATATTTTATTTACGCCAAATCCTGCTGACCAATTAGAGGCAAAAATACCTGCAGCTCCTGCATTTTCCAGGGCTATTGCCAGTGCTTTAGGGTTCAATCCTGTTTTGTTAAGACGGTTGCGCCATGCACTTGCAGCAGCAGTACGCTCGGCTTTCATTTTTTCAAGAGATTCTTTAGTAGCAAACTCTTCCCAGTTTCTGTCATCTCTTCCTGTCGGCTGCTGCATAGAAATCATTACGAATTTACCCTTTACATTAGGTAACCAGTTTTGAAATGCAATTGAGTCGGCAAGGTCGGCCAAAATAATTGTTTCTGCAGTAACAGTTTTACCATGGGTTGAGGCACTCCACGCTAGCTGCATTCCCTCAAGCGACTCTGTACGCGGGTGAATCATATCAATATGGGTTATACCTCTTTCCCATCCGCGCCATTCTCCCCATTTTTCATTTCGTGCAGGAATTCCCCAGCTTTCATATTTTGCTATCGCCCAGTCGTGAGCTTGTTTCATTTGTGGTGTTCCAACTAACCTTGGACCGATTCCATCGGTTAGCTCATGGGCAAGTTTTTTCAATTGAGAGTTTTGACTCGCTTCTTTAATAATTTGCTGAACAATTGGGTCACTGCTTTGAGCAAAAGTGATGCTTCCAGAAAATAAAAAGAGTATAGCTAAGAGCTTAATTGATTTTCTCATGAATTTAAGATTATTTTAAAAAATTGGTTTCGGAACGCGAAGATATCAAAAAGGGGGAAGAAAGAAAATTATATAGGCTTGAATCCCAGTTTTTTGCCTGCCTGGGTAGTTTTATCATATTTATGAGATACTATTGATTGTCTTGAATGATTCATATATTTCGTTTTAGTTATTAATCGTCAAAAATATTTTAATTTCCAGTTCTCAAATTTATATGTTCTTAAATATGGTCTTCAAAAATCTTTATCCTGAAATTAAATTTTATCTGTTTAACTCAATTGTTCTGACTCTATTCACGATATCCTTTTGTAGTGCTCAGCCAATATTTACAGGTAAAGAAGATTTATTTTCTACTCCAAAAAAATATACAGTTTTTTTTAATGCACAATCACCAAAAATTGATGGTAAACTGGATGATTCAGTCTGGAAAAATGTGGAATGGACAGAAAATTTCAAGGATATTGAAGCTGAACGAAAGCCCCTTCCAATCTGGAATACCAGGGCAAAGATGACCTGGGACGACAAGGGATTGTATATTGCCGCTGAACTTAATGAGCCTCATGTTTGGGCATATTTAAAGAATTACGATGACATAGTTTTTTATGACAATGATTTCGAAGTATTTATTGACCCCGACAATGATACCCACCGTTATTTTGAGTTCGAGGTGAATGCTTTAAATACCATGTTTGATTTATTCATGCCTAAACCATACCGTAATGGCAGTGGAGCAATGATCTCATACAATGCTCCGGGAATGAAATGGGCTGTGGATATTCAGGGTACTTTAAACAATCCATCAGATGTTGATAAGGGCTGGACTGTAGAGATGTTTATCCCTTTTTGGGCGGTAACCATTGGAAATACTCCTAAAATTCCTGATGATGGAGATTTCTGGAGGATTAATTTTTCGCGGGTAGAATGGCAGACTGAAGTTAAGGAAGGTAAATATGTCAAACTAAAAGGACCTGAGGGTCGGAATCTTCCGGAATATAACTGGGTCTGGTCTTCACAGGGATTAATCAATATGCATTTTCCTGAACGCTGGGCTTACCTGCATTTCAGTAAACAATCCTCAGGAGATTCGAAAAATTCATTTACTATACCTTACAGTGAAGAGCAAAAGAAACATCTTTGGTATGTATACTACCTGCAGCAGGATTATTATCAGAAACATAAAGTATATGCTTCCAATTTGGAAAAGCTGGGGATCACTCAACAGATTTTTCCTATTGAAGGGAAGCAAAATAAACTCTGGATGGAAGCCGGCACTCAGCAGTTCATGGTCTTTATCAGCAGTGATGAGCAGGTTTACAGTGTAAATAATGAGGGGCTGGTACAGACGAGGAAACAGCTGTCTGGGAAATAGATACCATTAATACCCCGGATATTGGGAATAATGCGATCAGAAGAGTAAAATTTCCTTATGTTCTGCTCATGTGCCATGCCGGATTAATTTTGATGGAGGATTTTATTCCGTCTATATTCATGATCTTTTAGGTTCAAACACCTGTTCGAAGGTGTTTCCTGAGGCTGTGTCAATGTGAATCACAGAAACCGGGATACCGCCTTTTCTATTTAAATTATAATGGCAAGTGCTGACTCAGACATATCATCTGCTATAATTCCATTGCCCCTTAGTATTTATCGTTTTTACCTTGACTTTGCTGTCGTGTTTTAAACTCGCGGTCAGCCTGTCTGCACTCTTTTCAAAGCCAGGCCTGCCGCTATAATTATTTAGGGTCATGAAAGCTTTGAGAATTAGGCCGGGATTGTAAATCTTCCTGTCAAATAGGATGCATTTGAGTTCCTAAAATGATTAATTAATAAGGCTATTTTTAGGAAAAGATTAAGCCCAAAGAAGCAAGTTTCACAGATCTGGTTTATAAAGTATTACTGCAAGAATCAGAATTCCCGGTATAGATGCTGAGGTCAGGAAGGTAAGGATATTGAATAAGTAGAAGAACATGTTTCCGAAGTTAAAATTATACTAATGAGTTTTTCGATCCAAGCAGATTAATTAAAGAATATTTCAATAAATTAAACCAGAGTTAAATTCTCTCGTTCAATGCCATTTATATCGGTATATCGTAACTATTATACCATTCAGAACGTAAAGAACAATGATTCAAGCCCTGTTTTATATAGGTTGAGTGTTCGGGAATCTATTTTCTTCCGATTGTTTAGACGGTAGAATAATTATCTGGATCAGAATAGTAATAGTCGCAATCATTCAAATCAATGAAATACCATCCGGAGGAGATCAAAATTGTTTTACTTGCATTTTTGCTTTTCATTGCTGGTACAATTTCTTCAGTGGCACAGCAGAAGGCCATGTTTACACAATATATGTTTAACGGATTAATGATCAATCCCGCATATTCCTCTATAGATGATGCAATCAATATCACTGCACTTGCCAGGCAGCAATGGGTAGGATTTAATGGTGCTCCCAATACACAAACCATATCTGTTCATAGCCCTGTAAATCAATCAGGAACATCTGCCGGACTGCTATTTATGAGAGATCAGATTGGTGAGGTTATCAGTGAGAATGGATTTTTGGGTACGGTAGCTCATAAGGTTGCTGTTGGTGATAATACCTACTTTTCACTGGGATTGAATGGCGGACTGGGAAAGTATGTGGGACAATATAGCCGATCGGGTAGTTCTGCAGCAGCTCAGGATCCAGTTTTTGCTGATCAAAACTCCCTTAGGGCGAATATTGGATTTGGATTAATGTTGTTTTCGCAGAAGTTTTATGCCGGTTTTTCATCACCTTTTTTTTATTATCGGGATTTGGGTACTGCAATGCAATCAGCCACAGCATACAAACCGCATTATTTACTACAGGGTGGGTACCTGACGAATCTGGGGGATGATATTAAGTTCAAGCCCAATATGCTTGTTAAATATGTAAACGGCTCTCCGGTTCAGTTTGATTTAAATGCGAATTTTCTGCTTAAAGAAACGCTCTGGCTTGGGGCTTCTTTGCGCTCTATGGATTCAGTGGATTTGCTTGCAGAAGTACAGTTAAGTCCAAATTTGCAGCTTGGATATTCATACGATTTTACAACAACAAAACTAGCAGCCGTTGAAAAGGGATCGCATGAAATTGTGCTTAATTTCAGATTTTTTGGCAGGAATTCAAGCTCAACTCCCAAATGTTATTTTTAATAGCACGGTGCCAGGCCTCTTAGCTTTTTCCCAGTTTGTATAAAAACCCTGTATTCTATTCAATACTTACAGTTAAACCTTCTTGCTGCAGTATTTTACGGTAAACCTCAATTTCTGTAAATGAACCCTCGAGGATAATACATTTCCCGTCATTATGAACTGTCCAGGCAATTCTTTCAGCCTGTTTTTCAGTATAGTCGAGATATTTTATAAGGCAGTGTATAACGTGTTCGAAGGTATTGGTGTCATCATTCCATAGGATCAGGCGATGATTAACTTTTAATGATGCTAAAACTTCTTCAAGCGTCAGTGTTTCTTCCTGTACCTGTGTTCCCATTTTACAAAAATACAGAATGCTTAGCGATTACAGAATGAATATTTTTAGAAGAATACTATTGAACTACTGCTGATACTTCAATTTCTATAAGTAAATCAGGGTGGATCAGGCGGCTGACCTCAATCATTGTTGTAGCGGGCTTTATTGCTCCAAAAAATTCGGCATGGGCTTTTCCTGCTTCTTCCCATTTGCTGATATCGGTTACATACATGCGTGTTCGTACTACATCAGTCATTTGTGCACCTGCTTCATTCAAGGCCTTCTCAACTTTCAGGAGAATAAATTTTGCCTGGGCGTACAGATCATCTTTTCCGACCAGAATATCTCCATCAACCGAAGTAGTTCCTGATACCTCAATGATGTTCCCAATTCGTACGGCTCTGCTATAGCCAACCAGATCTTCCCAGACAGCACCGGAAGAAATATTAATACGTTTCTGCATATTTTTTAAATTAACTTCCCTTTGCCGATCGGGTCATCATTTCAAGCATATCCCACATTTCAGGGGTAATTGCCTCAAGTCCGTTGAATTGACCTGCACCCTGAAGCCATTCCCCTCCATCAATTGTAATCACTTCTCCATTGATGTATCCCGAAAAATCTGACATCATGAATGCAGCCAGATTTGCCAGTTCCTGATGATCACCAACCCGCTTTAGAGGTACCCTGTTTTTGAAATCAAATTTTTTTGCCATATCGCCGGGAAGCAGTCTGTCCCAGGCACCTTTTGTTGGGAAAGGACCGGGAGCGATTGCATTATTCCGGATCCCATATTTACCCCATTCTGCTGCAAGAGAACGGGTCATAGCTAAGACCCCGCCTTTTGCACATGCCGATGGAACTACATATCCCGAGCCTGTGAATGCATAGGTTGTCACAATATTTAATACTGTTCCGGCTTGTTTCTCTTTGATCCAGTGCTTTCCAACAGCCATAGTGCAATTAGCTGTTCCCTTTAAAACAATATCAATGATCGTTGAAAATGCATTTGAAGAGAGACGTTCTGTAGGTGAAATAAAGTTTCCTGCCGCATTATTAAGTAAACCATTCACCTGACCGAAAGTTTCAAGTGCTTTTTTTAAAACCTCATCAACCTCTTCAGGTTTACGAACATCACATTGAACTGCAAGTACTTTAGCTTTATGTTCCCTGCCATCGGCAGATACTTCCTTCTGCATCTCGGCTGCAGTTTTTTCAAGAACCTCTATCTTGCGGCTTGTGATAACTACATTGGCACCGAGTTTAAGAAAATAAGTGCTCATTGCCCTGCCTAATCCAGTACCACCACCGGTAACAATGATTGTTTTTCCACTCAGGGCATCATCACGTAACATGGGTTCATTATACATATCAGGAGGATTTTTGTTGAAGATTTTGAATAATTGTTTTTAATATGGAGCGCGTTGATGGCGACCACCATTGTTCAAGCATATGACTAAGCATTTCAGTCTGATCAGCACTTACCTTTTTGAGGAGATCTTCCCGGATATTCATTTTACTTTGTTGCCAGGTTTTATGTTCAAGCTGTATGTATGTCAGCATTTTACGCTCAGCGGCATGAAGGATGCTTTCAGGGTTAACTACCTCATCAACAAGTCCTGCACTTAATGCTTCCTGAGTATTCATCAGCTTGCCTTCAAGCAAGGCACGATAGGCCGGGGCATTTCCAAGCCAGAATGCATAAAGATGGAATATACTATCAGGTACAATAATACCTACAGGTACTTCATTCAATCCGATGATAAACTTTCCCTCGGCCATGACTCTGTAATCACAGCAAATTGCCAGAACACATCCGCCTGCCGGGCTATGACCGCTGATTGCAGCAATCATAGGTTTCTTAAAGGAAACCATAGAAGTAACCAGACTTAAAAATTCTACCCAAAATTCTCTGATTTGATCTTCATCATAATTGTATAGCTCAATAAGATCCAGTCCTGCTGAAAAAAAGCCTTCTTTACCGGTTATAATAAGTCCGGCGATAGAATCATCATTTTCAATATTTCTTATCATTTGATGCAGCTCAGAAACCATTTCTGAATTTATAGCATTTGAACGGCCGCGATCCAAAGAAAGCACGGCAATTTTATCTTTAATCCTGACTTTTATTGTATTCATCTTTTTATTTGACACTATATCTGAAAACCTTTCTGCCTATCGAACCATTGATATTTATCCCTTCAACAATGGCTTTATAATTACCTGTTCCATCAGAATTGAAGAATTCAATATTTGCTTTACCGGTAGTATCACTTATAACATTTGGATTCCAGTAAATGGTAGTCCGAAGATCAGGAATCTTTGCATTTATGCTAGGATCATCATAGTTGGGTGAATAAAACTCCCTTGCTTTAAAGAAGCCCTGTGGTTTATAACTCATAATTCCGGGTGAGTATGATCTGTAATTATTATTGATTTCACCACGTTTGGTAGTTATGATGAGCAAGCCACCCCCACCCATGGAGCCATAAATAGCACTATTTGCACCGCTTTTGAGAACTTCAACTGTTTCTACATCCTGAACATTAATGACTGATAGAAATTCAGGACCCAAAAAGGCCCCATCTACAACAACCTGCATCGGTATCGGCCCTCTGAATGAAGAACCCATATTTCTCATCAGATAGGCCATACCATCCCGGACAATTAAACCGGCAACTCTTCCCTGCAGACATATCGCAAGATCAAAACAATTCTGAAGCTGGTCAGCCTTGATTACAGCATCAGCCCTTCCCGGTCCATTCAGATTCGAGGAGTATTTTACTTCCTGTTTTCGTTCAACTATTTTAACCTCATCCAGAAGGATATTTCTTCCAATTACGCCATATCTCCTGAGTTCATCGAATTGGGTGCGACTATTTTTCAGGTAGGGAAGCATCGAGCGATTAACATTTACTTCCAGCATTGGCTCGTTTTTGTTTTTTGTAACTAACTGTGGGGGAATCCTGTCCAGAAAAATTTCAACATTTTTTCGGTCTTTTTCATTTCTTGCCTGGATTACGAATTTCGTGCTATCGTTAAAATTCAGATTGTCGAATTTAAATTCTCCGTTAGCATTGGTAATTGTATCAAGCATAAAAACATTTCCCGATGCAGAGAATAAAGTAACTTTCCCCCCAACTACAGGCCTTCCTGCCATTGTAGTTACCTTGCCACTTACCTGCAAATTGGTTTCTGGTTGATAAACCAATGTTGGATAATTGTTTGCCAGTATATTTTTCCACTCAAATCGTCGCCATCCCTGAGTAAGTAATAAGATATCAAGCTGCCTTATTTTATCCTCGTTTATTTTATCAAAATAATAATTAGGCTGTTCAATAAAACCTTTCAAATCTGAACTGAGCAGAAGGTTTGACATGATAGTGGTTTCATCAGCATCATTAAAAGGTACTTTTGATTCATCCAATATCGCTATAGAAAAACTACCGAGTGTAGGGTTACCTTCAGGGTCTTTAGTATCCAGTGTCAGTTTGACTTTCTCCCTTTTTTTATACTCCGGCTTGTCGCTACTCAGCTCAATTTGTAAAAAGTCAGAATGGTTTATAAATACTAGCCGCTCTGCAACCGGCTCATTTTGAGCAGAAAAGAGAGTTAGCTGAAGTATACCGGTAGGGAAACGTTTTTTAGGGATACTTGCATTAAAGGTTTTTGAAGTAAGTTTATTTTTTGATACAAAGTGTACCTGCCCGTTGGTTTGAGCAATAAGGGTAATTTCTTCATCCGGTTTGGCAGTTTCGGTTGTTGATATCTTGATTTTTAGATCAGCCGTATCGGTATTGCTTACAGATAAAACATATCCGGTCGCTTTTGCCTTTGGGAGTGGATAGGCTTTCTCTGAGCCATCTTCAAAAGTAATATGTGCAGTATAGATATCAGTAGATTCAGGTGTTAACCTAAAGTGCCCCATTCCTGCATGTTCTGATTTGAAATCAGCTATTCGGACATTATTCTGATTACTGATATACCCGCTGACATTGATACCAAGTCCGTCTGAACTCACAGCTTTAAATCCTATCCTGGAGCTGATTCCATTTACCAGATCCCCACTTTCAGGGAAGAACTGAACAACAGATTCATTAGAAGTTGATTTAACAGGAAAATTCTTATTTGCACTGTTTTTATCATCCAGACGGATTGTTGTACTGATTCTTCCTGACTTTAATACAAATGGCTGATTGTTTACAAAGCTGATTTGAAGATTTCCCATTGCATCAGTGATGCCTTTTCCTTTCAGAATACTTCTGAAATCCAGATCAACATGATAGCTGACCTCTTTATTGGCGAGCGGCTGCCCGGCCATATCACTGTAATTGATTTTGGCTAATACTTTTTGACCGCGCGGGTCTTTTGCATAAGAATAATCCACCTGTGTTAAAACAGTATTGGAAATAGAATTGCCTATGGTAATGGTTTTATCAAAAAAGTATTCTTCCCCAAAATTTCGCATCCATGTGGTATAGGCCCGAATTCTGTAATTACCCTCCCTCAGCGAGTCAGTAAGCGCAAAATCACCCCAGGTTAATCCCAGCTCCAATGGAATTTTCAGAGATTTTTTAATTGAATCCTTGTCGTTGATCAATTCAACATATAAGATCCTACTCAGAGTAGATAATTCATTTTTTTCGGCATTAACTACATAAGCCTTAAACCAGATATTATCCCCAATAGCATAATAAGGTTTGTCGAGATGCAAATGAACCTTTTCCTGCGGGTACTGTAGTCTATATTTTTCTATCTGGGTGAGTATCCTTTTCAGGGGTTCATCATCAATGATAAATCCCAGCATGCTTGCTGAGAAGAGAATAGAAAATATGATGATGAAATATTTTTTCATAAAGATTGTACTGAATAAAGAATCTAATGCCGGTATAATTTTATTCAGGTTCAACCCGAAAAATTGATGCCAGTAAAAATTTAAGCCTCAGTTTTTAAATTGAGGCTTAACAATGTATAATATACGATTTATTTTCCTGCTCTTGCTCAGAAGGAATTCTTCCACATCATACTTTCAACGGGCTTGGTGGTCTTATTGTTGTATTTGGCATTGAGTTTTGTATTGTACATGGTCTCTACATCACCATCAACCACGAAATAGATTAATTGCCCGATAGGCATACCGGCATAAATCTTTACGGGTTGTGTACATGATATTTCCAGTGTCCAGGTATTACAGAAACCCACATCTCCTTTTCCGGCTGTTGCATGGATGTCTATTCCAAGCCTGCCGGTACTCGATTTTCCTTCCAGAAATGGCACATGCCTGTGAGTCTCAGTATATTCAAGGGTAACACCAAGATACAGGGTATTGGGTTGGAGTATAAATCCATCTTTTGGAATTTCGAAATGGTCGATCTCATTATGGAGTTTAGCATCCAGAACCCTGTTTCTGTATGTTGCCAGGTATTTCCCTAAATGAACATCATAAGAATTGGTACCTAAACATTCCTTTTTGAAGGGTTCAATAATTATATTTCCTCTTTCAATTTCTTCCAGAATGAGTTTGTCAGAAAGTATCATAAATAAGCATAAGATTTGGTCTAAATTATGATTAATTTGAGATAGTTTTGCAGGTATTTTATTTTTAAGAATGGCTCTTGCTTACCACCGGGAAATTGACCGCGATACCTCTTTTGCAATCTGGAAGATCGAAGAAAGTGCAGATGAGTTGCTGGCTCAATTGCAGTTAAAAGAACATGAATTATCTTATTTGGATACTCTGAATAATGGCAAACGGAATATGCATTGGCTCAGCACCCGGGTTCTGCTTCGCAGGATGATGGATACAGATAATTATATTGATTGCAAGGTAGATTCCAGTGGTAAACCGTATTTAAGCAATTTTCCCCACCATATTTCCCTCAGTCATTCTTATGATTATGCCGCAGTGATGGTTAGTAAGTGTAAGGCAGTGGGAATAGACATTGAACTGGTAAAGGATAAGATCGACCGGATTGCTCACAAATTCCTTGATAAGAATGAACTTGAGTTTATTCAGGATAAGAACCGTATTGACCAGCTATACGTAACCTGGTGTGCAAAAGAGGCTGTTTATAAGCTGCATGGGAAAAAGAATATTAGTTTTCTGGAGCACATAAAGCTTAAACCCTTTCAATATGAAGATGGTGGCTCTATTTTTGCAATGCTCAATACGGGGGCCCAGAATAAGGCATTTGAAGTGCATTATGAGAAATTTGATGGCTATATGATCGGATTTGTTGCAGATAGTAATAATGAATAAAAAGGTTATTGTTCAGGATTGGGGTTTGCTGGATTACCAGCAGGCATGGGACAAGCAGGAGATGGTTTTTGCAGAAACTGTTCAGGCAAAAACGCTTAACAGAAATAACAATACGGATTATCCGGTTAATAACCACCTTATTTTCGTTGAACATCCACATGTTTATACGCTTGGAAAAAGTGGTAAACCCGAGAATTTACTTCTTGATGAAGCAGGGCTTGCCGGTAAACATGCTACATTTTACAAAATTAACAGGGGAGGTGATATTACCTATCATGGACCCGGTCAGATGGTAGTTTATCCAATACTTGACCTTGACAATTTTTTTACTGATATCCATCTGTATTTGCGCACTCTTGAGGAAGCAGTGATACTTACCCTTTCGGATTATGGAATACCGGGCGGCAGGTATGAGGGCTATACCGGGGTCTGGCTGGACGCAGATAATGATCGAGCAAGAAAAATCTGTGCAATGGGTGTGAGGTGCAGCCGATGGGTAACTATGCATGGTCTTGCATTTAATGTTAATACAGATCTTTCTTATTTTAAGAATATAGTGCCCTGTGGAATAGATGATAAGGATGTTACTTCAATGGAAAGAGAGTTGGGTCATCCAATTGATACAAAAGAGGTTAAGGAGAAATTGAAGAATTATATTGGGGAACTATTTGAGATGGAATTCTGTTGAGAATTGAAAATTGAGAGTTGAGAATTGAAACTTGTATTGGGTTCAAAATTCGGGTCAGGATAATACATCTTCTATTCCCTAGTAAATTCCTTATAACAGACCACTGATAACAGATAACCGGCAACAGATAAGAACTGTCTGCCTAAATCAAAAAAAACAAAAAAGCTCCGGATAAAATCCGGAGCTTTTTGTGCGGTTGAGAATGATATTACATCATTCCACCCATTCCGCCGCCACCCATTGGAGGCATATGAGCACCACCTTTTTCTTCTTCAGGATCGTCAGCCAATACAACTTCAGTTGTTAACAACATGGAAGCAATTGAAGCAGCATTTTCAAGGGCAATACGACCAACCTTAGTTGGATCAATAACACCTGCACCGATCATGTTTTCGTAAACGTCAGTACGGGCATTGTATCCGAAATCAGCTTTGCCTTCTTTAACTTTCTGAACAACGATAGAACCTTCAATTCCTGCGTTTTGGCAGATTTGACGTAATGGCTCTTCGATCGCGCGTCTGATAATTGCAATACCTGTGTTCTCGTCCTCATTAGCTCCTTTAAGATCTTTTAAAGAATCTACAGCACGGATGAAAGCAACACCACCACCTGCAACAATTCCTTCTTCAACAGCAGCACGTGTTGCATGTAATGCATCGTCCACTCTGTCTTTTTTCTCTTTCATTTCAACTTCTGTGGCTGCACCAACATAAAGTACTGCAACACCACCAGAAAGTTTTGCTAAACGCTCCTGTAATTTTTCTTTATCGTAATCAGAAGTAGTTGTCTCAACCTGAGCTTTGATCTGGCTAACACGAGCTTTGATGTCAGCAGGTTTACCTGCACCGTTAATTACGATCGTGTTATCTTTATCAACAACTACTTTTTCTGCCTGACCTAAATAAGTAAGGTCTGCATTTTCTAATTTATAACCTCTTTCTTCAGAGATAACAGTACCACCTGTAAGGATAGCGATGTCTTCGAGCATTGCTTTACGACGGTCACCGAATCCTGGAGCCTTAACAGCAGCAACTTTCAGTGAACCACGAATCTTGTTAACTACCAGGGTAGCTAATGCTTCGCCGTCAAGATCTTCAGCAATAATCAATAATGGTTTTCCGGTTTGAACTTGTTTTTCAAGTACCGGAAGAAGTTCTTTCATTGAAGAAATCTTCTTGTCGTAGATCAGGATATAAGGATTATCCAGCTCAACTTCCATTTTATCAGCATTGGTTACGAAGTATGGAGATAAGTATCCACGGTCAAACTGCATACCTTCAACTGTTTTCATTTCAGTTTCAGTACCTTTTGCTTCTTCAACAGTAATTACACCATCTTTTCCAACTTTCGCCATTGCGTCAGCAATCAGGGTACCGATTACTTCATCATTATTAGCTGAAATTGAGGCAACCTGCTTGATTTTTTTATTGTCTTCGCCAACAGACTGTGATTGTTTTTTCAGATTAGCAACAACAGCTGATACCGCTTTGTCAATACCACGCTTCAGATCCATTGGATTTGCACCGGCAGCTACGTTCTTAATTCCGGCAGTAACAATTGCCTGGGCTAAAACAGTAGCAGTAGTGGTACCATCTCCAGCCTGATCAGCTGTTTTAGAGGCAACTTCCTTTACCATCTGTGCACCCATATTCTCAAGGGCGTCTTTTAATTCAATCTCTTTGGCAACTGTAACACCATCCTTAGTGATTGCAGGTGAACCAAATTTCTTATCAATAATTACGTTACGGCCTTTTGGTCCAAGAGTTACTTTTACTGCATTGGCTAGGATATCCACGCCTCTTTTCAGAGCATCGCGGGCTTCAACATTGTATTTAACTTGTTTTGACATGTTTAAAGATTTTAGATGTTGGAGTTAATTCAAATCGATATTTGTCTTAAGCTTCCGGTTTTTAATTTAATTTCTATTCGGGGCTTGAGGTCTGATTTCCGACATCCGACTTCTGACCTCCTGCTTCCTTATAATGTTGCGAAAATATCAGATTCACGCATGATAAGATATTCTTTACCTTCATGTGAGATCTCAGTACCTGCATATTTACCGTATAATACAACATCACCTACTTTATAAGCCATAGGGATTAGATTGCCGGTTTGTTCTGCATATTTGCCGGGACCAACAGCCACAACAGTACCTTTTTGAGGTTTTTCTTTTGCAGTATCTGGAATGTAAAGTCCGGAGGCTGTTTTTTCTTCAGCCGGTGCAGCTTCTATAACTACCCGGTCTGCGCTAGGTTTGATATTTAATGCCATATTGATATAATAAATTAAATTGATTGAATGTTTGTACTCTTCATTGACACGAATTATGCCAAATAGCCTATGGATACATTTCTTGTCAAATTTTCATTATTTGATAAGCCAGGCAACTTTCTTGTCAATATATCGGTGTCAAGCTGTCAGTAAAATGTCAGTTTGATGCAAAAAAAAAGCCACCGTTCAGGTGGCTCTTTTCTATTATACTTTTTTATTTTTTAGTAGTGTCTGTTGGTAAGGAAAGACCTGAAGGAGCGGCGACAGGAGCAGCAGGTTTATTGATTTGATTTTGAATATCATTCATTTCCTGTTCAACTACTCCACCACGTGGAACCACCACATTTACCATTAGCGCCAAAACCATTAATGATACTGCCAGTATCCAGGTGCCTTTTTCTAAGAAATCGCCTGTGCGCTGAACGCCCATAATATTATTTGAGCCAGCAAATCCGGAGGATAAACCACCTCCTTTAGGGTTTTGGATCAAAATGAATAGTACTAATAAAACACAAACAATGATCGCAAGAATAATAACGGTATATAACATATCTTTTAATTTACTTTCTTTTCTAATTCACGAATTTGGTCGGCAAAGTACGTGCTTTTTTCCGGAACTTTCAAACTTAATTTTTTGTAGGTAGCAATGGCTTTCTCATACAACATCTGATCTGCATAAATACTTGCAAGTGTTTCTGAAACCAGATCGTTCGGGTCTTCTGCACTTTTTCTTGCTTTGTTTTCAGTATCCAGTTTTTGAGAATCGGGTGGCCTGATCTGTGGTTCCTCTCTGATAAATTTCTCGAGAATGGAATCTTCTTTACGTTTAATCTGGAATGGAACTGTTCTGGGGGCATTTTCAGACTGCTCCAAAGGTGATTGCAAATGGAATATATTCTCAATGATCTGACTGCTCAACTGATCTACAGAACTTTTTTTAATGTTCGGATTGGTATCCAATCTGAGATCGGCATATGGCTGGTATGTTCCCGCATGCTCCATTCGGGTTTTTTGTAACCACCACAAAAAAGAATAAGGCATTTTATCGTCATTGTACCTGGATACTTCCTGGTCGGATTCTCCTTCTGCTTTTTTAGTGCTGTCGGTTGCTTTATCTGTGTGTTCCTCTGAGGCTGCAACAACTTCTGCAGGTGCAGTTTTTGTCTCTTCGGCAGACTTTATCTCTGATTCATTTTCAAATTGTAAATCCGGCTCTGCCCCGGTTTCTGCTTTTACGGGGTCTTCTAGTGTAGCACTTTCATTAATCGTATGGAAGATATCACCCAACAAAGAAGATTCATTATCCTGATTTTTATTCACATCATCATCCTCCTTCTCATACCCGGTAATTGTTTCCTGCTCTTGTTTTACAGGTTCTTCTGTTCTTTCAGCAGGGATTTGCTCTTCATCAATGATTTGTTTTTCTGTCTCAGCAGTACCTGGCGCTTCATTTTCTGAAGTGGTTTCTATTGTAGCTGTCCAAACTTCTTCCTCAACCGCTTGTTTTTCTTTTTCAGGTTCCGCTATTATTTCTTTTTCAGGCTCTTCAATTATTTCTTTTTCAGGTTCTGTTTCTACCTTTGCCGACCAGGAATTTTCTTCAATTATCTCTTGGTTTTGTACCTCTGAAATATTTTCTGATACAGTTTCGGGCTCACCTAAACTTAATTCTTCTGCATTAAAATCTCCGGTATGTTCAATTTTGTGGATTCCTTCTTCCTCCGATTCTTGACTTCCAAATAATACAGATTCAATATATTTTAACTTTTCAGGCTCTTTTAACTTTTCAGGTTCATTCAGGATGGTATAAAGAATTTTTCTTTCAGGAATTGATAAAGCAGTATAAGTCAATTGTTTGTTCAGATTTTCTGAACCTGAAAGTGATAGGGAACGACTATAACAGAGATTTAATATCTGGCAATAAGGAAACTTATCCAGGGCTTTCGCTAAAAATTTTGCATCTCCGGCATTTACCGCAGAAGGCTCCGCAATACAATTTGCAAACAATTTTATGTGTGATTCCTGCTGATTTGTCTGTTTCAATTGGACTG
This sequence comes from uncultured Sphingobacterium sp., assembly GCA_964616525.1. GTDB lineage: Bacteria > Bacteroidota > Bacteroidia > Sphingobacteriales > Sphingobacteriaceae > Daejeonella. The sequence continues at coordinate 5,613 of CAZTRY010000039.1, read as the reverse complement.
AGTTTTTTGAAAGCTAAATATTAATTACCAATTGGCAAAAGCCTTGTTAAAAATTTGCTCTGTAAGCTGAACGATGATTAACTTCAATAATTTCTGTTCCTGTGCCTGTATCGGGCCCTGATTCAGGCTAAATTCCTGAAAAGCCTGAAATGATTGCTCAAAATTTAATTCAGGATTGAGAACATTAGTATATTTTACGCTAACGGTTACTGTAACCCTGTTCAGTCCGGCCCGGTCATTTCCCTGTATTGCAACAGGTCGGATAGAATAGTCAGTAATCCTTCCTTCAAAATTAGCATCTGCTTCGGCTCTTACCATGCTCAATCTGGATTGATTTCTTATTCTTTCCTTCAATCCTTCGGTAAATTGCTGACTAAGGTAAGGTACCACTAAAGCCGAAGTGTTCTCAAAGAACTGAACCGAGATGGTCTTCATTTCCGGGGGAATTGAAGCTCCTGAGAAGGAATAGGTCCCGCAAGACTGGGTAAGCATTAACAGGCCGAAAATTAAACAGTATCTGAATTTTGAAAATTTCTTTTGCATATTCCCTGACTGATTTAAAGTTCTAACTCCTTTATTTTACGATACAAGGTACGTTCTGATATCCCAAGTTCATGAGCAGCTAATTTTCGCTTTCCTTTATGCTTTTTAAGTGCTTTTTTAATCAGGTCTGATTCTTTGTCTATTAATGATAAGGATTCTTCCACTTCTTCAGCTTCATCCATCATATCGTATGACTTATCATTATCAGGCTGGTGGATAACAAGTTGATGCGGATCGGGAGCCAGGTTATTACTTCCAGGTATTTCAATATCCCTGTAAAGCTGATTAATTACCTTCTGATTTGACTGAATATTTGAGGTATTGCCTCCGTTTTGTATGATCTCAGCAACCAGCTTTTTCAGTTCCATCATATCCTTCTTCATATCGAACAGCACTTTATACAGAATATCCCGTTCTGAAAAATCATCTTTATTCTGGTTCGGAATATGCATCGGAAGAGTGCTTCCAGCTTCAGTTGGAATATAATTCTGAAGATGTTCGGCTGATAAATTTCTGTCTTTTTCAAGGACAGCAATTTGTTCTGCTATATTTTTAAGCTGACGCACGTTTCCGGGCCAGCTGTAATTCATCAATACCTGCTGTGCACTCTGGTCAAGCTGCACTGACGGACTTCTGTATTTATCTGTAAAATCCGCAATAAACTTTCTGAACAGTAAATTTATATCTTCTTTTCGCTCTCTTAATGCAGGAATTTTCAGAGGTACGGTGTTCAATCGGTAATAAAGATCTTCCCGGAACTTCCCTGCACTTACTGCATCGAAAACATCTTTATTTGTAGCAGCAATCACACGAACATTCGTTTTCTGAACCTTGGAAGAACCAACACGAATATATTCGCCTGTTTCTAAAACCCTTAACAAGCGGGCCTGTGTTCCAATTGGTAGTTCAGCAACTTCATCCAGAAATATTGTACCACCGTCAACTACCTCAAAATACCCTTTACGCGCATCATGTGCCCCTGTAAATGAGCCTTTTTCGTGGCCAAATAGTTCTGAGTCAATCGTTCCTTCTGGTATCGCACCGCAGTTTACAGCTATGAATGGTCCGTGTTTTCGGGCACTCAATGCATGAATAATATGAGAAAAAACCTCTTTACCGCTACCGCTTTCGCCGGTAATAAGGACAGAAATATCGGTTGGTGCTACCTGCCTTGCAATATCAATAGCACGGTTGAGCAAAGGTGAATTTCCAATGATACCAAATCTGTTTTTTATGTCCTGAACATCCATTATATTAACTTGATGATTTGATGATTTGAAAATTTGATGATGCTATATCATTTCCAAATCAATCTTTATTTTTTTTTGTTTAAAACGGCTGATTTTTAATTAGTGGTTCGGACATTTTCAAATTGCCAAATCATCAAATCTCCAAATCAATCCTTAATTCTCCCTATTAAAGTTGCAGGGGTACAACG
>CAZTRY010000039.1:0-3532 GCA_964616525.1 uncultured Sphingobacterium sp. | reverse complement strand
TCAAATCTCCAAATCAATCCTTAATTCTCCCTATTAAAGTTGCAGGGGTACAACGTTCTATTTCGATATTAACATAGTCGCCAGCTTGATATGCTTCATTTACCGGAAAAACTACCGTGATATTATGTTCACTTTTACCTGAAAAATCTTTATCTGATTTCTTTGACAAACCATCAATCAACACTTTATGTGTTTTACCTATATGCTGCTCCAGTCGTTTCAAAGAGCATTCCTGTTGTTTTTTCAGAATTTCATTGAACCTGCGGGTTTTTACCGGTTCCGGAATATCGTCCTCAAAACGCTTTGCAGCAAGTGTGCCCGGTCGTTCCGAGTAAGTATACATGTAGGCAAAATCAAATTCTGCATAGTCCATAAGACTGAGTGTATCCTGATGTTCCTCTTCAGTTTCTGTGCAAAAACCGATGATGATATCTGTTGAGACGGCACAGTCCGGAATAAGTTTTTTAATGGTATCTATCCGCTCAATATACCATTCTCGTGTATAGGTACGGTTCATCAGTTCCAGCACTCTGGAGTTTCCCGATTGTACCGGAAGATGAATGTGATTGCAGATATTTTCATACTTATTCATGATCTGCAATACTTCATCCGTTATATCTTTGGGATGGGATGTGGAGAAACGGACTCTTAAGAGAGGGTTGATTTGAGCAACCAGTTCTAATAGTCCTGCAAAGTTTAAGGCCGTCCCTTCCCATTTATAAGAATCCACATTCTGACCAAGCAGGGTAACCTCGCGATAACCCTTTTCAAATAATTCCCTGGCTTCCTGAATAATTGATTGCGGGTCTCTGCTTCTTTCCCTGCCCCGGGTAAAGGGAACCACACAAAACGAGCACATATTATCGCAACCGCGCATAATGGATACAAAGGCTGAAATACCATTGCTGTTCAATCGTACCGGACTGATATCAGCATAGGTTTCTTCCCTGCTTAGAAGAACATTAACGGCACGCATACCATCATCAGCCCTTGCAATCAGGTTTGGCAGATCGCGGTAAGAATCAGGACCGATAACAATGTCAACAAGCTTCTCTTCTTCAAGAAATTTCGACTTTAAACGCTCAGCCATACAGCCAAGAACTCCTATCGTCATACCCGGTCGCTTGTTCTTAGCAGCTCCAAATTCACGAAGCCGGTTTCTTACCCTTTGTTCGGCATTGTCACGGATTGAGCAGGTATTTATAAAAATGACATCGGCTTCTTTGTACTGAGATGTGGTTTCAAAACCCATATCCTGCATGATCGATGCAACAATCTCACTGTCAGAGAAGTTCATGGCACAACCGTAACTTTCAATGTACAGTTTTCGTCCTGTATATTGTCCGGTGCTTTCTAATACTAAGGCTTCACCCTGACGTGATTCATCATGCAATGTGGTTTCTGATGAATCTTTTAAGTTTATTGGGCGCTCAAACATTCTTTATTAAATAAGCTACAAAAGTATGATTTTTTCTGCAAAATGACAATTTGGCAGAGATTCTTTTTGGGGCGGGGACTATATTTTTAAATTATACTGACATATCAGATAATCTTTAGAAACGTTAATGATTAAGGTTAACTTAGTGCTTCACGGAAGATATTCTATGGCTCAGAATAATAATTTAGTCTTATTTAGAAAGTGGATCTTTTCAATTTTGACGATACTGGCCCTTCTGGTAAGCGGAGTCGCAGTATATCTGAACTACTATTGGAAACCTATTCTAACGCAAAGAATCAAAGAGGCGATTAACAGATCGACAGATGGCCTGTATCATATAGAGTTTGAAAATATCCGGGTGAATTTTGTAACGGGAAGATTGAACATCTCGAATATCCGCTTTCTGCCCGATACACTGGTATATGAAAAGATGAAAGCTGATAGTATTGCTCCAAGGCATTTGTATGAGATTGAGATTGCCGAATTGATTTTAAAGAGGATACAGCCCTGGAAAATATATACTGCCGGCAAACTGGAAATGAGATCTATAGAGATTGACCGGCCCTCTTTGAAGGTGGTTTTTTCTAAAACAAGAAATACAAAATCATCCACTAAGAAAGACCTGAAAACGGCCTATCAGCACCTTGCACCCTATCTGAATTCGGTAAAAATCGGGTATATCATCTTTAAAAATGCAGATTTTAAGTACATCGATCATAGTGCAGCGGGAGGGAGCAGAATAACTGAACTAAAGGATCTTTACCTGAGGATCAGCGATTTGCTGATCGATTCGGCATCGCAATTTGATCGGTCCCGATTGTATTATACCAAAGATATTTATGCAGAACTTCTTGGTTACAAATCGCTTACAAAGGATGGAAATTATAGTATACAATTCAACGAATTCAAGGCCTCAACTGCCGGCGGGTATGCCCGCATTAAGGGTCTTCGATTTCTGCCGGGATATTCTGAGATGGAGTTTTCAAGAAGGTTTAAATTCCAGAAGGACCGATATTCTGCTCAATTTGAAGACATAGAATTAAACAATATAGATTACGAGTTATTAAACCGCGACAGGCGGCTGATTGCATCTTCATTAACCTTGAACAAAGGAAATTTATCGGTTTTTTTGAATCGTGAAATGCCCGACTCAATCAGGGACAAAGGCGTTAATTTTCCGCAGCTGGCATTAAAACGATTCAAGCTTGATACAACCATAGATACAGTACTGCTAAAGGATTCACATGTCAGTTATTCGGAATATAATCCTGATTCAAGGCGGAAGGGAACACTTTCATTTGCTGCAGTGAATGGAAGTATTTTCAACGTGACTAATGATTCGCTCAGTCTGATTAAAAATAAATTCAGTAAGGTAAAGCTAACCTCACTCTTAATGAGTCGGGGTCGCTTAGATATAGTAATGAAATTCAATCTGCCTGACCCTGGCGGAGCATTCGAGTTCTCCGGAAAATTGGGGAAACTTGATGCAGAAATGTTCAATTCTGCTATTAGACCATTATCATTAATTGAGATTAAATCCGGCTATATAAATCAAATGAATTTTAGCGGCCTGGGAAGTATTAATGGGGTAAGAGGAAGTTTGACCTGTTATTATAATGGTTTAAAAATCACTCTTTTAGAAAAAAGTGAAAATTCCAGCCGTTTGAAGCGAAAGGGTATTGCCTCTATTTTTGCCAATATTCTGATCATAAAGGACGATAATCCTATGAAAGGCCAGCCTGTGAGGCGGGGAATATTTCATTATGCCCGTCCTGATCGTTCTTCATTTTTCAATATGATCTGGAAAGGCTTTGCTGAAGCCCTCCTGTATACAATTGGCTTTGATTCTGAAACTCAGGCCGAGATTAAAGCAAGGCTGAGAAAGATAGAAATCGAACGCAATCAAAGAGAAGAAAGGCGTGATGACCGGTTGAAGAAGCGGAATTATAGAAGGATGAACAGGTCCGGGTCAAGCCCGGACTGACATTGGGTCAAGCCCGGACTGACAAATGCCTTAATAAGGGCTAGGCCCCGACCATAAAATTCCAGCCATGCTCATCACCAGAGCGGCCATATCTTAATTCATTTAATGTG
>CAZTRY010000038.1:12026-30549 GCA_964616525.1 uncultured Sphingobacterium sp. | reverse complement strand
AAAAAAATTATCACAATACGCTTGTTTAAACCATAGAAATCGGGGGACAGCGTGAAGCCTAAAGACAATTCCTTATCCTGAAATGGATTGACCAAGAACGTATAGATCGAACAATACAACTGTTTTTGAGTAGTTTAACCAAAAAACTATGTCCACACGATAGAATAGCTATCGGGTCAAAATTCCGGACTTGCAAAATCAATCAAAAGATCTGAATTCCCCCTCCGGTCTGTGTTCTCTATTCCAAGCAATTCACTTTAAATGATTGACGACAACAACAGCCATCAGGGTTTAAAAAATATTTTAAGCTGTAATGGGACATTCCCATCTAATCGGGTCTATGATTTAAGGTAAGTATGATTTTTCTAGATGGACAAGAAGTATTTTTCTGAATTATTAAACAAATACTTGAAGCATGAAGCCTCGGAAGAAGAGTGTGAACTGCTGATCAGGCATTATAATCTTTTTGATTCAGAGCCTGATGTTTTTGATAATATGTCACATGATCAGAAACTTGAAATCAGGAATGAAATTGAAAATAAAATTTGGGATGAGATAGTTGATGATGAAATCAGTCCGAAAGAACATTCTTCTTCAAATCATCGGATTTGGATCAATTTTACCTCTTTTGCTGCAATATTGCTGATAATATTAAGTACAGGATTTTACTTTTTCAGGGATGAACCTGTTAAATCTGCCGGTGCCATTTCCAGACAAATAACCATAAAAGAAAACAGGTTAATACAATTACCTGATGGGAGTACAGTTATCCTGCGTCCCGGTGCCAGGTTAAATTATCCCTCTTCATTTGATGGCCTTGCACTAAGAGAAGTATATCTTGATGGTCAGGCTTATTTCGACATTAAGCACAATTCTCTGAAGCAATTTATTATTCATACCGGTAAATTGAAAACAATTGTTCTTGGGACAGCATTTGAAATTACTGCCTGGTCTGATAATTCAAGTATTCAGGTAACGGTTAGCCGTGGCAAAGTAAGGGTTGAAGATCAGAATAATGAAACGATAGGAATTATCACTCCAAATCAACAGATCATTTACGATAAAGCCAGTAAAAATGTTATCCAAAAGGTAGTAAATGCACCCGAGTATCTGGAATGGAAAGAACATGATTTGTTACTGAGTGATGTAACCGTTGCCGAAGCCGTTAAACTTTTGGAGAGCCGCTATAAGGTAGAGATAATAATTTCAGATGATAGTGTCAGGTCCAAGCGATTTACAACAATTGTCAGGAAAGGTGAAACTCTGGAGCAGATTTTAAAAAGTATATCCGAATTTAATGAGGCTGTTTATCAATACGATGTTAATAAAGCTGTCATTAGACTGGAGCCCAAATAGAGATTTTTTAGATTCTGTTTAATTAATATTTAAAAATAAAAACAATAAAATATGAATTTCGACCTAGCACCATAAAAAAACCCTCTGAAATCCTGTTTGAACAGTTTATTCAGAGGGATAGTTGTTGTTCGACTGCCATCTTACAACAATTGTTGTTTTAAATTCTGTCTTCTAAAAATAGAAGTCATTTCGATAAATTTAAACCGATGTAAAACTATGAATATTTTTACACTTCTTGCTGAAAATCAGCAAAAACCCCATTTTGCCTATTATTTAAGGCAACTTTTTGATAAATTATTATTGATAATTATGCAGCTCAGATTAGCATTTTTTATTGTTTTAACAACATCAATTCAGCTGTTCTCGGCTCCACCGGTCAAGAGTCAGGCAATTGATAAAGTTGAAATCAAACTCGAGCTTAAAAACGAGTCGTTGGTTAATGCTTTTCAAAAAATTGAGAAGCAAAGTCAGTTTCAATTCATGTATCGCTATGCAGATGTGAAGGATATAAAGAAGTTGGAGTTGTTTGCAGATAAAATGTCTGTCTCTGATATTTTGAAGGAATTATTATCCAATACTTCACTTGATTTTAAGCAAGTAGATAACAGGATAATGATAGTCAATAGTCAAAGGAGTGGTATTGAGCTCAACGCGAGTAAGTTAAAAGGAAATGATTCAGCATACTTACTTGATATTGTTGTTAGAGGTCAGGTAAAAGATGCTAAAGGTGAGACACTTCCAGGTGTAAGTGTAAAAGTTAAGGGAACTGATATTGGTGCTTCAACGGATATAGACGGGAAATATTCTTTAAATGTTCCTGATAATGCAACCCTCGTATTTACTTACATCGGTTATATCACAAAAGAGGTTCCAGTAAACAATCAGGGAACGATCAATGTTAGTTTGGATGCGTCTTCAACTTCTTTGAGCGAAGTTGTAGTAACTGCACTGGGTATTCAACGGGAATCAAAATCTTTGACTTATGCAACACAGGGTGTAAGTGCAGAAGAACTCACTGAAACACGTACATTGAACGTTGTGAATGCCTTGCAGGGTAAAGTTGCAGGTATGAGTATTGAAACAGCCGGAACCGGTTTAGGTGGCCAGGCTCGTGTCGTTTTGAGAGGGAATCGTTCAATTGCTGGAAGTAGTGGTCCACTGTATGTTGTGGATGGAGTACCTATGAGTACAGCAATTGCAAATTTCAGTCCGGATAATATTGAATCTATCAACGTTTTGAAAGGTCCAAACGCGGCGGCTTTGTATGGTAGTGCGGCTCAGAATGGTGTAATAATCATAGAAACAAAGAAAGGTAAAGAAGGTCAGGTTCAAATCAATGTCAATGAAACATTCCAGACTGGAAGACCGCTGCATTATTACGTTCCACAAAATGAGTACGGACAGGGAGTTACTGGCGTTTATAATGCAACATCTGAAGAATCATGGGGACCAAAAATGACAGGTCAAATGGTTAATCACTGGTCAGCTGCTCCTGGTAAAGCAGGAACTCAGGTTGCGTTTTCTCCACAACCCAATAATTATAAAGACGCATTTCAGAATTCAACCTACATCACACATAACGTAAATGCAACAGCAGGGTCTGCGACTACCCAAACAGCATTTTCTTATACTCGTGAAGATGCAAGGGGATTGATGCAGAATAATAAACTAAGAAGGGATAATGCATCAGTCAGAGTGACCAGTAAATTGAAAAAATGGCTTTCTCTGGATACAAAAATAAATTATATCCGTAACGAAATTGATAATCAAAACGGAACCGGTGATAACGCGGCTAATAATCCTTACATGAATATTTATCGCATGCCACGTAATATTTCAATTGCTGATCTGAAGCAATTTGAATATACCGACGCAGCTGGTGCTAATAAGCAAAATTACTGGAATCCTGGATCTACAATTGGAAGAAATCCATTTTGGATTATGAACCGTGTTGTCAATTTTGAAACAACTGATCGCGTAATTGCATTGGGTTCCCTGACAATTGATTTTACTGATAAGTTAAAATTAATGGCCAGAACCTCATTTGATGGAGGTTCTAGCACTACTGAACGTAAAGCCTGGATTGATTCCTATGGTGGTGGTCAGGATAACTTCGGTAGCTACAGTGCAAGCATTGCGGGTCCGGGTCAAATCTGGAACCATGATGCAATCTTGTCTTATAATAGCAACATAACCAAAAATCTGAATGTTTCAGCTCTGGTTGGAGGTACATTAAGAAAGACAGATGGTTCAGGTAGCATCAGTGCAAGTACTCAACAAGGACTGATTATTCCTAACTTCTTCTCTTTTGGTAATACCGCTCTTACTCAAGGTGCATTCACTCCAAGTACTCAGCAGGAACTACAATCCGTTTATTTTTCTGGTAATTTTGGTTGGAAGAATTATTTATATCTGGATGTTACCGGTCGTAACGACTGGAGTTCAACACTTCCGGCAAATAGCCGCTCCTATTTTTACCCATCTGTAGGTCTTTCCACTATTCTAACAGATATGATTCCGGGGCTTCCTGATGTGATTTCATATGCAAAACTTAGAGCATCTTATGCAAAAGTAGGTAGCAGCGCTTCACCTTATCAGTTAAACAGATCTGCTTCATTTGCAGGAACCGGTGGAAACTTTGGATTCATTACTTTAGGTGGTATTTTGCCAAATGCAGATCTTAAACCTGAAACTACGGAAGGTTATGAGTTGGGTTTGGATACCCGTTTGTTTAATGGTCGTTTAGGACTGGATATCACAGCTTATAAAACAAATACTTTTGATCAGTTATTCACAATTGGTTTACCTTCAGGTTCTGGTGCTGCATCGTTCTTTACGAATGGTGGGGATGTTCAGAATACAGGTATTGAACTTGTTTTATCGGCTACACCAATTGAAAATGCGAATGGTTTAACCTGGGATATCAGCAGTAATTTCGGAAAGAACAAGAACTGGGTCAACAAGATCTCTGATGAACGTCCCAGAATTGTTGTAGGTGGTGATCCATATATGTCTGATTTTGTCGTTGCACAGGGCGAAGAATTCGGTAATATTTATACCAGAGGATGGGCAAGAGATGCACAGGGAAGGGTTATAGTCGCAGCTAACGGTATGCCAACACTTACTCCGGGAAGAACAGTTTTAGCGGCAAATTTCAATCCTGACTGGATGGGTGCTATTACCAATAATTTCAGTTACAAGAACTTTAATTTTAATTTTCTGATTGAGCACAGACAAGGTGGTAACATGGTTTCGATTACAGACGGACTTCTGTATGGTGAGGGAATGACTCAACAAACTCTTGCAGGAAGAGATGGTGGATTAGTGTTTGGAGAGAATTTATTCCCTAATGAAACCGGTGTGCTGGCTTCTGGCGCACCTAACACCACTGCAATAACTTCACAAACATTTTGGAGAACAGTAGGAGGCAGGAACGCACCTATTGGTGAGGGATTTATTGTAAGTGCCACCAATACCAGAGTTAGGGAAGCTTCACTTGGATATACGTTCCCTAAGTCCATGTTAAGCAAAGTTGGATTTATTACAGGCGCTAAATTATCTTTGGTAGGAAGGAACTTATTTTTCTTAAAAAGAACAGGTAACTGGGATCCGGAAATTCTTTCAGGTGCCGGTACTTCATCTGCAGGTTTTCAGACCTATGTTCCACCAACTGAACGTACGTTTGGTTTAAACCTTAAGGTAGATTTTTAGTAAATTTTATCATTAATAATATTTAGATAATATTAATATCATGAAAATAAAACATTATATAAAAAGAAGCATAGCCTGTACGGCAATCCTTCTTACCTTAGGTACAGTTTCCTGCACCGACCATTTCGATGAACTCAACACACCAAGAGCACAGCTTACTGTTGAGCAAATGGATGCAAGTATGGTGGGTTTTGCCTTCGCTGAGGCCCAGCATTTTGGGATGAGAGCCTGGTATCAGGGGAACAACCTTTTCGCTGGTGAGTATTCACAGTTTCACGCGATCATACACCCTAACTTTGCTTCAGCTAATTATAACGGGCCAGGTAGCTGGTTAAATTTGCTAATGGAAGGGTTTTATTCCAATACAGCTTATGGAGCTGCTGCAAATCAGCTGGATTTAGTTCTTAAAAATACAGCAGCAAATAACCTGAAGCCAGAGAATGCTCTTGCCAAAATTTGGAAAGTTGCATTGTATCATCGTCAAACAGATTATTTTGGTCCAATTATTTATTCAAATTTTGGTAATGGTAAGACTAGTGTTGCTTTTGATTCTCAGAAGGATATTTATTACGATTTCTTTAAGATTCTGGATGAAGCAGCAGTAGATTTAAGGGCAGCAAATCCTGCGGTTAAACTTTTTCCAATAAGCGGAGGATCGCATGACCTTGTCTATGATGGTAATGTATTAAAGAATCTTAAATTCCTTAACTCATTGCGTCTCAGATTAGCAATGAGGATTGCCTATATCGAACCTGCAAAAGCAAAACAAGAAGCTGAGAAAGCTGTTGCTGCACCTGAAGGTCTTATTGTTAATAACTCGGATAATGCGCTTTCAAAAGTTAAAATTGATGGTACTAATGTTAACAAACTGAGTACGATTACTTATATCAGTGAATTTGTACTTAGCTCCACTCTGGCAAGTCTTATGAATGGATATCAGGATCCAAGACTGCCTGTTTATACTCAGCCATGCTGCGGTCGTTTAACTCCATCCACTGCCGTTTTTGGTGGTTTGGTTGGATTTAGAAACGGTTACCCATCAGCTCAAAGAGGAAACAACCTGGATTTGCAATATTCATACGTAGGTAAAAGATGGTTGCCAATTAATAATGGTGGAACTAATGAGCCTGACCATATTATGGAAGCTGCTGAAGTATATTTCCTAAGAGCTGAAGGAGCACTTAGAGGCTGGAATATGGGTGGAACAGCACAGTTCTTTTATAATGAAGGAATTAAGGCATCTATTAAATTCAGAACTACCGCTTCTGATGCTGCAATTGATGCTTATGTTAACAGTACTAACAAACCTTCAAAACCATTGGATAGATTCGGTAATCCGGATGCGCGTAATAGCCCTCCTGTAACTGATATTCCGGTTCTTTATGAAACAGCCGGAAGCTTCGAGAGACAATTGGAACAGATCATTACACAAAAATGGCTCGCTCTTTTCCCAATGAATGATACTGAAGCCTGGGCTGAACGCCGCAGAACAGGATATCCGAGAGGTTATGCGATTATTCAGTCTGATAATCCGGCTCTTACCAGAACTCAGCTGGCCAGAAGACTGATCTATCCTCCAAATTCCTATTCAACCAATAAAGCGGCCACAGAAGCAGCATTAACATTGCTGGGTGGTCCGGATACTTATGCTACCAGGGTTTGGTGGGATGCTAAACCTTTGGCAGCTTATCCTACTCCAACAGATTGATGCTTTAATAGCAGTTATTGGTCATTAATGATCAATAACTGCTATTATATTTTTAACAGAAAGTTTATTTTCTTTAATAGAAAAATTATTTCCTTTAAATTATATATTTTGTCTTTTTAGTTAAATTTTGAAGATGAAAACGCCTTGTTTTTTACAGATTCAAACCCTTTGACGATTTAATAGTTCCTGAAGATATAAAGCAGAATCCCTGATTAAGAGTTTAGCCGAGTCCAATTGAATTCCGGACTGTTTATTATGATTTATGAATATTCCTGAAAATTTTCTCATATCAAACGCTATATAATTTGATTGCTCATGAAAAAAATTTTTTTCCTTTTCCTGTTGCTGGCAATAAGCGGTTTTACAAGCAACTCATTATTTGGACAGCCAACTGAAGAAAAAAGGTCAGGTTTCAAGGCCCTTGCCGGTCTTAGCAAGGATAAAGAACCAAAGAGCAATTCCAGGTTCAGATTTAAGGAGAGCAAACTGGATGCCTCAGGTATAGAGAAAGACGCACAACTGATAAAGTTAAAGTTTGATCAGGCTAAGGGGATAATCAGACTTCAGGAGACTGAACTGATAGAAGATGATGCTCCCGCTGCAGGACTTCCCGAAGGCTATAAAACCTATACCAAAGGTCCTGTAGAGTGGGTTGAAGATCTGAAAAAGGGCATTGTGATAAAAAAAATTCTGGAGATTGATAATCCGGTTGCATCCTCAGCCCGATTGGTATTTAAAGGGATGGAGGTTAAAGGTAACAGAGCTCCTCTTCATATATCCCTGAACGGTGAAAAGTTCATAAGACCTGCTTCTGTCATCGCCTATCCGCATGCAAGGCAGTACATAGATATGGCCGGACTTGACCGATGGTATTACATCGACCTTCCATATGAAAAACTTCGTAAGGGTAAGAATGAGGTCCTGATGTGGACTGAAACTGATTCAACTTCCTGGCGTGTATTAATTGCTCATATCAATGAGTTTAAACGAGGATCGCTTACGCGTACGAGTCCCAATCGTTCTATGAAAAGTAGTAATGGAGGCAGTACATGGAATGATTCAAAGCTTGGTGCAATGGATCAGATTGACGGTGAATACTCGGTTCGTTTCAGTATTGACAGATTCCTGACATCCGGAGAATATATTTCTCCTTTAACTGACCTTGTGGATGGAGAAAATCCTCTCAAACATAGTTTAGCCAATTTGAAAGCAAGCTTCTGGCCGGATCTTGAAGAACCTTCAATGACCTCTGCCAAAGTCTTTATTCGTTATGGGTCAAGTCCTTTTATTGGCGATCAATCATGGACAATCTGGCAAGCACTTGATAGAGGCCGCGAATATTCCCTTGGGGATAAACGTTATTTTCAATGGAAAGTTGAACTGAGTACTACTGATCTTTTGAAAACTCCTTTGATCAGAGCCTTTCGATATTCTACATCATGGGAAGATAATTCAATAAACCAGAATGCCGGACTAAAAGCCCATGTAATCAATAACGGTAGGATCATACAATCCTCTTATCCCTTCTCCTATGAGAACTTAAATCACCTTGATTTGAAAAAGTATAGGGAAGATCATAAACTTGATCAGATCGTAAAGGGTGCCAATTCTGAATTTGAAGTGATGATGCGGCTGCTTAATTGGGCCTATCGCGTACCACTCAGGAGTGAAGCCTATTCATGGAACTGGAACGATGTGACTGTTAGTCCGGTAATTGATGAAGGAACAGGGATGCCACGATTAAACGGACCCTTTTTCAAGGGTCGGCGTATGGTTGAAATGTGTCTTTATCCCAATCAGGCATTAATAGGAGCACTTCTTTCATTGGGATATCAGGCGAGACATATCAATATTCATAGTGAAGGGGAGAGCGGGCATGAAGTGACTGAGGTTTGGTCAAATCAGTTAAATAAATGGATTTATATGGACTCAACCCGCGACTATTACTATTATGATCCTGAAACAGGTATTCCATTTAATCTGCTTGAAATTCACAATCTGCTCGCAGCCGCTATGCCACGTGTTGAAACCTGGGAACGGCCTTTTGCACCGGAGTTTGGGGAGGAACTTGTAAAAACATTAAAAGTAGCACAGCGTCAGGGAAATAATCCATTCTCCATTCAGGGAGGCGGAGGTACCCATATTTTGGAAATAATGGGTCATTTCCGAATCATTCCCCGTAACGATTTTCTGTCCAAACCCCTTCCGGTCCCGGTGCATACCGGTGATACCATGTGGGGATGGGATGGATTTTTAAACTGGTATGATGATGTATTTCCAAAGCGCGATGAATATCAGCGCTATACCAACCGTGAATCGGATTTTTACCAGCCTATGAATCAGGCTAAGATCTATATCAATGAGACCAGTAAATCAGGCATACTTAAAGTAGAGGTAGATGCTTTTACTCCCGGTGGATCTGATGGTTTTCTGGTTGCCACTAATGATGGAGAATGGCAAAATCAAAGTCAGAAATCATGGGATTGGGCATTGCAGAGTGGTCTGAATAAAATTAAAGTACGTACTAAAAATATCAGAGGGATACTCGGTCCGGTAAGCGAGCTGAATGTTAATTATAATCCTTAATTGAATTAAGGGAATTTGTATAATTGACTAAATAAAATTGATTGGAATAATGACGAATAATAAAAAGCTTCAACGGGCTGAGTTTATTAAAATGACCGGAGGTCTTGCCTTTTTATTGCTCAGCAATAAAATGACACTCGCTGGGAGCAGATTTTCTTCTGATCTTGTTTCAAATGCACAAAAACGCGAGGAATATACAATTGCCTTATTAAAGCAATTGGTAACAGATATTGGTCCCAGGCCAAGCGGCAGTAAAGCTTATGCCAGAGCTGCAAAGATTGTGCTCAAAGAAATGCAGCGTTCCCTTCCTCAGGCCGGTTATGATAAGTATGAGTTTGAAGACTGGGGTCCGGTAAGCAGTTCTGATTTGATTGTTGGAGGGCAGCGTATTGAGGCGATACCTCAGAAAAGAGGCTTTGGAACTCCTGCCGAAGGTGTAAAGGGATTATTCGTCAAAAATGCCAATGGTTATGCAATTTCTGACGGTGAAAATGGCCGGATTCTGGCATATTTTTCAGTTAACCAATATGGGAGAGCCATTGCCGGTTCAGCAAGCGGAAACCTGGACAAATCAGTGCCTGTTTTCGGACTTGGGAAACAGGATATTCTTTTACTTGACCGAAGTGCAAAAAATAAAATTCAGGCATGGATTAAATCTGAATATAAGCCCATACATAAGGCACCCGGAATCAATGTAATTGGTCGTATACCGGGGAAAAGTAAAGATGAAATTTTAATTATTGCCCATCTCGACACGATTTTTAATACCCCTGGTGCCAATGATAATGCTGCTTCAGTTATTGTTATGCTGATGCTTGCACATGCAGCATCCTCCAGGGAAAATAAGCATACCCTGACTTTTGTGGCCTCTGATTCGGAGGAATATGTTTATGAAGGCGCTTATCACTATGCCGGAGGCCGTATTGCTGATAATACGATGAAGGATATTAAGTATGTCCTGAATTTTGATTCCCTGACTTATGGACCTAATCTTTGGATTAATTCGAAAGATCAGGGAATAAAAGATATGATCAGGGATATTCATAAGGATCTGAATATTGATTCAATACCAATCTATGGAGACAACGATGGATTTGTAATGGACTCTTTACCCTTCAAACCATCGGGTGCCAGAGCCTTACATGCAAACAGCAGAGGTTATGACGAAAAAACCCTGCCGGTTTATCATCGACCGGATGATACTGCAGATAAGGTACCTCTTGATTGTGTGGAGATCAGTTTTCAGGTGTTTGATGAGTTTATAAAAAGGGTGGATCGTATGTAAAAACCTTTATCCTGAGAGTATCTA
Organism: uncultured Sphingobacterium sp.; assembly: GCA_964616525.1. Taxonomy (GTDB): domain Bacteria; phylum Bacteroidota; class Bacteroidia; order Sphingobacteriales; family Sphingobacteriaceae; genus Daejeonella. The sequence goes on along the minus strand of CAZTRY010000038.1, from coordinate 19,879 downwards.
CAAAGAATAAATTATAAAAATCAATATAAATAAATTAATAATACATGAAAATCGCCGCACTTGTTGCCTTACTTTTTACAGCCGGAATGGCAAATGCTCAATCGGGTTCTGGTTGGTACACCGAAGGGAAGGATTATAACCCCACCCGAAGAATTAAGATCACCGTCACAAATCCTTTAAATGTAGCCATTAAAGCATGTCCGATTGTTGTGCCACGCACCAGTTTGCCAATGCAAAATATTCCTGAGCGCTGGATAGGAATTGTAGACCCAAAGCTTCCCTCAGATCCTGAACCTACAGTTGAACAACTTAAGACCAATAGCGGTTATGTCAGAAGAAAAGAAACCAATGGTCATTATGTTGAACTTCAGGTAGACGATAAGAATAAAGATGGAATTTGGGATGAGATCTTTTTCATGTCGGATCTGGCAGCTAAAGAATCCAGGGATTTTTATATCTATATAGACCATTACGAGCGTGGAATGTATGAGCATCAGGTGCATGCATCAATTGCAAATTACGGACGTCATATTGTTCCATTATGGGAATCAAAAGATATGGGCTGGAAACTATGGTATCCTCATGAAGTAGATCTTCATGGAAAAAGAGCACCAATGCTGACTGCTTATTATGAATATTCAACCAATAAGTCGGGTTATTATATGCCATGGGAAATGGGAACAGATATCATGACTGTAGCCAGTACTTTCGGTGCAGGTGGGATGTGTGTTTTCGAAAACCCAATGGACATGGAAAAACCGGCACGTGCATATCATTCTCCGTTCAAGAATAAAGGTCCCTTTGACGACAGCCGATTTGCTTTTGATCTGGTTTATAATGGCCCATTACGCAGTATGATTAAAGTAAGAACAACCAATTGGAATTCCGGACAGGGATTTTATGAACTGGATCAGTATTATACCGCCTATGCAGGTAAAAGCTGGAGCAAAGTGGAGACGAAGTTCTCTGAGTTTAATGCACCAAATGCTCAAGTGATGTTTGGAGCCGGTATTCGCAGAATCATGAATGAATATACTTCAGTCAATAAAAATGGAATTGCCATTTCTATGGGAAAAGATGTTGAAGCTAGGATTCCGGATGAGGATATCGGTGATGAGGTTTTAATGGTGCCATGGCAGGGTATTGGTATGGTCATCAAAGATAAATACAGACCTCAATACCAGGCTATTAAAAGCTACGGTGGTAACCATGTTTTTAAATTGCCGGTTACCAGTGACCTTAGTTATGAGTACATGATATTTGGTGCATGGAGTTTTGGGGAAGTAAATAATAACGAAAAGGATTTTGTAAAGTACGTGGAAGACGAGGCACTGAAATACAATTATCCACCTCAGATTTCAGTACATGCGCTTGAGACAAAAGCCAAATAAAAATAAGGATGAACCGGTCGGCTTAAACTAAGCCCGACCGGTTCATCCCAAAAATTATATCAATTGTGCTGAATATCTGCCATCTATCCATCTTCAGCTCAAAATTTTATAACATGCTATGAAAAACATGCATTATTTGAAGGTATTCTCAGTCTTTCTGATTGTGTTGACCGGTTTATTTGAAACTTCATCAGCACAAATAAAAGTAGGTGTTGCAGAGACGGTAATTACCCCGCCAAATCCTATTGGGGTAAGGATGGCCGGATACGACAGGGGAACCAATACATCAACCGGTGTTCATGATGATCTTTTCGCCCGTAGTCTGGTTGTTGAAGCTGCCGACGGAACAAGCTCTGCAATGATTACTGTTGCGGTGGTCAATATGTCTGAACTTGTGATGGACCAGATTAGAACCGGGGTAAATAAAGAAACCGGTATTCCATTTAAAAATGTGATAGTTTCATCTACTCATACCCATTCAGGTCCGGTAATGGGCAATCTTGAGGATGCATATATTAAATTTTTCATAAGCAGGACTGTTCAAAGTACTGTAAATGCATGGAATAGCAGAGTTTATGGAAAAATTGGAGCTGATTCAACAGAAGTCTTTGGTATGGCAATGAATGACAGGCGAATGGAGCATGGTGGTGTTCCACCTGATCCGGAAGCAGCAGTTATTAAAGTTGAGAATGCTCAGGGAAAACTAATGGGTGTATTCTTCAATTATGGCTGCCATCCATCTGCACTGGATCTTCATAACCTGAAATTTACCGAAGACTGGCCGTATTTTTCAATCAGGGGAATCAAAGAAAAACTGCCCAAAGGTGTTATTGTGGGCTACTTTCAATCAGCCCAGGGAGATGCCAAGGTAGGTTATCAGGCAGAACTCTCGGCAGTAGGTGCCTTCATGCAGGGAATAAGAAGCTTTGAATTTGCCGAAAAAAAGGGGCTTGTTCTTTCTGATGCTGTTCTTAAAGTATTGCCCGGAATTAAAACCTCGGCAAATCTGGAGGTCAGGGTTGCTTATGATAAGTTCAAAATCCCGATCCGGACAACTTTCCCTTACACACATGAAGAAGCTCTTCGCTGGCAGGAGCAGGCAAAAAAGACTTTAGATGAAAAGGAAAAACTGGTCATTTATTATCCTAAAGATATGGAAGGAGTTGAACGATTAAAGGAAGCTGCCCGCGAATTGGTTGCTAAAGGTGATATAGGGAAGACCATAGGTCCGAGAACTCTGGATAAATACAAAGTCGACTATTGGCTGGCCACACAGGCAGTTAACCAATCTAAACGGATTGAAGCTTTGCCGGCTAATCCTGCACCATATTTAATGCCAATGCAGGCTATCCGGATTGGAACAACGGTTTTCGTAACCTTTCCGGCGGAAGTCTTTACTGAGATTGGTTTAAGTGTTAAACAAAAGTCACCTTATGCAAATACCTTTATTTTAGGTGTTGCAGGGGGCTTTAATGGCTATATCGCTACGGCCGCAGAATATATTGAGGGTGGTTATGCCGTTAATGGAAGTCCTTATGCACCACAGGCGGAGCAGGCATTGATTGATGCGTCGATGGAACTGATTGGGAGAGTGAAGTGAGTTGAGAATTGAGAGTTGAGAATTGCCACCCGATAGGTATCCTATCGGGTGGACACATCTTTAAAACAGATGTCTAAATGCCAAAATTTATTATTAGGCAGGGATTTAGGCGCTATGCTGTGCCCCTTTGGACTAAAGGACTCCTTGGGAGAGGGGCTAAGGGGAGGATCCACCCCCTTTAATTCCCCCGCCAGCGGGGGATACTGGATGCCTAAGCATGACGAATTAGAAAATGTGTCCATCAGATAGGATAGGTATCGGGTTGAAAACGGAGCGTTAGAGAGAGTACGATGTCATCCCGACGCAGGAGGGAACTTTGCGATTTTAAAGAAGGTTTTAGTATGGAATAATTGTAATCCCACATAATATAAGGTCAGTATCATACAATGAACCAAAAAATCACCAACAACCAACAACCAACAACCGACAACCGAAAAGATTATGAAAATAAAAGCAATCCTCCCTTTCCTGTCTCTTTTCCTTTTTGTGTCTGCATTAAATGCACAAACCTCAGGAAGCAGGGTGCCCTATGTCATTTATGATAATTTCGATACCGGTGAAATGTTTACCTGGGAGCCTTATCCTTATCAGCAGGACACCGGTTATGATCCCTTATTTGGGACCAAGAAGGAGCCTGCCTTTGGAGGGAAGGGGAGCTCGCTTTCCCGCCTGACAAAGCCTAATGATGCCAATGATCTCACACAGGGCTTCACCAAGCGCATTGACATGTATGCACTGAATTCTACCCGCCTAAAGGTTGCATATTATTTTATGACCGACAGAAAACCTGAGAAGCTGGATGTTTCCCTCGGGACTTTCGATGGCAAATTATTCACCCATACCATTTTATCACCAAAGGCAAATGCCTGGGTGGAATTGGATATCCCGCTCAGCTCTTTTAGTTTGAATGGAATAGCACTAAATGAAGGTGCTCATTTACAGGTTGTGGTATTAAAGGCCTTTTATCCCCTGGTAAATCATTTACCAAGTTACAGCATACTGATTGACGAGTTTAAACTTAATGGTGAAAGATCCAGACAATTTATTGCTAAATCTCCAAATTCAACCTGGTTTGAGCAGTTTGGCCATGCGGTTTTAAATAAGCATTACTCAAATGATGAAACAATCAGTCTGAGTATATCTGCTGAGGACGGTAAAGCGCTAAATCAGGTTAATGCCGAACTTATTAGTCCGGACAACATAACGATATTAAGCAATATTAAATTTTATGATGATGGAGGTCATGGTGATCTGAAGGCTTCAGATGGTATATGGTCAAATAATGCCGTTTACAAAATCAAGCCGGCAGATCCACGGGGGCAATGGAAGATCAGAGCTAAGGCAGGAGTCGGAGCAGAGCAATTTTCATGGGATTTAGGATTTATAGTTCCTCTTGCTGATCATGCAGCAGGCGTACATCCAAGGGTATTTCATTCCCAGGCTCAACTGGATGCCCGTATGTCAGGACCTGAACCCGAATCTGCAAAGAAACTTCTCAATAATCTAATTCAAAGCTATAAGCCATCTACACTTGATCTGGATAAGCTTCCTGCACAGAATATGGTCGCCCCGGAGTCAGTAACCGGCGGTCCTTATGCAAGTGCTGGAATGGGTGGCTGGTATAATACCCAGAATGCGCTTGCCAGAGTGATAACCAGCGAAGCCTGGCAATATGCATTAACAAAAAATAAGGATGCAGCTAACAGAGCAAAGGCAGCACTTTTAAAGCTTAGTATTTTGCCTTCATGGAATCATCCCTGGATGGAAGCGAATGGTAATCATACCTATTATCCCGGAGCTCCTGCAGCATTTGCAGCCGGCATAGGATATGATATTTTATATAATTTGCTGAGTGCAGATGAGCAAAAAACGGTTCGGAATGGAATAATGGAAAAATCGATTAAACCGTTTTACCGTGATATGGTTGAACTGAATCGTATGCCATCAAGTAATTCCAATCATATCGGGGTGATACTTTCGGGAGTTGGTGTCGCTGCTATTGCCATCGCAAATGATGATCCGAATTTACCGGGTTTAGAGCCCTATTTGTCGGGTATTCTTGCCAAGACTAAGCAGTTTATCGACCGTACCATGTTGCCCGAAGGCAGCTATAATGAACCCTATACTTATCAGGAAATGGGCTATCGTGAACTGGTGGAATTTCTTTATTCATTAGAGCGGAATTTTGGGGTTGATTATACTTCCACAACCAATTTGAAGGAGTTCTATCAATACCCTATTTATGTTACCCAGGCAAAGGATGGAGCCTACCAGGATTTAGGGGATGTTTCACATACTTATAATTTCACCCAACAGCCGATGCAATGGCTGGTTTATAAAATGAAGGATCCCTTCATGTATAAATATGTAAAACCATCCTGGGATTCGGGTAAGGCAAGGGGAGGTATCATTCCTTATTTATGGTATACCGAAGGGATTACGCCGATTGGGAGGGAAACACTTCCATTGTCAAAACATTTTGAAGGGAAGGGTCATATGGTTAGCAGGACTTCCTGGGAAGATTCGGGTAGTATGATGATCTTTAAGGCCGGACCCAACGGGAATCATTACCATGCCGATCAGGGTACAATTTTATTAACGCATAATGGCGAAGAACTCCTGAGTGATGCAGGTCATAGCAGTGATTATTATGGAAATCTCTATTTTCCGGGTTATTATACCCAGGCGATAGGTCATAATGTAATGCTGGTAGATATGAATGCCGAGAGTCAGGCTGTAGGTGATTTTGAAAACGGAATTGCAGCTCTCAGAACACATCCTAAAATGATTCATTCCTTCGCAGGAAATAATGCAATGGCAGCTGTTGGTGATCTGACCAGCGTTTATAAAAATAAGGTTTCAAAATACACCCGGACTTTATTAAGCTCAAAGAATGGTCCGGTATTTCTTTTTGATCAGGTAAAAAGCCCTGAGGCACATTCTTATAACTGGATTTTTCATGCTGAGCATACCAATGGTAAAAGCTCTATTACTTATGCGGATAGCCGCGTGACCATAACCCGTCCGGCAGCACGTTTAACAATGGATATACTTTCTCCGCAGGCATTGACAAGCCGGATCAGAAATTCAGATCGTGATGAGAGTTTTATTGCCATTTCATCCGAAAGGATGAAGGATGCTGATTTTCTTGCCGTAATGGTTCCTGAAAGTAAAACTGCCAACGCTGAATATGCCTCCAGGCCAAAACCAAAACGGATCGATTCAAATGGATGGATTGGAGCTATGTTGAATGAAGGAAGTTCTATTCATTATGGCTTTTTCAGAATAAATGAAGGTTCAGATTCAGGAGTAGAAGGTTTTAAAACAGATGCTTCCAAATTTTCGGCACTTATTTCAGACAATAAACTTAAGGAAGCCTATTTTGATGGAAAGACCTTTGAAGGCTATGGCTCGGGCATAAAACTCAGTGCTCCTGTTGCCACTTCACTTGTGATTTCTTCATCAGAAACTGTTCTTGAACTTAAATCTGATAGTCCTGTTGAAATGACTATGCTTATGGGATTAAAACCCAAATCAATTATTCAAAATGGGTTAATGTTAAAGAACTGGAAGTATGATCAGAAGTCAAAAGCACTGAGCATCAGCCTGCCTGAGGGACAATCTACAATTTCGATAAATTATTAACATTCATCCCAAACCGGCGAACTGAAACTATTTCATTGAGTATGAAGCATATAGTATTTATAGCACTTTTTTGCATCGGATTGAATTCGGATTCCTTTGCACAACAAAGCAGCCTGAATTGGGTGCAGGAGACCAGAGAAGCAGCCTGGCAGGCCCGTGATTCTCAGGGCGAATTTGTGTTTAAAGGAAATATGTGGATTCTTGGCGGATGGTTTACACCTCAGCTACCAAATCCGCGCGATGTTTGGAAATCTCCGGACGGAAAGAACTGGACAAGAGTAACAGAAACTGCTCCCTGGCAGCATAGCGATCTTCCTGCAGCAATGGTTTTTAAAAACAGAATGTGGATAATGGGAGGCCGTAAATTGCCGGGCACCAATACCAGTAATCAGGTTTGGTCATCGAAAGATGGAGCTGAATGGGTACTCGAAACCCCCAATGCAGGCTGGAGCCCAAGATTGGCACCGGGCTTTGTCGTATTTAAGGACCGTATGTGGATCATGGGTGGCACCAGCGATTTTTATAAGAATAATGATACTACCCTGTTTAATGATGTCTGGTCATCAGCAGATGGCAAAGAATGGAAGCTTGAGCTTGCCAATGCACCCTGGTCAAAAAGAACTCACGGACAGGCGCTTGTGTTTGATGGAAAGATCTGGATTATTGGTGGCGGAATGCGCGCACCAAAACCTGATGCGTTGAATGATGTCTGGTGCTCCAAAGACGGGGTAAACTGGACTCAAGTCACTGCATCTGCTCCATGGAGTCCAAGAATTTGGTTCTCTGCTCTGGTTTACAGAGACAGAATGTGGGTATTGGGTGGTTGGGCTGAATCAGGCAATAAGGGCGACGTTTGGTATTCAAAAGATGGTAAAACATGGACCGAACTTAAGTCGGATGTAAAATGGACTAAAAGACATGAACATGCTGCTTTCGTTTTCAAAGATAAGATCTGGGTGGCAGGAGGCGCAGCAGAGCCAAACTATTTACTGGATAGTGAGGTGTGGAGTTTGAAGGTGCCGAAGGGCTGGGAGTAGGGAGTTGACAGTTAACAATTGACAATTGACAGTTGACAGTTGAGAACGGAGACTAAATCAAACCACGTTGTCATCCCGAGGCAGGAGGGAACTTGGCTATTTAATTGAGAGTTGACAGTTGACAAGTGAAAACGGAGATTAAATCAAACCACGTTGTCATCCCGACGCAGGAGGGAACTT